>DATBSF010000150.1:0-12507 GCA_036559905.1 Thermoanaerobaculia bacterium | reverse complement strand
CGGCGGCCCGCCGGCTGTTCCGCCGCCGGCTCGGCGGCCGCGTTTACCGTTCGTCATGCGGATCCACAGCGCCGGCCGGCGGCCGGCGGAACAGCCGGCGAGGCCGCCGGCGCTACAAGGCTAGCGGCGGACACGGCGCGTCGTTGGCCGTTTCCTGGCGGCGCTCTTTTTTCGTGATTGCGGGCGCGGCCGCGCATCCTTCTGCCGTTCGAGCATCCGCACTTCGTTCTTCGTCAGCTCGCGCCACACGCCGGGAGTGAGTTTAGGATCCGAGATCGGACCGATTGCGATGCGCTTGAGCTTCGCGACCGGATGTCCCATCGCCTGAAACATTTTTCGGATCTGCTGCGTGCGTCCCTCGCGCAACTTCACTTCGAACCAGCTGTTGCCTTCTTCGCTGGTGCGTCCCGTCGTCTTGACCCGCGAGATCTCGCACGGCAGCGTGCGCTTGCCTTCGATAGTGATGCCGCGCTGCAACTTGTCGACTGTGCGATCGTCGGGGACGCCGCGCACTTTGACGTGGTAGGTCTTCACCGATCCATGCTTCGGATGCGAGACTTTGAACGCCAGCTCGCCGTCGTTGGTCAGCAGCACGAGACCTTCGGAGTGATAGTCGAGACGTCCGACCGGATAGATGCGCTCCGGAATTCCCCGAATGAGGTCGATGACCGTCGTGCGCCCTTGCGGATCCTCGACGGTCGTCATCACTTCTTTCGGCTTGTAGAGCAGGATGTAGCGGTGCGGCTCAGCGTGCGTGATCAGCTTGCCGTCGACTTTGACGTGATCGCGGCCGGCCTCCGCTTTCGATCCGAGCTCGGTGACGACGCGACCGTTCACCGTAACGCGTCCGGTCCGAATCATCTCCTCGGCTTCGCGCCGCGATGCGAAACCGGCGTGCGCGATGATCTTTTGCAATCGCTCCGGCATCACTCGGTCTGATCGTCGACCGCCACCGATTGTACCCCGATAGCGGCGATGACGTCGTCGCTGACCGGCTCGCCGATCAGGTCTCCGAATTCTTCGAGGCGCGGCAAATCGCGAATGTCGTTCAATCCGAAGTGAATCAGAAACTCGCGCGTGGTGCGATAGAGAAACGGACTCCCGACCACTTCCTTGCGTCCGGCGACGCGCACGAGACGGCGCTCGAGGAGCGTGCGAAGAACGGCGGTCGAGTTCACGCCGCGAATGTCGGAGATCTCCGGCGCGGTGATCGGCTGACGATACGCGACGATCGCGAGCGTCTCGAGCGCGGCAATCGACAGCCTGCTCTCCCCTTTTCGCGCGAAGTATTTCTTGAGCACCGCTTCGTGTTCGGGTCGCGTTGCGAATCGCCATCCGCCGCCGGTTTGTTCGAGCGTGAATCCGCCGACGTTCGTTTCGAGCGCGCGTTTGATTTCCTCGAGCTCCTTCGTGACGTCCTCACTCTTCTCGCCGAGTGCTTCGGTGAGCGCGTCGAGCGTCACGGGCTCGTTGCTGACAAAGAGGATGGCTTCGAGGGCTGCGCGGAGTTCGTTCATCGTTGGTCGTAAATCGCGAATTGGGCTTCGTCGAGCGGATTCTGCGTCATCGCCACGAGAATGTCGCCGAACAACTCGCCTTGCTGCAGCGAGATTCCACCGAGGCGAACCAATTCGAGGACGCCGAGGAACGTGGCGATGAGCTCGTCGCGGTCGCGGCCTTCGATGAACCACTGCAACTGAATCGGCGATCGCTCCTTTAGTCTGGCGTAAAGCTCGGCCATCTTGTCAGACACCTTGTGCAGCGTGCGCTTCAGCTCGATCGCTTGCGGATGATTGACTTTGTAGCGCGTCAGCGCCGTGCGGAAGGCATCGATCAGATCGAAGAGTCCGACTTCACTGATGTCGATCTCTGCAGGCTCGCCGTTATGCGATACGGCCGGCCGCGGCCAAACGCCCATGCGCACGACATCCATCTCCGCGAAAGTCTCGGCGACCGATTTGAAGCGCTGATATTCGAGCAATCGGTTGACGAGCTCCGCGCGCGGGTCTTCGACCTGTTCCACGTTTTCGTCGCGCGGCAGGAGCATCTTCGATTTGATGTGGATCAGCAGCGCCGCCATGTAGATGTAATCGGCGGCGATCTCGAGGTCGAGCTCTTCCATCGCCATCAGATACGAGTTGTACTGATCGGTGATCAGCGCGATGGGGATGTCGTAGATGTCGATCTCGTTTTGTTTGATGAGATGCAGCAGCAGATCGAGCGGCCCCTTGAACGACGGCAGCGTGACTTTGTACGCGCTCTCGTCGAGCTCCTCTTCGATCATGACATCTCCGGAAAATCGATCTTCATCGCCTTGCGGACCATCTCGAGCGTCTCGCCAGCGCGTTCGCGCGCCTTGCGGCTTCCCTCGCGAAGAGCGTTCCAGACGATCGACGGATCGCGATCGATCTCCACGCGCCTCGCGCGGATGTCGCGCAGCTTCTCGATCATGATCTCGGCCAGAAGCTTCTTGTCGTCGACGCAGCCGATCTGCGCGGTCCGGCATTCATGATCGACGCGATCGATCGTCGCCTGATCCGAAAAGAGTTTGTGAAACTGGAAGAGATTGCAGATGTCGGGATTGCCGGGATCCTGGCGGCGGATGCGATTCGGGTCGGTGAACATCGTCATGACCAGCGCACGGACTTCATCTGCGCTGGCGGTCAGCGGAATGGTATTCCCGTAGGACTTCGACATCTTGCGTCCGTCGAGGCCCGGCACTTTCGGAGTCTCGGTGAACAGCGGCTGCGGCTCCGGAAAAACGTTTCCGTAGAAATTGTTGAAGCGGCGGACGATCTCGCGTGACAGCTCGAGATGCGAGGCCTGGTCCTCGCCCACCGGGACAAAATTTGCACGATAAATGATCACATCCGCGGTCTGCAGCAGCGGATATCCGAGGAATCCGTAGGTGTTGAGGTCGCGATCCTTCATCTCGTTCTGCTGGTCTTTGAACGACGGCACGCGCTCGAGCCACGGCAGCGGCGTGATCATCGACAGCAGCAGATGCAGCTCGGCGTGCTCCTTCACTTCCGACTGCAGGAAGATCGTCGACTTTTTCGGATCCATGCCGGCGGCCATCCAGTCGGCGACGGCATCGAATGTCGCCTGACGGACTTTTGATGGATCGGCGTAGTCGGAAGTCAGCGCGTGCCAGTCGGCAACGAAATAGAAGCAGCGGTACTGGTCCTGGAGACGAACCCAGTTCCGCACCGCTCCGAAATAGTTGCCGAGATGGACGCGGCCGGTCGGACGAAGGCCGCTGAGTACGAATTTATTCAAGGCAGAAGGCAGAAGGCAGAAAGCAGAAGCATGGGCATTGGATTAACTTCTGCCTTCTGCTTTCTGCCTTCTGACTTTCGGGCGGCAGTTTAGCATCTCTGTGTCCTCTGTGATCTCTGTGGTAAAGGCTTTTCACCACAGAGAACACAGAGGACACAGAGCTAATCGCGGATCGCGGCGACCTCCGCTCCAAGCAACTTCCGTACGATCTCCTCGGCGCGCGGCACGCCCTGACGATCGATGACCTCGATGGCGGTGTCACGGGCGCGCTCCATCAAGTCGTTGTCCCGAACGATGTTTCCCATCCGGAATCGCAAAGCCCCCGACTGACGAGTACCGAGGAATTCGCCGGGGCCGCGGAGCTGGAGGTCCCGTTCCGCGACTTCAAATCCATCGCGCGTCTCGGCAAACAGATCGAGGCGCTCCTTCTCCTTGTCCGAAACGAGGATGCAGTACGACTTGCGCTCGCCGCGTCCCACACGCCCACGCAGTTGATGCAATTGAGAGAGGCCGAAGCGATCGGCATCCATGATCAGCATGATCGAGGCGTTCGGCACGTCGATGCCGACCTCAATTACGGTCGTACTGACGAGGATGTTGATCTCCCCCGCCTTGAATCGCTGCATCGTGGCTTCTTTGTCGGCGGCCGACATGCGACCGTGCAGCATCGCGACCTCGCGATCGGGAAAGCGCTTGCGGGTCGATTCGAATCCCTGCTTGAGCGGCTTCAGATTCAGCTTCTCCGATTCTTCGATGATCGGATACACCACGTAGATCTGCGCTCCGGCGGCGATTTCGTCTTCCGCGAAGCTGTAGATACGCTCGAGCTGCGTGCTAGCGCGGACGGCGGTCTTGATGGGCGTGCGGCCGGGAGGGAGCTCGTCGATCACGGAGAGCTCGAGATCGCCGTACATCGCGAGCGCCAGCGATCGCGGAATCGGAGTGGCGGTCATGACGAGGATGTCGGGCGTGTCGCCCTTCGCGAAAAGCTGCTGGCGCTGCTCCACTCCGAAGCGATGTTGCTCGTCGACAATTGCCAGTCCGAGCGATTTGAATTCGATTTTTTCCTCGAGCAGGGCGTGCGTGCCGATCACCATCTGGATGTAGCCGTCGCGCAAGCCGGCTTGCAACGTCCGCCGCTCCGATGCCGTTGCCGATCCGGTTGCCCTGGCCAGCACGACCGAGTGGTCAAGTAGTTGACTGATTCGCTGGAAGTGCTGCTCCACGAGGATCTCGGTCGGCGCGAGCAATGCGACCTGATGCCCGTTGCGGATCGCGATCATCGCGGCGATCAGCGCCACGATCGTCTTTCCGCTTCCGACGTCGCCCTGCAGCAGCCGGTACATCGGCCGCTGCGTCTGGAGATCGTCGGCGATTTCCTTCAGCACCCGTTTCTGCGCGCGCGTCAATTTGAACGGCAGGATTTTTCGCACTTCGGCGCGGATCGAGTCGTCGATCCGAATCTTGCGGTCTTTCTTTTTCACTTCCTCAGTCGCGCGGCGGACGCGCAGCGCGAGCTGGAACGTGAAGAACTCCTGCAGGATGATCCGGCGATGCGCCGTCGAGCGGCGAAACAGAAACTGGTCGTTGAGCTCGGCCGGACGGTGGAGTTGTTCGAGCGCCGGCGCGAGCGTCCCGACGCGCAGCGCCTCGCGGATTTTCTCCGGAAGCGGATCGTCGAGCGCAGGCAAGACTTCGAGCGATTGCGCGACGATGCGCCGCAGCGCTTTGGGCGGAATGTTCCCGACCTTCGAATAGATCGGAACAATCGCCCCCTCCGCCTCCTCATCGCCCTCGAATTTTTCCCAATCCGGACCTTCGACCTGGAGATGGCCGTACGATGAAAACTTCGGCGCACCGAAAACCGCCAGACGATCGCCGCGCTTGATCTGATCGGAGAGAAACGGCTGGTTGAACCAGACCAGCTTCACCCCGCCGCTTTCGTCTTCGAGCACCGCCTCGTAGATCTTCATCCGCTTCAACGGCGAGACGCGTGCGTGCGCCGAGATCACCCGCCCGCGCACGAGCACCGGCTCGTCGAGGTGATGGCCGAGGTCTGCGATGGGCGTGGGGTGGCGACGGTCTTCGTAGCGAAACGGGAAAAACCACAGCAGGTCGCCGGCGGTGTTCAGTCCGTATTCGGCGAGCACCTTCGCGCGGGACGCGCCAACGCCTTTGAGGAACTGGACCGGAGTGTCGGGGGCTGTGGCCACGCGTCTATTTTGCGCGACTCGAGGACAGGTCTACGCCGAGTAGCATCTCGCGAGGGTACTTCCACTATTCATTATTGATGGATATCATTCCCTTCATGAAGAAAATCTATGTCGTCGCGATCATGCTCGTCTCGATGAGTCTCACTGCGTATGGCTACGATTTTTTCGGCAGCGACATCAGCAGCAGCCTGGTTACGACTCCTAATCAGTGCTCGGCGCTCTGCGATGCCAATGCGGCCTGCAGGGCCTGGACATTCGTGAGGCCGCCTTTGAAGAACCCGACCAGCGCCGTCTGTTTTCTGAAGAGTGCTGTTCCGGCACCCTCGCTCAATGCAACTTGCACGTCGAATGCGGTCTGCTTGTCCGGCATCAAGCGGACCGACATGTGGTGCGGCGAGAGTCCCGCGCGCAATGCTCCTGGCAGTACGACAGTGATGGGTCAGGGTGCGGTGTTGAGTTGTCCGACCGGGTTCGGTTGTGGGCCCAAGATGATTTCGACGACGAAGAACACCGTCTGCTGGTTCCTGATCTTTCCCTATCCGTGTCATGAAGTCGTGAAGATCCAGACCACCGACTTCTTCTGCCTGCCGACTGGCGCGCCGTAATCAGTCGAACACGGCCTTCATCGAAATGAGCCCGATCTTGAGCAGATCTCCGTTGTGCAACGTGACGGGCACGCCGGTCGGAATGCGCACGTCGTTGACGTAGGTGCCGTTGACGGTGCCGACTTCCTCGAGCACGTGGTAGTCGTTCGAGGCGCGGATGATCTTCGCGTGCCGGCGCGAGACGGATCGATTGTTGTCGACTGGCGTCAGGTCGATGTCGGGAAGAATGCCGGTTACCGGATCCGCCCTTCCGATCGTCGTCTCATCTCCGCGGCTGAAGAAAAACGATGCGCCGCTGGTGACATCGACCAGGCGATGGCGTCCGCGCTCCTGCGGCGCGAGGTGCGTCGACTCGAGCGCGGCCTGATCGGCGTCGACCTCGCGGCCGACGAGGCGTTCGAGCAGTGTGTTCGCTTCGCGCAGCCGCTTCGAATATTTCCGGATGATGCGCACCGCGACTTCGGGATTCTTCCGGAGCATCTCATCGAAGCGCGCGCCGTTGATGATCACTGTTTTCACATCGGTGATCGCGATGGCGTCCGCGGTCCGCGGAAGGGATTCGAGCACCGACATCTCGCCGAAGAAGTCGCCCTTCTCGAGTTTCGAGAGCACGTGCGAGGCGCCGTTGATGTTCTTGATGATGTGGACCTCGCCCTCCTGGATGATGAACATGTCGGTGCCGAGGTCGCCCTGGTGGAAGATGACTTCACCGGCGGAGTAGCTGGCGGTGTTGTCTTTGACCGGATCTTTTCCGCCGGTGGTTTTGAAAACGGCTTTCATGGTTGGACCGCAGCCTGTAAAACCGTCAGCGCGCCATCAGAGGTGCTGAGCCGGACGGCAGCGCCTATCGGCATGAGGAGGTTGTTTCCCTGATGGCCGAAGGGCAGATCGCGGACGACCGGAATTCCATACGGGTCAAAGGTTTCGTGCAGAAGAGCCTCGATCTCGGCCGGACTGCCGCACCCTTTCAGCTTCCCAATGATCACGCCACGGATATTTTTCAGTCTACCGGACAGGTTTAGGTGGGTCAACATTCGGTCGATGCGATAGACCGCTTCATCGACGTCTTCCCAGAACCAGATTCCGTCATCGATCCAGAAGTCGTATGCCGTTCCGATGAGCGCCGTGGTGAGCGACAGACATCCGCCGAAGAGGATTCCTTCGCCTTCCCCTTCGATGACGACCTGATCGCGCGCGACAGCGTGCGTCATCGGCGCCGCTCCGCCTAACATCGCCCAGAACCACTCCTCGACCTCGGGTGTGAGTCCGTCGAAGAAATCGAGATTCAGCATCGGGCCGTGGAAGCTGGCGACATTTGCATGGATCGCCATCGCCTGATGCAGCGCGGTGAGGTCGCTGAATCCGACGACCGGCCGCGGACTGCGGCGGATGGCTTCGTAGTCGATGCGATCGAGGATGCGCATCGCGCCGTAGCCGCCGCGCGTGAAGAAAAACGCGTCGAACTCCGAAGAGTTCAAGTAACGGTTGAGCTGTTCGACGCGCTCGTCATCGGTGCCGGCGAGATATCCGCGATGGCGATGCGCGATGTTCTCGGCGATGGTGACGCGCGCTCCGCGAGACTCGAGATTGCGCCGCGCTTGTTCGATCTTTTCAATTTCGGATGGGGACGAAATTGCGAGCACTGCGATGCGGGAATTGCGCGTGATTGCGCGCGGCTTGATTAAGTGCCGAGTGCCGGGTGCCGAGTGCCGAGTCACGCCCGCCCCCGACTCGTCACTCGGCACTCGGCACTCGGCACTAAAAAGAAATGTGGAGCGGATCTGTAAGCCGAATTCTGTTTCCCTCGCGGGCGAGGATCATTCATCTGTCACTCGCGTTGCCGCGGTGATCGAGCAACCTACCCGGAAGCTTGTAGCGGAAACGGGCGGTTCCATCGCTTCCCTATTTGGTCTTGCTCCGCAGGGGGTTTGCCGTGCCGTCACCGCTCTCGCGGGACGCGGTGCGCTCTTACCGCACCGTTTCACCCTTGCCTCCGCTGCCTTGCGGCAGCAGTTCGGCGGTCTATTCTCTGTTGCACTTTCCGTCGCGTTCCCGCGCCTGGATGTTATCCAGCCTGCTGCCCGTTGGAGTTCGGACTTTCCTCCATCCTTCGACAAAGCTCAGGACGGCGATCCTCCGATCCGCTCCACACTGGCAGTCTAACAGGTTGTTCGAGATGAAAATTGCTGATACTAAATTGTTGCAATTTCAACAGCTTAGAACAATTGTCGGCATGCCGACATGGTTAATAGTCATGCTCGCCTGACCCGCCGATACAGTCCGATAAAAAACAGCGTCACGATGATGATGACCAGCACGACCAGCCACGGCAGCAGAATCGCGGCGATCGCAGCGGCAAATGCGAACACGTCTTCGAAGAGCGAAAGAATCGGATTGCCGACGCCCGCGGTCGTCACCGTGCTCGCGCCGCGAATGCCCGCTTTCGTTGCGTGTGCGCCGAGCGCCACTCCGCCCGCGATGATCGTCAGGATGATCACCGCGCCGCGCGGAATCTGATTCTGCACCGCCGCGAACGCAACCACTGCTCCGGCGAGCGGGCGAATGAATGTGTGGATCACATCCCACACATGATCGACGGTCGGGATTTTGTCGGCGACGAATTCAATCAGATAGAGCACGCCGATGACGATGAGCACCGGCGTTGTTGCGAAAAATTTCGCGAGGTCGTCATGAAAAAGCGATGGCTGCCATCGCGCCAGCAAGCCGAACACGAGCAGCGTCGCGTAAGCGTTCACGCCGGCGCCGAGGCCGAGTCCGGTGGCGGTAAGAATTGAGTTGATCACGGCGTCGGAATTGTTACTGCAACAGGCTTGCTACCTCGCAGTCCGGCCGGTATTTCTCCGACGGCAGCCTCGGCAGCAGCCCGCGTCGGATAGCGTCCCCAGAACACGCGGTAGCACTGCTGACCGCGATACGTGATCGGAGAAGACCAGACTTTGTCGCCGCCCATCGCCGTCGCCTTGCGCAGCGAAGCGTCCTGGCAAACGAGCTCGACCTGGAGGGTGAATTTGTTCGCTGCTTGCGTTGCTAGCGTGGTGGCGGGCGCCCCGCCCGCCCTTGTGCCGGCGGGGGCGCCGGCCACCACACTCGGAGTTGGAGTCGGCGCTGGAGCCGGTTGCGCGAGCACTGGTTGAGGAGCAGGCGCCGGGACAGGCGCAGGACCCGGAACTGGCGCTGGCGGCGGAATCGGCGTCACGTCCACCGGAGGTTTCATCGGCCGCACGACTTCTATCGGCACCGGCTCGGCATTCAACTGCTTCCAATACCACCACGCCGCAAATGAAGCTGCGCCGATGATCAGAAGCACGATCATCAGAAACACCGGCGCGCCCCGCTTCTTCGCTTCCGGCCGCGCGAACTTCGGCGGAGTCCTTCGCGATTGCGTTTGCGAATGGGTCACGCTCCGCGGAATCGGCACCGGCGGTGGCGGCAGCGGCCGAGACTCAGCCGCCTGGTTCGCGGTCTCGATTTGTGCTTCGTCGAATCCCCACTGGACATCGGGAAGCATCGGCGGTGGAGGAGGCGCCGACTCCATCGCCGGCTGTACAGGCGGCTCCGGCTCGAGTTGGAACGCCGGCATCTTGCCGCTGCTCCATGCATCCGCCGCGTCGGCTACGCCGAGCGATGAGAACGCAAGTTCATCCTTTACTTCAGCTTTTGATTCGGATTCGAGCTTGCGAAGAAGTCCGAGGGCCCGGAGAGCTTCGAGAAGTTTGTAGGTGTTGAAGATGTCCTTGCCGGTGACGGCCGCGATCTCCGCCACCGTCCGCTTGCCATCGATCTTCGTCGCGATCTCCGATGCGTCTTCGTTCAGACCGAGTCGCGCGAAGGCCAGCTCGAATTCAGCTGTCTTCTCCAGGACCGCCGATCCACCTTCGAGCGCGCGCTCGTACGGCGATCGGTCCTGATCGGTGACGTACATCTCGATCAGAGTCTGCTGCAGCGGAAAGAGTGTTCCCTCTTCCCGCTTCGGCAGATAGTCGGCCACGATCGCGTACTGCCCGTGGTCCCACGTCTTGACGGATCGGAGGATTCCAATGACCTGGATCCGCCGTCCCCACGTCAGCTCCTTACGCGTGATGAATCCGAGATTGAGCAGGGCGTCGCCGAGAGATTCGTTTTCTTTGCGGCGCGAGAGCGCCTGCTTCACGTGCTCTTTGTCCACTTTGCCGGCGCGCAGCAGGATCTCGTCGACTGCGTCGATGCGATCGTTGGTGCTCGCCGACAGCACATCGCCGCCTTTGAAGTAGACGATCTTGATGATGCCGTCTTGCTCGAATCGGATTGCGCCGGTGAAGCGCTCGCGACCCAGTTCGACGAGACGCTGGATCAAATCGATCTCGCCGATTTCCCCTTCGAAACTCATTCCCCCCGCCCTTTCACTTTTTCCGTGGGAAGTCGCATTTCAGATTATCGCACGCTCTGTGCTCTCTGTGCTCTCTGTGGTGAGAGCTTTTCACCACAGAGGACACAGAGATCACAGAGCATGCAATTCCGCGTACAGCGATTTTCCCACTTTACGACCAAGCAGATTCATGAGGTCCTGTTCCGAAGCCTGCTTCACGCCCGAGACGCTGCCGAATCGCTCGATCAGAAGACGCCGACGCTTTTCGCCGATGCCCGGCAGATCATCGAGCTCGCTGTGCAGCATGCGCTTCGATCGACGTCGCCGGTGTGACGACACCGCGAAGCGATGTGTTTCGTCGCGCACCATCTGCAGAAGTTGCAGCGCAGGCTCGTGCCGATCGAGTCGAATCGGTTCGTCGCGGTCGGGAACGTAAATCTCTTCTTCACGTTTGGCGAGACCCGCGATGGTGAGGCCCTCGATGCCCAGGCGATTGAGCGCCGTGAGCGCGGCGTTGAGCTGCCCTCGCCCGCCGTCGATCAGAATCATGTCGGGAAGCGCACGCTCCTCATCCAACAGCCGCCGATATCTTCGATCCACCGCCTCGGCCATCGAGCGAAAGTCGTCCGCACCTTCGACGCTGCGGATGTTGAAGACGCGATACTGGTTCTTGTCGAATTTTCCGCGGTCGAGCACCACCATGCCCGCTACAGAATCGCTGCCCTGAATATTCGATATGTCGAATGATTCGATGCGGTTGACTTCGCCGGAGTGCCCAAGAATTTGTGCAAGTCGTGCAGCGGCGATCTGCAATCGGTCCTGTTGTGACTTCCGAAAACGCGACTCGTGCGAGAGCCGCGCATTGCGGTTCGCCAGCTCGACGCGATCGACGCCACGCCCGCGCTGCGGCACGCGCAACGAGACTTTGTATCCGCGCGTCTGCGTCAGCCACTCGGCCAGCAGCTCGGACTCTTCGACATCGAACGGCAGAAGGATCTCGGGCGGGATGAACAGATTGTCCTGGTAGTAGCGCTGCACGACTTCGCCGAGGAAATAACTGGGCTGGTAGTCGCCAATTTTTTCCCAGAAGAGCTCGCGGCGGTCGACGACGTTGCCGTCGCGAATGACGAAGAGCTGCACGGCGACGTCGCCCCCTTCCTCATGCAGGCCCCAGACATCGACGTCCTCTTCCCCCGCCGATGCGACCTGTTGCTCCGATTGCACGCGCTCGACGGTTCGGATCAGATCGCGGTAGTAACTCGCGATCTCGTAATTCTCCGCTTCGGCGGCGAGATACATGCGCTCCGTTAAACGCCGCTGCAGCTCCTTCGATTTGCCGCTCAGAAAAAGGACGACGTCGTCGGTCATGTCGCGGTAGGCCTCTTTCGTCGTCAGGCCGACGACGCAGGGGCCGAGGCACTTGTGCATGTCGTAGTAGAGACACGGACGTGGCAGCGCGCTTTTTCCATCGACGATCTCGAGATCGCAGCTCCGCAGCTTGAATTGATCGGCGACGAGCTTCAGAAGCCGGCGCGCAGTGCCCGCGAAAAACGGTCCGTAGAAGAGATCGCCTTTCTTGCGATCGACGCGGCGCGTGAACACCACGCGCGGAAAATCTTCGGAGAGCGTGACCTTGAGATACGGATACGTTTTGTCGTCGCGAAGGAGGACGTTGTATCGCGGCTGATGCGTCTTGATCAGATTGTTCTCGAGCATGACTGCCTCGAGCTCGTTGTTGGTCGTGACGAAATCGATCGCCTCGATCTCTTTCACCAGCGCGGCCGCAAGCGGATCGCGGTCGCCTTTGCCGACGACGTACGCGCCGACGCGATTCTTCAGATTCCTCGCCTTCCCGACGTAGATCACCTCTCCCTCGGCGTTCTTGTGCAGATACACGCCGGGGCGATCGGGAAGCTCTTTGATGCGAGCCTTGAGGCGCTCGAGACGATCGGCCATCGAACCTACAACAACTTCACTTCGGGGATTCTTCGCCGCACGGCTTCTTGTAGATCATCGAGTAGACCGAACACGCGATCAGATGCGA
>DATBSF010000149.1:0-4600 GCA_036559905.1 Thermoanaerobaculia bacterium | reverse complement strand
GCTGAAGGGGAAATTCGACGGAATCTCGATCCGCGTGCCGACGCCGAACGTCTCGGTCGTCGACCTGACGTTTCAAACCGAGAGGGCCACCAGCGTGGAGGAGATCAATCAGGTCCTTCGCGACGCCTCACACGGAAAACTCGAAGGAATCCTCACATATTCTGATGAACAATTAGTGTCAAGAGATTTCAATGGCGATCCGCATTCCTCCATCGTCGATACGACATTCACCCGCTCCGTCGATCCGCACATGCACAAGATCCTGGCGTGGTACGACAACGAGTGGGGATACTCGAATAGGATTTTGGACCTTATTGCCCACGTAGCACGCGTGAAGCAGGAATCGCTCACGGCCCGATGATCGAGATTCGCACGGTCGACCAGCTCCACGTCGACGGCAGCCGCGTCTTCTACAGGGTCGATTACAACGTGCCGCTGGAAGGCGCGACCATCACCGACGCCACCCGCATCGAGGAGACGCTGCCGACGCTGCGCCTCCTCCGCGAGCGCCTCGCCACCATCGTCATCGCCAGCCACCTCGGCCGTCCCAAGGGATCGCGCAACGAGAAGTATTCGCTGAAACCGGTGCGCGCGAAGCTTGCGGAGTTGATCGGAGCCGACGTGCAGTGGGCGGACGATTGCATCGGAGCGCAGGCCGAGCAGAAAGCTGCGCAATTGAAAACGGGACAGATGCTGCTGCTCGAGAATCTGCGCTTTCATCCGGGCGAAGAAGACAACGATTCGAACTTTGCGCGAGCGCTCCAGAGGCTTGCACCAGACGCCTACGTCAACGATGCATTCGGAGCGTCGCATCGCGCGCACGCATCGATCGAAGCGCTTCCACTGCTGTACGAGACCGATCACGCCGCCGGCGGTCTGCTGCTGGCACGCGAGATCGAGTTCCTGCAGAAGATCACGAACGTTTCCGACCGGCCGTTCGTCGCGTTGTTAGGCGGCGCGAAGATTGCCGGCAAGATCGAGCCGCTCGAGGCGCTCGTCAAGCAAGCGGATACCCTGCTTGTCGGCGGCGGAATGGCGAACACGTTCCTCGCGGCCACGGGCATCAACATGGGCGCGTCGCTGGTCGATAAGGAATCGATCGAGGTCGCAAAGCGCATCTCGTCGGCGAAGGTCATTCTGCCGATCGACGTCGTGCTGGAAGATGGAAGTGTCGTCGACGTCTCGAAAGGCTTGACCGAGAAGCAAAAGGCGCTCGACATCGGACCGCGAACGATCGCGAAGTTTTCGGAAGTGCTGAAGAAAGCGCGCACGATTTTCTGGAACGGGCCGATGGGCATGTTCGAGAAAAAAGAATTTGCGGCCGGCACGATGGCCATGGCGCGTGCGGTGGCCGAGGCGAATGCGGTGACGGTGGTGGGTGGGGGCGAGTCGGTGGAAGCGGTGAAGGAGTCCGGCTACGCCGACCGCATCGGCCACATCTCGACCGGCGGCGGCGCGTCGCTGGAGTTCATCGCCGGCGCGAAGCTGCCCGGCCTCGAAGTTCTGCGAGCGTCCTGATGGCGCAGGAAATCGAAGTCAAGTTTCCGCTGGCCGATCGCGGCGCGCTCACGCGACGACTGCAGGAAATCGGCGCGCATCAGCTCTATCCCGCAACGTTCGAAGACAACATCGTGCTCGATCGCCGCGGCGAGCTGCGCACCAAAGGCGCGCTGCTGCGCGTGCGCAAGTTCGGCAAATACGCGATCGCAACGTACAAGGGTCCGATGTCGATGGAGGGCGGGATCAAGAAGCGCGAAGAAGTGCAGACCGGCGTGGAGAGCTTCGAGCTCGCCATCGAGCTGCTCGACGCACTCGGATTCAAGCCGGTGTTTCGCTATCAGAAATTTCGCGAGGTCTGGCGGGTCAAGGATGTCGAGATCGTGCTCGATCGCACGCCGATCGGCGAATTCTTCGAAATCGAAGGCCCCATCGACGTCATCCGCTCCGTCGCCTCCGACCTCGGCATGAACATGGATCAGGCGATCCGGCAAACGTACGCCGATTTGTATCGTCAGGCGCGCCGCACGCGCAGCGATCTGCCCGAGAACATGGTGTTCGCGCCGGAAGATTTGTGATGCCAGTTCTCGGTTCTCAGTTCTCGGTTCTCGGTCCCGCGCGTCCCACTGAGAACCGAGAACCGAGAACGGAGAACTAGGAATCAATGAAAAGCATGATTTTGGCCGCGGGCATCGGCACGCGGCTGCGTCCCATCACCTACAGCGTGCCGAAGCCGATGTTGCCGCTCGGCGGCCGGCCGCTCATCGCGTGGCTCGTCGATTCACTCGTCGACGCCGGCACGACGGAAATCGTCGTCAACCTGCATCACCTGCCGCAAACGATCGAGAACTATTTGCCTTCCATGTTTCCGAAGATCCGTTTTCACTTCTCCTACGAGCCGCAAATCCTCGGCACCGGCGGCGGTTTGCGCAATGTGCGCTCGCTTCTCGAGCGCGAAGAAGATTTTTTTCTGATGAACGGCGACACCTTGCAGCGACCGGACTTCGAGAGTCTTCGCAGCGCCCGGCGCGAGCGAGATGCAATCGCCGCGCTGACCTTGCGACATCCGCCGTCCGGAGATCGCTACACGGCGGTGTGGGAGGAGAACGGATTGATCACCGGATACGGCCACGGCCGCGGACGATCGCTGATGTTTTCCGGATCGCATTGCGTCGCGTCGCGCATCTTTCGCTACCTCCCCGACCGGCCGGTCTCCGAAATCACCGGCGATGTCTATCAGCCGCTGGTGAAAAGCGATCGCGAGAAAGTCGCGGCGGTGCTGAACGATGATCCGATGTGGTTCGACATCGGGACGCCGCAACGCTATCTGGCAGCGGCACGAGCAATCGGAAAAATGATCGGTAAGTCCGTGATCGAGGGCGAGGTGCGCGACAGCATCGTGGGCGATGACTGCTTCATCGCACGCGGCGTCGTTCTCGAATCGTGCATCGTCGGTCACGGCGTCGAGATTCGCACTCCGGTGGAGGTGAAGGACGCCGTCATCTGCAAAGACGATCCGGCCATTCCCCGCGATCCGAATTACAAATTCGAGAATGGCCTCGTGATCGCCTGTATATAATCCGCGCCGCCATGGCGAACCGTACATTGACGATCATCAAGCCGGACTCCGTCCGGAAGGGGAATTTCGGAAAAATCATCAGCCGCATCGAAGCCGAGGGGTTCACGATCCTCGGGTTGAAAAAAGTTGCGCTCGCGCAGCGGCAGGCCGAAGGTTTCTATGCCGTCCACCGCGAGCGGCCGTTCTATAAGGATCTCGTGAAGTACATGATCTCGGGGCCGGTCTACATCGCTGCGCTGCAACGTGACGATGCCGTCGCGCGGCTGCGCAAGCTGATGGGCGCGACAGACCCGAAGAAAGCGGATCGCGGAACGATCCGCGCGGAGTTCGGCGAATCGATCGAGCAGAACGCGATTCACGGATCGGACTCCGACGAAAACGCGAAAGTCGAGATCAGCTTTTTCTTCGCGGAATCGGAACTGACTTAGTCACTGCGAAACCACGATCGCCGACAGGCCAGCGCTCTCGAGCCGCGTACGCGCCTGAATCGCTTTCTCGCGCGTGTCATACGGTCCGAGGCGGACGTAGAACAGCGACGTGCCGTTTTCGATCTTCGCGCCGAGGCCCATCTGCGCCAACTGGAGCGCGAGGCGTTTCGCGTTCGCTTCCTGCGCGAACGCGCCGACCTGCACGATGTACTTCCCGGCCGTCGATGCAACGACTCTCACGGGAGCCGGCGCCGGAACTGGCGCTGGAGCGACCACCGGTTTGAGCGGCACCTCTTCGATCTTTTTTCCGTCCGGCGAAACCTGCATGCGTGTCTCGACTCCGTGGCGCTCCTCGACCACCTGCACATTGTCGACAACTACCGGGATCGTACTCGGCACATCGGTCTCGGTCGGCACCGGGATCGGCTTCACATCCGGAATCGTCACGACGTAGGGCGCAGGCGGCTCGCGCTCGCCATTGCCGAGTTTCACGACCGTGAGGTCGACTTGACCGCTGCCCGGCTCGATCAGTCCGATCTGTTGCGCGGCGGCGTACGACAAGTCGATCATCCGGCCGCCGATGTAAGGCCCGCGATCGTTGATGCGGACGCGCACGCTTTGATGCGTTTTCGGATTCTGCACATCGAGAACGGTTCCGAACGGAAGCGTGCGATGCGCGGCGGTGAAGAGGAGTGGATCAAAAATCTCGCCGTTCGCCGTCGTGCGCCCCGCGAATTCCTGTCCGTACCAGCTCGCAATGCCATGGAGATCCGTTTGAGGCGGAGCCAGCTGCGGCTTGGGAGCGATTGCGCAACTGACTAGAGTCAGAAGGCAGAGGGCAGAAGGCAGAAGTCCGGGCGCGTAATCCTTGTGCCTTCTGCCTTCTGCCTTCTGACTTCTCATACGCGCACCTCGGCCGTCCCGCGCGTGATCACGTTCGCCGACAGGATCGGATCGATGTGCTCGATGAGGAATCGCTCGGTCTGCTGGCGCGAGAGACCGATGTAGTTGTTTGGATTCGCCATCGCGTCCATCGTCTTGCGGTCGATGCCGAAAAGCGGATCGCTCGCGATGCGTTTCAGCAGATCATCGCCAT
>DATBSF010000148.1:0-5702 GCA_036559905.1 Thermoanaerobaculia bacterium | reverse complement strand
CGGACCCGCGGCGCCCAGCCCCTCAACTGTCCGCTGCAGATCGAGGTAGATGTGCGTGTCGCCGAGAGTGTAGAAATCTGTGGCCGGCTGGAGGCGCAACGCTCCGACATCGAGGCCGAGTTTCTCCAGCGCCCATTCGAGTCCGGGACGATCGAGGACGATGTACGGCCCGCCGTCGAACCACGCGCCGCCGGCCTGAAATCCGGATGCGAGACCGCCGACATCGTCGCGCGCCTCGAAAATCTGTACGCGATGGCCTAATATCGCGAGGCGCGCGGCCGCCGCCAGCCCGCCCACCCCTCCCCCGACGATTGCGACCTTCATCGCCCGAGTCTCAGGCCGATCATCGACTGCATCGCGCGCCGCGCCGCGCGCAGCGGCATCGACGGCGGCTCGAGCGGAGGACACGCGTTCTCATCCATCTCCGGCACGAACAATTTTCCGCGGCCGCTGCCTAACACGTAGGTCGGATAAGCGATGAGCGAGAGGAACGTCGAGACTTCGCTGTGATACGGACTCTTCCACGGCGTGACCGGCTCGTCGCAGCCAATCACCTTCGGCTCGGTATATCCCGCGCCGAACCAGTGGAACGCCGCGCGCAAGATGCTCGAGTCCCGCGGATCGTGCATGCCGATGTGCCGAGACGCGACGACATCCACCGCCAGCGCATCGCGACCTGCATAAAACCGCAGCGGCGTGCGCGGCCTTCTGCAGCCCATCACACCGACGAGGCCGTCCGGGATGTTGTCCCACGCTTCGAGAATCCCGAAATGCGGCGGACACGAATCGAGCAGCATCATGATCGCCGTCTCGCGCTGCGCCTGCCGCTCGCAGAACAGAAACTGATCGCACCGCGCGCCGAGCCATTCGACATTCGCGAGCGTGAGATACGCCAGCTCGACCGGATGGCTTCGCATTTTCCCGAGCGAGATTCGAAAATCGGCGTCGCGCCACGTGCGGCTGACCGTGTACTGCGCCATGCCGCGCGTGTACGCATGCTCGACCTGGTCTTCGGAAGCATCGACGAGTCGGTACGACGGCGACGTGAAATCGAAATACTGCGCAACGTCGCGCACCGAACGCTTTCCATAAAACTCGTCGTAGATGTTCGGCCCTTCGATCAGGAGGACGTCGCCGACGCCGGACGCGCGCAGAAATCGCGCGAGCTGATCGGCGGTCTTCGGATCGGTGACGACCGACGGATCCTTGTGGCTGTAGCCGAGCATGAACGTCGGCTTGATCGCCACCGTCATCTGATCGCGGCGCTTGCCGAGGTGCGAGGCGCGTGCGTCGATGGCGGTCAGGAGTCCACAGGCATTCAAGATCCGATCGAATACTGATTCTTTTTCGTCGCGCGAATCGCCGCGCATCACGAAGACCTCGCCACCACTGCCGAGGGGGGACTCGAGTGCCGATCGTGATCGCATCCTCTTCGGCAAAAACTCTTCGCCGATCTTGCCGATGTTCGCGGCCAACTTCTCGGCAGTCTGGTTTTCAGCGAGATGGTCATCGGTATCGAATGTCTGCGCGAACAATTCGAACAGCTGGCCGTGGCGGAGCTCATCGCGCTCGATGCGTTCGAAATCCGCGAGCAGTGTCCGCGGCATGTCGCGCTCGTTCTGCGCGAGGTGACGGATGCGACTCCAGCAGAGCCACGCGGTTTTTTCGGCGTCGACGTTGAAGTCGCAGAACTGCCGGAACGTTCCGTACTCCAGCGACGATCGGACTTCAGCGGGGATGGCGCCGAGGAGCGAACCGGTCGTAGTGACGGTCTTAGCGAGGAGGCGCGAGACGGGCGCGTCGCGCCAGCGCGCATGCATCACGACCGAGGTCGACCATCCGCCCACGCCGCCGGCGAGCTGGCGCAGATAGGCGGTCGTCCTCAGCCGGAAGTTTCCGAAGCGCAGGATCGCGCCGCGGATGTAGATCGAGTGCATCTCCTCGTCTTTCCAGATCCAGATAAGCGCGTGGCGGATCAGCTCGCGGATGTCTTCCGTGATCGGCATCGCGGCGAGGCGCTGCGCGATCGCGTTCTCGCGATAGCTGACCGCGACGATCTCTTCGCGCTCCAGCGCGAGGAGGAAGAGATGGATCATCTCGTCGCGCGGCTTGTCCGCGAAGCGACGGCCCCACTCCTCGAGCGATCGCTCGAATTCGCGATAGAGAGCTCCCATGGAAGATATTAGTGTGGCACAGAAGTCGGAGTGCCGGGTGCCGAGTGCCGAGTGCCGAGCAACCGAAGCCTCGGCACTCGGCACGCGGCACTCGGCACTGCACAGACAAGAGTGTCTGTGCCACACTTCAAACGCAAATGCCTTCGCGCGCGAATGACATCCGCCTGATCGTCTCCGACGTCGACGGCGTCTGGACGGATGGCAAAATCATCTACGCCGGTGAAACGCGCGAGGTCAAAGAATTCAACGTCCGCGACGGCCTCGGCGCCAAGCTGGCGCAGCGGGTCGGCGTCGCGGTCGCGCTCCTCACCAGCCGCCGCTCCCCTGCCCTCGAGCGCCGCGCGCGCGAGCTCGGAATCACGGAATTGCACCAGGGTTCCGCCGACAAGCTGGTAGCCTGCGAGCAGTTGGTGAAGAAACTGATGCTGCGCATGGATCAGGTCCTTTACGTCGGCGATGATCTCCCCGATCTCGCTCCGATGCTGCGCGCCGGAATCTCGGCCGCGCCTTCGGATGCTGCGACGGAAATCTTCGACGCCGCGTATTGGAAGCTGCAGAGCCGCGGCGGACACGGCGCATTTCGCGAAATGGTCGAGCGCCTCCTGCGCGAGCGCGGCGACTGGGACTCCATCCTCGAGGAATTCAAGAGTGGGAAATCTGAAGCACAGAAGACTTAGAGGCCGCGTCATTGCGGTCGCCATCCGCGCACTCAACTTCGTCACCCGCAACCTTCCGCTTCCGATCGTCCGCGCGTGGGGCGTCGCAATCGGGCACCTCGGCTGGCACGTGTTAGGCCGTTATCGGACCCGCGCGATGAACAACATCGCGATCGCATTTCCCGATTGGAGCAAGCGGAAACGCCGCGCCGCGGTGCGCGACATGTTCCACGCACTCGGCGCGTCGATGTTCGAGCTCGGATGGCTCGTCAATCTCGACGTCGAGACGCTGAAGCGCACGACTGAGATTCACGGCGCGGAGCACATCGATGAAGGACTGGCCGCCGGAAAGGGAATGCTGATTTTCACCGGACACTGCGGAAACTGGGAATGGCTCGCCGCCACCGTCTCACTCCTCGGTCACCCGCTGACGATTCTGCAGCGCGATCGCGACGAGCCCGACTTCAATCGCATCATCGTGCAACTGCACGAGCATTTCGGAATGCACACCATCGGACGCGGATCGACCGCCGGCGCGCTCGACATGTTCCGCGCGCTCCGCCGCGGCGGCCTGCTGGCGTTTCTGATCGATCAGAACATCCGCGCCGAAAGCGTGAAGGTCCCCTTCTTCGGAAAACCGGCGCTGACCCCGATCGGCCCCGCGAAACTCGCGGTTCGCGCCGAAGCGCCGGTGATGATCTGCTTCATCGAGAGGAAAAAAGGAAAGCAGATCGTCACCTTTCACAAGCCGTTCTTCGGAACGGATCCGGTGGAAATCACCACGCGTTTGACCGCCGCGATCGAGGAACACATCCGCAAAGTTCCCGAGCAGTGGGTGTGGTTCCATCCGAGGTGGAAGGAGAGGCCGAAGTGGGAAGTGTCAGGAGTTGGTGCGAAGAATTAAGAATTTCGGATTTTGAATGAAGAATTAAGAAAATTCTCAATTCTTCATTCGAAATTCGAAATTCTTAATTCAGCCTTCTAACGAAACAGATTCTTCAGGATAAAGAGCGCGTTCGCGGGCCGCTCCGCCAACCTTCGCATCAAATACGGGTACCACTCCGTCCCGAACGGAATGTAAACCCGCATGCGCCAGCCTTCGCGTACGAGCTTCTGCTGCAGGTCGCGGCGCACGCCGTACAGCATCTGAAACTCGAACTGATCGGCGGCGATCTTCTCGGTCGACGCGAACGCGATCGTCGCGTCGATCATCTTCGGATCGTGCGTCGCGATGCCGTGATACGTCCCGCTCTTCAGCAGCATCTTCATCAGCTTCACGAAGTTCGCGTCGACATCCTCTTTTTTCTGGAACGCGATCTCGGGCGGCTCTTTGTACGCGCCTTTGCAGAGTCGAATGCGGATCTTCTCGGCGCAAAGTGTCTCGACGTCTTTCTCGCTGCGGAAAAGATACGACTGGATGACGGCGCCGACGCGACCGGCGTGACCGGGCCGGCGATGCAGCTCGCGAACGACCTGCAATGTCTTCTCGGTGTACGGCGAGCCTTCCATGTCGATGCGCACGAAGTTCTCGATCCGCGCGGCATGCTCGACGAGTTTCGAGGTGATCTCTCGCGAGACTTTCTCGTCGACGTCGAGTCCCATGTGTGTGAGCTTCATGCTGACGTTCGCGTTGAGCTTGCGCGCCGCGATCTGATCGAGCATCTCGTGATACAGCGCGGCGCTCTCCTCGGCCTCGGCCAGATTCGTCACGTTTTCGCCGAGGTTGTCGACGCTGACTGACATGCCGAGGGCGGTGGTAGCGGCGGTCGCTGTGAGCGCGTCCTCGACGGTCATGCCGGCAACGAAGCGGCTCGAAAGACGGCGGCCGATGCGCGAGCGCTCCGCGATCGCGCGCAATATTTTGCTTTCCGAAAGCGCGATGAAGATCGATCGAAACATCAGGCTTTAGCGACGATCACGGCGCAAACGCGCGAAGCGTTCCCGGACAGCAGCGCGTGCGCGCACGCGCGAAGTGTTTCGGCAGTAGTGCAGATGTCGTCGACGATCAGGATCGACCGCTCGCGAACGTTCGGCGATGCGGCGAACACTCCGCGCACATTCGCGGCGCGATCGCTGCGCGCCAGCGTCGACTGCGCGCTCCGCTCGACGCGCTTGCGCAGCATCGACGGCTCGCACGGAATGCGCAGCCGCTTCGCGAGCGCACGGCCGAGGAGCTCGGCCTGGTTGTAGCCGCGCTGACGCAGTTTCGATCGATGCATCGGGACCGGAACGATCGCGTCGAAATCGGAATCGCGCACGACCGACTCGAGCAACTCGGCGAGCGGCGCGTCGAGAAAATCGTGGCGCTCGAATTTGAACGCGTGCAGCAGCCGCTCCAGCGATCCGCGGTAATGTCCCCACGCTTCCGTCCAGCCCACCGGCAGCGGATCATCCAGGCATGCGATGCAGCGGAATCCCTCCCCGCCCGCGCTCCACGGCATCGCGCACGAATCGCATTTCGCGCCGGTGATTTTCGGGAGCGCGGACCAGCACCCGCCGCAGCAGGATGCCTTGCGATCGCGCCACGGCAGCTCGCGATCGCAGACGACGCACGAGGCGTGCAGAACGATTCGCGCCGTCTCGCGTCCCAAGATGGAGAGCGCCTCGAGCACGGCGCACATTGTACTTTGCGAGGAGTGATTCGATGCGTATAGTGACCCGCATGAGGAAAACGGGATTCGCGCTGGCATTTTTGCTTCTTTCGGCGGTGCCGGCGTTCGCACAAACATCAGAATTCGGCCTGCTGATCGGCGGAACCAAGCGCCTCATCAGCCGCACCGATCAGGCTCAGGGACTCGGCATCAGCGACAACTTCAAGTTCAGCAATTCCAACCGCGAGGTCTACTACGCCATTCAGCTCGATCCGGGAACG
>DATBSF010000147.1:0-25189 GCA_036559905.1 Thermoanaerobaculia bacterium | reverse complement strand
CATCTTCATGGTGGTGTTGCCCACGGTGGTGAATGGAATTCCTGTGCATCTGCCGAAGGCGGCATCAGGCGATGCGCTGGACAGGAAACCACTGCAGGTCACGCTGAACAGCGACAAGACGCTTTACGTCGACTCGGTCGTCATTCGCCGCGATGAACTGGCGTCTGAGCTCCAGCGACGACACGAGCAGGTTCAGCGTCCAGTCGTGGTGCGCGCGGATAAGGCGTTAGCGTACGGAGAAGTCGTCAGCGTTCTCGACGCGTGCCGAAAAGCAGGATTCGAGACAGTCGGCCTGGCCGGGGAGAAGCAGCCTTAAGGAGCGCCCCTCACCCGGTCCCGCTTTGCGGGACCACCCTCTCCCCGCTGCGCGGGGCGAGGGATCTCGGCGCGAGACCTTCGCCCCGCTTGCGGGGAGAAGGTGCCCGAAGGGCGGATGAGGGAGGCGGAGCGCGTTTACTTGTGCGTCGAGCTCCAGCTCTCCTTCGCGACCTTCCACTTGCCGCCCTCGCGCACCATCGAGATGGTGCCGGTGGCCTTGTCGCCGTCCTGGTTGCCGGTCGCGGTCAGTGTCGCTGTGTCGCCGTCGACTGCACCGCCGGTCACCTTGATGTTCTTTGGCTGCATGGCCTGGATCAGCGGAAACATCTCCTTGAAATCGGGAGTGTTCATCTGCGCGGCGCGCTCGGCGCTGACGCCGTTGCGGACCGCCTTCATGTCGCCGGCTGCGATGCTCTTCGTGAACGCGAGATAAGTTTTGCCCAAGTCGCCGCCGTCGGCCGGCAGCTTAGTGCCCTTGAGCGCTGCGGCCGCTTCCGCTTTGGGAGCACCGACGAGCGCGTGGAACGTCGCGTTGTATGAAAAAGCAACGTTCTTGAAGGTCGATTCGTGTGTCGTCGACAGCTTTCCTTCGACCTCGGTTTTCTTGTTGGTCTTCGGGTCGAACTGATGCATCCCGACCGCGGAGAAACTGTTTCCCGAGAGATGAAACTCAGGACTGTAAACCTGGCCGCTGATGATCTTGTTATCGGGCGTGATCTCGACCTCGATGCCCGTTAGCTTTCCGCTATCGGCGAGAGTCATCATTTTGGCGAAGCTCGAGAACTCTTCCACGGTCACCGGGACGTTGCTGAGGAGCACTACAACATCGGTCACTTTCTTGTCGAAGCCATTCTGGGTGTTCTTGGCAACGGCATATTTGAGGTCGGTCTTTTTTCCGCCGACGGTCATCGTTCCTTTGGCGGTCCCGGGATCGCTTCCGTAAGCGACACTTGTGGCCATCAATACGGCGAACAGCACTTTTTTCATAGTGTCAGAATCATAACTCTTCATGCGCTGAGCAGGTGCTCGACGCGCGAGATGATGGCGTCGAGTGCCACCTGGTTTTCGCCGCCTTCCGGGATGATCAGATCGGCGTACCGCTTCGACGGCTCGACGAACTCCTCATGCATCGGCCGTACGGTGGTTAGGTACTGCTGGACGACCGATTCGAGCGTGCGTCCGCGCGACTGGATGTCGCGCATGAGGCGCCGCATGAATCGAATGTCGGCCGGCGTATCCACGAACAATTTGATGTTGATGCGTCGCCGCAGCTCCGCTTCCGCCAGCACCAGGATTCCCTCGACGATGATCACGCGGCGCGGCTCGACGCGCTGCGTCTCCTGACGGCGCGCGTGGGCTGCGAAGTCGTACACCGGAACGTCAACCGAGGAGCCCTTCGCCAGGACGTCGAGATGCCGGGTGAGGAGCTCGGTCTCCAGCGAATCGGGATGATCGAAATTAATCTTGTGCCGCTCCTCGGTCGAGAGCCCGTCGAAGTTGCGGTAGTACGAATCGTGCGAGATCCATTCGATGCGGTCGCTGCCGACGCGGTCGTAGATTGCCTGCGCCACCGTCGTCTTTCCCGATCCGGTCCCGCCGGCGATGCCGATGATGACGGGCGCTTGCATGGAAAGGCGCTAGATCTGCTGGTCGTCGAGCTCGGCTTCGGTCATGAAGTCGGCGGGATCGTCGGCGCCGCAGGTCTGACAGATAACCGTGATGAGCTTGCCCTTTTCGCCGTCGTACTCGAACTGGTACGTAGGCGTTTCACACTGCAGGCAGATGAAGTACTCCGGATCGCCGATTTTGGGCACAAGGATACCTCACCGCGCTTTGTCCTTCTCCCATCGGGAGAAGATGCCCCTGAGCGAAGTCGAAGGGGCGGATGAGGGGCGCGGCGGCCCAAATCGTGTTCGCCACGCCCCTCACCCGGTCCCGCGTTGCGGGACCACCCTCTCCCGATGGGAGAGGGATGTTCTACTGCGCCGCCTGCGCCAGCCCGCGCGGCTCGGTCGCTCCGATCGATGGCGCGATGAAGCGCGCCTCGCTCGTGGCGTTCTCGATGACCGACGCGTAGACGTAGGTATTCGGACCGGTGGTCTCGATCACGACATTGAAGTCGTCGCCCTTCGAGATCAGCGGGAAGAGGCTTTGAATCGATGTGTGCGCGAGCGAATTCGGCCCGAGCGTGATTCGCGAAACCGCGATGTTGCGCCCGGCGAGACGCTGCAGCCCAAGCGTGAACGTCGCCTCTTTTTCGCCGAGGTTGACGAGGCCGATGTTGGTGCGGAAGACGTCGCTGAAGGAGAGATTGTTCAGCGTGCGCAAAGGGTACGCGGCATCGCTGTACACAACCGGGATCGGCTCGCCGCGTGTGAGTCCGTCCTCGCGAATGGCGTACGCAGTCGCGGCGACGCGGGCGGATCGCTTTCCCAGGGTCTCGACGACGAGAGGTGAGAGGGCCGCGTCCACTCCGAATGCTTCCGCGACCACATCCGCAAAGCGCTGCGCTCCACCAGGCGGAAGTGTGAATGCGATGGTTGGCTGGTCAGGTGCGGTGGGAAGCCTGAGCGCGACGAACATTTCCTCGCGGCTGTCGTTGTGCAACTCGACGTCCGTCTTCCATCGGATCGCGCTCGGACCGACCACGCTTCCGACGATCGGGACGAGAACCGTCACGCTTTGCGGCGTCTGAGCAGCGGCCGACCCCGCGAACAACAGCATGACTATGAGCTGCCTGAACATACGCTTTAGACGAATCGGGGGCGAAGAAGACGCGCTAAGACGACCCCGACCTTCTCGAGAGGCGTCAGCGACAGCCGCTCGCGCAAGACGATCAGAGGGTCGCGCCGCAAACGGCCGAGCACAGTGGCGTAGACCCCACCCATCAGCACGACCGGAAACCGCGCGTCGAACGACAACTCGCGCAGCAGCGGCTCGGCCGCTCGGAAATACGACTCGGCGCGCGCGATCTGAAACTCGATCAGCCGCCGCATGCCGTCGCTGGCCTCGAACATCGACACGCCAAAACGACTGAGCTCGTCCTGCGGAATGTAGACGCGGTCGCGCTGGAGGTCGTCGCCGATATCGCGCGTGACATTCGTCAGTTGGAGCGCGGTCGCGAGATCTCGTCCGTGCCTGATCGCAGCGTCGGTCCGATAGCCGAAAATCGCGAGCGAGATGTCGGAGATCGACCACGCGACGAGCTCGCAGTAGTGGAGGAGCTCGTCAAAGTTTTCGTAGCGCGTCTTCACGAGATCCTGGCGGCATCCGTCGATCAATGCGATGAACGCCGATTTCGGGATCCAGAAAAAGCGCAAAGAGTCAGCGAGCGCGATGGTGATGGGGTGTTTGGGATTTCCTTCGTAGCACGCGTCGAGCTCTTCTTCCCACGTCCTGAGCGAAGCGAAGGACCCCCCGCGTTCTTGCGCGGGGCCCTCGTCGACAATGTCGTCCGCAAACCGACAGAACGCATAGGCGGCATACACCGCGCGCCGCTTCCGTCGCGGCAGAAATCGAAATCCCACTGAAAAATTTGCGCCGTGCTTGTGCGCAACCTGGCGGCAAAACGCGTACGCCTCGTCGACGGCACTCATACGACTGGCCCCAGCGGCGGCACTCTCATCTCGGTGTCGCGCGAGCGGCACCAATGCACGCCCGGTTTGTGTTGACAGCGTCCGCGATGGCGCCAGAAACGGCGGACCATCGGCGCGAGCATCGATTTCCACCACGGATGGCCATGCCATTTGCCGAGGTAGCGGCGGAAGTCGCGGGCGTGGGCGGCGCGCCGGACGAACATCGCCAGGCCGAAATTGCCGCCGCTCTCGTACAAAAAGCGATTGACGAGGCTGGTCTCCTGCTTTTCTCCGAGCTCGCTGCGCCAGAGATCATCGAAGTCGCGATTCTCGAGGATGCTGCGCGCCGCGAGATTGCCGCTCGTGAGCGCGTAGCGAATTCCGAGTCCGAAGAGATAGTCCTGAAAGCCGGCGGCCTCGCCGACGAATCGCGCGCCGTTGTTGGTCGCGCGCTGTTTCAAATGAAAATTCATGTACGAGTAGCCGGTGCGCGTGGCGGACGGAATCACGAATGGATGAAGTTTCTGCGCCGCGGCGAGCGAATGGTCGAAGTAATCATCGATGCCCTTGAAGTCAGCGACGATCGCGCATCCGAACGTCGCGATTCCGTCGAGACTAAATAGATACGAGTAGCCGCCGGGCGAGAGCTTGTGGTTGAAGTAGACATCAATGCGCTCCGGCTCTGTACTCTTCCATGTCATCTCGCGCGCCAGACCATCCGGCGCCGCGGGCCCGGTCGCGACAAGGTCCGCATCTTCGAACTTCAACCTGCTGTTGAAAATCACTTTCGCACCCGCGTCGCGCGCCTGCGCGAGGAGTCCGCGATCGAGCGTCCCATCTTCGGCGCCGCGTCGGATGAAAAATCCGTACGGCTCGCCGCTCCGAATGACGCGCGCGTTGGACGCGTGATCGTAGAAAGTCGCCCAGTCGGCGGGGCGAAAATAGAAATTGCGCGCGATGCCGATGCGATCGAGAAAGTCGGGGACCGGCTCGCGCTCCGAGGCGGATTCGATGATCTGGAGGTCGCCGATGAAGCGCGTTCCGACGTCCGCTTTCGCTTCGTGGACCTCCACCGCCCGCCCGCCCCTGGCGAGCGCAATCGCTGCCGCGAGGCCCGATGGCCCCGCGCCTGCAATACGGATGGGTTGCATCTGAGTCATCTTATCGTTCTGATACCAGCGTGAATTCCGCAGCAAAACGTCCAGGGGCAGGGTTTGCGGCAGTTGTCGCCGCGGGAATTCTGCTCAGCCGACTGTCAGGATTCATCCGCCAGAAAGTCTTTTCCTACTACCTGGGCACCTCGGACGCCGCCGGCGTTTTCTCGGCCGCCTATCGCATTCCCAATTTTCTGCAGAACCTTTTTGGCGAGGGCGTGCTGTCCGCGTCCTTCATCCCGGTTTACGCGCGGCTGCTCGCAGAAGAGGATGAGGAGACGGCCGGGCGGGTGGCGGGAATCATCGCCTCGCTGCTGGCCTTCGCGGTCGCGATTCTCGTTTTGCTCGGCGTGCTCTTTACGCCGTGGTTGCTGATCGTCATCGCACCGGGCTTCAAGGGCGATGTTCGCGAATTGGCGATCGTGGTTGTACGCATTCTCTTTCCCGGAATCGGATTGCTGGTGCTGTCGGCGTGGTGTCTCGGGATTTTGAACAGCCACCGAAAATTCTTTCTCTCCTATGTCGCACCCGTCCTGATGAACGTGGTGATGATCGCGACGCTCGTCTTTTTCGGGAGGCGCGTCGGCGAGAATCAGCTCGCGGTGTGGGCGGCGTGGGGCACCGTCGTCGGTGCAGCCGCGCAGCTCGGGATTCAGATTCCATTTGTCTTCAAGTACGCGAAGCACCTGAGATTTGCGATCGACACGACCCTCGAGCCCGTGCGCAACGTCGTCAGAAATTTCACGCCGGTCGTGCTGAGCCGCGGCGTCGTGCAGCTCAGCGCGTATCTCGACGGTCTGATTTCCACGTTGCTCGGCACCGCGGCAGCATCGGGGCTGGCCTACGCGCAACTGATTTCGTTGCTGCCGGTGAGTCTTTTCGGGATGAGCGTCGCGGCGGCCGAGCTTCCGCAGATGTCGAGCGCCCTCGGCTCCGATGAAGAAATCCATACTGCGTTGCGCAATCGGATGACGCGCGGCCTTCGTCAGATCGCGTTCTTCGTGATTCCGAGCGTCATCGCGTTCATCGCGATCGGCAACGCGATCGTGGCGGCGCTTTACCAGGGCGGCAAGTTTAGTGAAGTCGACACGCTCTACGTCTGGTACATCCTCGTTGGCTCGACAGTTGGACTCCTCGCGGTGACGCTCGGCCGTTTGTATTCGTCGGCCTTTTACGCGCTGCGCGACACGCGAACGCCGCTCTACTTCGCGATGATTCGCGTTGTGCTCACCGGCGTGCTCGGATATCTGTTCGCTCTTCCGCTGCGCCCGCTGCTGATCGATGCGATGCAATTCGCGCACATCCGGCTTCCGATGGTTCAGGGCAGCACGAAGCCTCTCGGCGTGATCGCGCTGACCGCCACCGCCGGCATCGCGGGCTGGCTGGAGTTCGTCCTGCTGCGCCGAGCGCTCTCGAAACGCATCGGCCCGATTCCGCTTTCGCGGGGATACCTGGTGCGTCTATGGGCCTCCGCGATCGTCGCCGGCGCGATTGGCGCCGCGTTCTACGCCTACATCACCCCGCGCCTCGGCGCGCATTTGCCGAGGATCCTGCCGCACATTCGGGATGGGTTGATCGTGTGCGCGATCTTCGGCGTCGTCTACTTCGCGGTCGCCCTCGCCCTCGGCGTGCCGGAAGCGCGCGCCACGATGGGGCGCTTCTTGCTACGATCGCGCGCGTGAGTCCGGCCGAGGTGCTGCTCGAGGTCAAGAATCTCGAGACGACGTTCTTTACCGGCGACGGCCCGGTCAAAGCCGTCGACAACGTCTCGTTCAACGTGCGCAAAGGCGAGGCGCTGGCGCTGGTCGGCGAATCGGGATGCGGCAAGAGCGTGACGGCGATGTCGATCATGCGGCTCGTCGCGTCACCCGGAAAAATCACAAAGGGCGAGATTCGATTCAAGGGCCGCAACCTCGCCGAACTTTCCGAACGAGAAATGCGCCACGTTCGCGGCAACGACATCGCGATGGTTTTTCAGGAGCCGATGACGTCGCTCAATCCGGTGTTCAAAATCGGCGATCAGGTCGCGGAGGCGATCCGCATCCATCGCAAGGTCTCGAAGAAGGAAGCGCGCAAACAGGCCGGCGACATGCTGGAGCTGGTCTCGATTCCCGATCCGATCAAGCGCCTCGACGACTATCCGCATCAGCTCTCCGGCGGCATGCGGCAACGCGTGATGATCGCGATGGCGCTCTCGTGCGATCCGGAATTGCTGATTGCCGACGAGCCGACGACCGCGCTCGACGTGACGATTCAGGCGCAGATCATGGAGCTGCTCGCGTCGCTGCAGAAGCGTTTGGAGCTGGCGGTGCTGCTGATCACGCACGATCTCGGCGTCGTCGCGGAGTTCTGCGAACGCATCATCGTGATGTACACCGGCCGCATCGTCGAAGAGGCGCCGGTGCGCGATCTCTTCGCGAATCCGGCGCATCCCTACACGCGCGGACTACTCAAATCACTGCCCAGCGTTGCGGGGCGCGAGAGACGATTGCCGACGATCAAAGGCATGGTGCCGTCGATCAACGCCTTGCCGCCGGGATGCAAATTTAATCCAAGGTGTCCGGATGTCATGCCGATCTGCCTCGGAAATGAGCCGGCGCGGATGGTTGTGGGGGCGGGGCACGATGCCAGGTGCTATTTGCATGGGGATTTGGCGGATCCGGAGAGGATCTGAAGGGAGACGAGGAATGTTGAATGTTGAATGTTTAATGTTGAATGCAGAGGAATCGGCTTTGCGTCTTCCATTCAACATTCAACACTCAACATTCAACATTCCTCGTCTCCCCTTCGGGGGTACGCGTGCCCGATAAGCCGTTCGTACCAACGCCAATCGATCAAGAAGTCGGCGTCAGTCCTGTCCCCACAACCGAGCGTCCATCGGACGAATCCGCGCCCCAGACGACGCCCAAAGTTCCAGCCGGGGCAGGGGAGACGCTACTACTCGTTCGCGATCTCCAAAAATATTTTCCGGTCAAGCGCGGCGTGCTCGCGCGTGTCGTTGCGCAGGTCAAGGCCGTCGACGGCATCACGTTCGCGATCTCCAGCGGCGAGACTCTCGGGCTGGTCGGCGAATCGGGATCAGGAAAAACGACCGTCGGACGCTGCATTCTGCGTCTCATCGAGCCGACCGCCGGCACGATTCAATTTCAGGGTGTCGATCTGTTGCAGCTCGGCGCGACCGACATGCGCCGCATGCGGCAAAACATGCAGATCGTTTTTCAGGATCCGTATGCCTCGCTGAATCCGAGGATGACAGTGGGGACGATTATTTCGGAGCCGCTGATCATTCATGGTGGCATGAGCAACAGCGAGCGGGCGGATCGCGTCGCGGAGCTGCTGGAAAAAGTCGGCTTGAGCCCCGATTACCGCAAACGCTATCCGCACGAGTTTTCCGGAGGTCAGCGGCAGCGCATCGGAGTCGCGCGGGCGCTGGCGACGAACCCGAAGGTCCTCGTGCTCGACGAACCTGTTTCTGCGCTCGACGTCTCGGTGCAGGCGCAGGTCATCAATCTGATGCAGGACCTTCAGGAAGAGCTAGGATTAACGTATTTATTTATCGCACATGATTTATCGGTGGTCGAGCACATCTCCACCCGAGTGGCCGTCATGTATCTCGGCAAGATCATGGAGCTCGCCGACCGTCGCTCTCTCTACGCCGATCCGCTGCATCCATATACAAAGGCACTTCTCTCGGCGGTCCCGATTCCGAACCCCGCCGTGCACAAGAGCAGAATCCTTCTGAAGGGCGACATCCCGACACCACTGAATCCGCCCAGCGGGTGCGTTTTTCACACGCGATGTCCGATCGCGCAGTTCCCGATCTGCAAGGACGAAGTCCCGCCGCTGATCGAGCACAAGCCCGGACAATTCGCGGCTTGCCACTTCGCCGGCGCGCCCGTTCCGGGTGAGTTGGCGCCGCCAACTAAGCAATATTGATTGGCGTCAAACGTTTCAGCGAAAAGGCGTCCGTTGGCGTATCCAAAGCGCTAACCGCGCGTTGATATCAACGTTGAACGGTAGAATGCCCGCGCCAAAATGGTTTCAATCTCGAAACTCTGAGCAAAGCATTGCGTAATAGAGGCGTGTCCAGGAGGGTTGCATGATGGCTGTAAGAGGGTTCACTGCGGTAGTTTGCCTGTTGGCAGCGACGTCGCTCGCCGCGCAAACGCCGACACCCAAAGTAGTAGTTCGACCAGCGCCGACCACCGAGCCGGTGACCGCGCAGGTGGCCGCCGATACGGATAAAGATCTGACGGATCCCCGCGCGCTCAAGCTCTCGCTCGATGATGCGCTGCAAACGGCCGTCAAGGGCAACATCGGCATCCAGCTCGAGCGGTACAGCTATCTCGAGGCCGGGCAGAGTCTCCGCGGCTCCTATGGCATCTTCGATTGGCTCGCGACCGCCGATGTTGAACGGCAAAGCTCGGAGTCGCCGACGATTTCGCAATTCTTAGCTACCGGAAGCAGGGCAACGATCGCGGATTTCGGCGTCCAGCAGCTCATTCCGACCGGCGGCACGTACCAGGTCAGCTTCAACAACTCGCGCGGGACGCAATCGGGCGGCGGCACCCTCGTCAACCCGGCCTACCGCAGCAGCCTCGGTCTCGGATTCAATCAGCCGTTGATGCGCAACTTCGGCGTCGATGTCACGCGCCGCGGCATCACGATCGCGCGCAACACTCTCGGCATCAACCGCGAAGTCTTCCGCGGAGCGTTGATGGACACCGCGGTCACCACGGAGCAGGCCTATTACGATCTGGTCTATGCCCGCCAGTTTGTCGATGTGGTGAAGGAAGCGCTGTTCCTCGCGCGCGACCAGGCGCGCATCACGCAGATCCGCATCGATGTCGGTGCATCCGCGCCGCTCGACATTCTCCAGCCGCGCGTGCAGATCGCGACTTCGGAAGAGAATCTGATCGTCGCCGTCGCCTCAGTGCGCGACGCCGAGGATCGGCTGCGTGCGGTGATGAATCTCGATCCGGCGGATTGGAATCGTCCGATCATCCCGACTTCGCCGGTTGGCTACACACCGATCACGGTCAATCAGGAAGCGGCAGTTGCGCAGGCGCTGCAACTGCGCCCTGAGTTGAAACAGCAGCAACTGACCACGGCCACACGGCAGGTCCAGTACACCTACGCGCGCAATCAGGTGCTTCCGCAGGTCGATCTCAAGCTCAATTACAACGCCGCCGGCCTCGCAGGACGAAGCGCGGAGGTCGACCCGGTGACCAACCTCCCGACCGGACGCTTCAACACGACTGGCTATTCGAACGCGCTGAGCCAGGTCTTCGGCAATGACTTTCCATCGTGGACCTTCGGATTCAACGTGGGTCTGCCCCTGACGAACATCGGTGCGCGCGCGGAAGCGAAGCGCGCTGAGCTCGACGTCGCGCTCTCGAAGACAAATGAGGAACAGACGCGGCAGAACATCGCGATCCAGGTTCGCAAGACAGCGCGTGACATCGACACGACCGCCCGGGAGATCGGAGCGTCGCGCACCGCGCGCGAAGCGGCCGAACAGAACCTCGAAGCGGAGCGGCGCCGCTACGAAAACGGCATGACCACCAACTTCAACGTCTTGCGGATTCAGCAGGATCTCTCCGATGCGCGGGCACGCGAGATTCAGTCGCTCGTCGCATACAACAAGTCGGTGGCCGCGTATCACCGCGCGGTTGGCGATCTCCTCGAAGTTGCAAATATCAAAATCGAAGAACCGAAAATCGATGAACCGACCACATTCCGCTCCTTTGACCGTTACAATTGGCTGAATTACAGCAAGGCTACGGGAGAGACGAAGCAGTAATGACGGTTAGCGAGACTCCGGCGACGGCGCCTCCACCACCGGCGGCGCCGTCGCCAAAACCGAACGGCTTTCAGCGCATCATCGGCGTGTTGATCTCGCCCGATGAGACTTTCGCGTCCATCGCGCGGCAACCCGATTTCCTCGCGCCGCTGCTGATCATCCTCATCCTGGCAGCAATCGGCGGATTCATTTTCGCGCAGCGCGTGGACTTCACGGCGCCTGCGCGCGAAGCGATGGAACAGCGCGGCAACATGTCCGAGGCGCAGATGGAGAGCGCGCTGCGGATCACGGCGACCATCTCCAAAGTCATCTCCTACGGTTCCCCTGTTTTTTCCGTAATCGTTCTCTTGATCGTCGCGGGCGTGATGCTGTTGGCGTTTCGCATGATGGGCGGCGAGGGTACTTTCAAGCAGGCCTTCTCGGTGACGCTGTACGCGTGGATGCCGCTGACGATCCTGAACATCATCGTGATCGTGATCATCGCTTCGAAAACCGGCATCACCGCGCTCGACTTGCCAACACTCGTGATGTCGAATCCCGCATTTCTCGTCACGATGAAAGAGCACCCCCTTCTTTTTCCTCTCCTTGCCTCGATTGACATCTTCACGATCTGGACGCTCGTTCTCTTCACGTTCGGATTCAGCTACGTTGCGAAGTTCTCGAAGTCGAAATCGGCAGCCATCGTCATCACCGTCTGGGTCATCTGGACGTGCATCAGGTTGATCGGGCCGGCAATTCGCGCGCTCAAGGGATGAAGCGCGCTCTCCTGATCGCCGGCGCGATCGTCATCATCGCAATCATCATCTTCGCCAGCGTTCGGGCAAGCGGCACGAAGGCGGAGAAGGTCTACGCCGAGAAGGTGAAGGCACGGAAGATCGAGGCGGTCGTCAACGCGCCGGGCGAAGTCAGCTCGAAGGTCAAGGTGAACATCGACGCGCACATCGTCGCCAAGATCGAGCACCTCTACTTCAAGGAGGGCGACACGGTCCGCAGAGGGCAAAAGCTGGTCGATCTCGAGCCGACCGCCTATCTCGCGGAGCAGGGACGCGCTCGCGCCGAGGTTGCCAATCGAAAAATCGAAGTGCAGCGTGCCAGAGCGGCGCTGGGAACCGCGGAGCTGGCGTACAAGCGCGCGGTCAACATGCGACAGCAGGGGATTCAGGCGCAGGAGCTCTTCGACAAGGCGCAGCAGGATCTGGAGAACGCCCGGGCCGGTTATTCGTCATCACAGGAAGGCGTGAATCAGGCGCAGGCGATTCTGCAGCAGGCGCAAACGAATCTCTCGCACACCACGATCGTGTCGCCGATCGACGGGAAGGCCGTGCAGCTCAACGCGCACGAGGGAGAGGTCGTCGTCACCGGCACGATGAACAATCCCGCCTCGGTCATCGCGATCATCGCCGACCTGTCGGAGATTCTGGTCGAGTCGGACGTCAACGAGACCGACGTCGTCGCCATTCGGCTCGACATGCCGGCGAAGATCAAAGTCGACGCGATCCCCGACAAGGAGTACACAGGGCACGTCGCTGAAATCGGAAGCTCGGCAGCCGCTCGCCAGAGCGCGGGGGCAGGCATCCGATACTTCAAGGTCAAAGTCGCGATCGACAACTCGGATGACCGCCTGCGCCCCGGGATGACATCGCAGGTCTCGATCATTACGAATACCGCCTCAAACACGCCCGGAGTCCCGATTCAGAGCGTCGTCGAGCGCGTTCCGCCCTCGGCATCGAGGGCAAAAGGTGCCGAATCGGAAGAAGATGAAAACCTTCCTAAGAAAAAATACGTCTTTCTCATCAACAGTGGGAAGGTCAAGATGACGGAAGTGACGCCTGGAATCAGCGACGCGACACACGTGGCGATCGTCTCCGGGCTGAAAATCGGCGATCAGGTTGTCACCGGACCATTCCGGCTGCTGAAGAAACTGAAAGACGGCGACGCGGTCGAAGTCACGAAGGAACAGACGACCACTGCGAAAGAGGCGGATTGATGTCGAGCAACGGGGCGCATCTGATCGAAATGCACGAGTTGACACGGGTGTACCAGCTCGGGCCGCAGGAGATCTACGCGCTTCGCGGCGTCGATCTGATCATCAATCGCGGCGAGTATGTCGCGATCATGGGACCGTCCGGATCGGGAAAGTCGACGCTGATGAACATCATCGGCTGCCTCGATCGGCCGTCAGCCGGGAAGTACATCCTCGATGGCACCGCCGTCGAGACGATGGGGGACGACGAGCTGGCCGCCGTCCGCAACAAGAAAATCGGATTCGTTTTCCAGACCTTCAATCTGCTCGCGCGCACAACGGCGCTGCAGAACGTCGAGCTGCCGCTGGTCTACGCGAAAATCCCGCGCGCCGAGCGCGTCGAGCAAGCCAAGGAAGCTCTGACCGCCGTTGGCCTCGGCGACCGCATGAACCACCAGCCCAATGAGCTGTCCGGCGGCCAGCGACAGCGCGTCGCGATCGCGCGAGCGCTGGTGAACAGACCGTCGCTGCTGCTGGCCGACGAGCCAACCGGCAACCTCGACTCGCAAACCGGCCGCGAAATCCTGGATCTCTTCCGCGAGCTCCATCGCACCGGAAACTCGATCATCATGGTCACGCATGAGGATGACGTGGCGCGCGAGGCCAAGAGAGTCATTCATATTCGGGATGGGAAGATTCACGTCTGAAAAGTGCCGAGTGCCGAGTGCCGAGTGCCGAGTGAATCTACGCCGAGTGGAGAGCACTCGAACCGAGGGACAATTAGCGCATGCGGGTCACCTGTTTCGAAGATCTGATCGCATGGCAAAAAGCACGAGAGCTGCGAAAGAGCGTCTATAGAGTCTCAAGGAATAAGCCGTTCAGCCGAGATTTCAAAATGCGGGATCAGATCAATGGTGCGGCACTTTCGGTAATGTCGAATATTGCTGAAGGCTACGAGCGCAATCGCATTTCTGAGTTCGTGTACTTCTTGCGAGTTGCGAAGGCATCATGTGGCGAAGTTCGGTCGGACCTGTACGCCGCGTTTGATGAAGGGTACATCGATGAGAATGCGCTTCGACCGCTGATGGAACAGACGACCGAAGTTTGCCGCATTCTCCGAGGACTGGAACGTTCGTTGGAATCAAAGCTCGGCACACGGCACACGGCACTCGGCACTTAACGATGTTCCTCGAGAACTTAAAGATCGCGCTACGCGCGATCTTCGCGAACAAAATGCGGTCGATCCTGACCGTGTTAGGCGTGATGATCGGCGTCGCCTCGGTCATTGCGGTCGTGTCGCTCGTGCAGGGGATGCAATACAAGATCTCGCAGGACCTGCAGAGCATCGGATCGACATTCATCGAGGTCTTTCCCGAGCCGGGCGATCGGCGAAATCCGTTCCTGCAGAAGATGCCCGATCTGACGATGGATGACGCGCAGGCGGTTCGCAAAGGCACAACGTCAATTCGCGAGTTCACGCCCATCTACTTCGCGAATGCACAGATGAAATATGGCGACGCGCGGCACGCATCGCAGATGTTCGCCGTCAACGGCACGTACCAGGAGATCGTCAACCATTGGGTGCAGCACGGCCGGTTCTTCGTGCCGCTCGATGAAGAGGGGAAAAAGCGGGTTTGCGTCATCGGTACGGAAGTCGCCGAATCGCTGCGACTCGGGCCCGAGCCCATCGGAAAGCTGATCCAGGTCAATAACAACGCGTTCACCGTGATCGGCATCTTCGAGAAAAAGGGCGGAACGTTCGGGAACAATCAGGACGATCAGATCGCGATCCCGTTCTCGACTGCGACCGCGATCTTCGGCAGCGAAAACATGCGGAAGCTCGTTCTTGCGTTTCAAATGCGCACCAATACGGACCTCGACCTCACCAAAGATCAGATCAAGGAGATCCTGCGCGCCCGCCATCACCTGAAAAAAGGCGAGCCCGATGATTTCCGCATCCTGGCCCAGGAGGAGATCATGAAGACGATCTCCACTGTCCTGATGAACACGACGATGGTGATGGCGGCCGTCGTCGGAATCGCGCTCCTTGTCGGCGGCATCGGGATCATGAACATCATGCTGGTGTCAGTCACCGAGCGGACACGTGAAATTGGAATTCGCAAGTCGATCGGAGCCCGCCGCCGCGACGTCCTCCTGCAGTTTCTGATCGAGGCTATCGCGCTGTCGGGGCTGGGTGGTTTGGTGGGGGTGCTGGGCGGGTTTCTACTCGCGAATGTGGCCAGGCTCGCGCTGGCGAAGCTGGTCGAGCTGCCGCCGGTGCACACCCCGATCTGGGCGGTTGCTCTGTCATTCGGTTTTTGCGCGTTTCTCGGTGTGATCTTCGGGATTTACCCCGCTGCCAAGGCGTCCAAGCTCGATCCGATCGAAGCCCTCCGTTACGAGTAGTGCGCTTCGAAATGGATTCGGTTACTCTTGATGTTGATCCGGTCGTGCAACGCACACTCCGCGCAATCTCCTTGTCCGTCCTGACCGCTCTCGTGGCCGCGACTGCTGCGGCCGAGACGATGCCGCTTTCGCAGGTCAAGAAAGGGATGCGCGGGTACGGCGTGACCGTCTTCGAGGGCAACAAGCTCGAGAAATTCGACGTCGAGATCCTTGGCGTCCTCCGCAATATTGGTCCGGGTCAGAATCTGATCCTCGCCAAAGTCGACTCGCCGATGGTCCAGCGCGCCGGCGTCATCGCTGGAATGAGCGGCTCGCCGGTATACGTCGACGGGAAAGTGATCGGCGCTCTGGCGTACTCGTGGCAGTTCGCAAAAGAGCCGGTCGCCGGGATCACGCCCATCGAAGAGATGCTGAAGATCGCCGACCTCGGTTTGCGCAGCGGGGCCGCGGTTGTGGCAGCCACGCCGCGCATGAGCGGCGCCGAATTCCTCGGCGCGATGGCCAATCAGAAGACAACGGAGCTCTTCGACAAGCTCGAAAACGGATTCGCGAACGCGACTCCGGCGAGCTCGACGGCAGGCGTCAAACCCATCGCAGTCCCGCTCTCGCTCTCGAGCTTTGCGCCGGAGACGATCTCTCGATTCTCGAAATACCTCGACGCGATGGGTTTCGTCGCGGTCCCGAGCGGATCGAGCACGACGAGCTCGACACCTGCGGCCTCAACAACAGACTTCCAACCCGGCGACGCCATTGGCGCCGTCCTTCTCAACGGAGACTTCAACGTCGCCGCGACCGGGACGGTCACATTCGTCGACGGCAAGCGCATCTACGCCTTCGGTCATCCGTTCCTCGACATCGGAGAGGTCAGCTTCCCGATGGCGAAGTCGGAGATCATCACGGTGATGCCGAGCCTCGCGAGCTCGTTCAAATTCGCGAGCACCGGCAAGGTCGTCGGCGCATTCCGTCAGGATCGCTCGACGGGGATCATGGGCATGGTCGGCGACAACGCCGACATGATTCCGATCGACGTCACTGTCGACGGCTCAGGCCTCTCGCAGTCATACCACGTCAACATCGTCCGTCACTCGCTGCTCTCGCCGCTGATCCTGGCGATGGCAGCCGACAGCGTCGTGGCGAACGCGCAGCGCGCTGCGGGCGAGCGCACTGTCATGCTGGAGTCGGAGATCAAGCTGAAAGGCTTCGACGAGCCGATCCATCTTCGTGAAGGGTGGGCGGGCGCGCAGGCGCGCCAGGCGATTCCGGCGTATCTCGCGGTCGTCTCCGGCTACGTGATGTCGAACGAGTTCCGCCCCGCCGACATCGAGCGCGTGAAGATTCATCTGCGTCACGATGACGATCTCAAGATCGCGAAGCTGCTCGAGGCATCGATCGACACTCCCGAAAAAGGACAGATCAATCCGGGCGACATCGTCAAAGTGCGCACAGTTCTCAAGCCGTATCGCGGCGAGCCGTTCGTCGAGACGTTCGACGTGAAGATTCCCGACAATCAGACGCCGGGAAGCGCGTATCTGCTCGTCGGCAGCGGATCGCTGTCGAATCAGATCGACTTCTCACTCGTTCCGCCCGACCCGCGGACTCTCGAACAAGTCATCGCCGTCCTCGGACGACTCCGTCCCTCGACTGACCTGACCATCGGGCTGTACTCCTCGGCCGAAGGAGCGGTGACGGCCGGCGTCTATCTGCCGAATCTACCTCCCAGCATGCGCGCGGTCGTCAACGCCGACTCCACCAACGGCGCGCAGTCGGTCGTTCGCTATCATGCTGCTCAACATCTCGCCCGTCCGCTCGGCTACATCGTCGACGGAGCGGTCAAGATCGATCTCGAAGTCAAGCCTCAAATCTAGTGCTCAGTGCCGGGTGCCGAGTGCCGAGGGCGGTGGGTCTCGGCACTCGGCACTCGGCACTCGGCACTCGGCACTGAAAGGTCCCATCATGCGTATTCGTTTCGCGTTCTTTGCGAGCGTGTTTTTCGCGCTCAATGCCTTTGCGGTCGTTCCCCAGTTCTGGCGCATCCGAACCACTGAAGATTTTCTCGCGGGCGACATCGAAGGCTTCGCGGTCACATCGCGCGGCGAGTTGCGGCCCGGTCCCGGATTGAAAAAAATCGGGTCGTTCAACGATCCGTTTGTTCTGTCGCAGGCGACCGCGCCCAATGGCGATCGGTTCTTCGGCACCGGCAACGACGGCAAGGTCTATCGGCTTCACGGATCCGAGCTGAAGCTGATCTACACCGCAGCGGAGCCCGAGGTGTACGCGATGGCGTTTCACGACGGGTCGCTCTACGTCGGATCGTCGCCGAATGGCAAGGTGTATCGCGTCGATCCGAACAGCGGCAAGGGAACGGTTTTCGTCGATCCGAGTCAGGCGTACATCTGGTCGATGGTCTTCCTGCCGAACGGGGATCTCACGCTTGCGACCGGCGTCGACGGCAAGCTCCTTCGCGTGAATTCGAAAGGCGAATCGAAAGTGCTGTTCGATTCTCCCGAAACGCATCTGCGTTCGCTGGCCGTGAAGAGCGACGGATCGTTGCTGGTCGGCGGATCCGGAAAAGGCCGCATTTACGAGGTGAAGGCTGACGGCTCAGCGCACGCGCTCTACGATTCGTCGCTGAATGAAATATCAACAATATATGTAGACAATAATGGTGTAGGTTGGGCAGCCGGTGTCAGCAATCAGCTTCCCACCACCGCGCCCGCGAAGCCTGCGCAATCGAAGCCAACCGGGCAGCAGTCTTCGCCTTCATCGACCAGCGGCGGCAGCGCATCGAATACCGAACAGAAGAAGGAAGAGCCGAACGTCGAAGTCAGCGTGTCATTCGAAGACCAGAGCTCGACGCCGTCGCAGAGCGGCAGCGGCGAGCTGTACAAGATCAACACTGATGGCTTCGTGGAGGTCATCCGCAAATTCGACAAGGAAATGATCTACGGCATCACCGGCTCGTCTGACGGCGGCATCCTGCTTTCGACCGGTCCGCAGGGTCGCCTATATCGCGTCAAAGACGGCGAGGTCTCGCTCCTCGCGGCCGTCCCCGAGAAGCAGGTCGTCTCGATCTCAAATGCCGGAAGCGAGACGCTGATCACGACTACGAACAGCGGCGCGGTCTATCGCATGGATGGCGTTCCGCCCGCGAAGGCCGAGTTTCGGTCGGCCGTCAAAGACGTCGATCGCTTCTCGCGCTTCGGCCATTACCGCGTGGAGGGAACAGACGTCGGCGATGGGCACCTCGCGATCGCGTTCCGTTCCGGAAACACGCGCACTCCGGACATGACCTGGAGTCCATGGAGCACGGCCATGACGGCGCAGCAGGGAGCGATCGACGTTCCGGCGGGACGCTATCTGCAATGGAAATTGACGATGCCGAAGCCGGCATCGGATATCGCGGTCGACTCCGTGACGATCGCCTTCATCAACCGGAACATCGCACCGGTCATCGACTCGGTCACGGTTCAGGATCCGGCGGTTGTCTATATCACCGGCAATTATCCGCAATCGCCGCAGGTCGTCGAGGCCACCAATCCCGACGAGTATGGGATCTTCACGAGCCTCGACACGCCGCGCGACAAGAACGACCAGGGCAAGCGCGTGTTTCGCCGCGGATATCGCACAGTGAGCTGGCGCGCGCATGATGAGAATGGCGACAGCCTGCGCTACTCGCTCTATTTCCGCCGGCAGGGGAGTGAGCGCTGGCTGCGGCTGCGCGAGAACGTCGATGAAAGCGCGGTCAACTTCGATACTTCGCAGTTGCCCGACGGCACGTATCAGCTGCGCCTCGTCGCAAGCGACATCACCGACAACGCCGACGATCCGATGACGACCGCCAAGGAAGGCATCACGTTCCAGGTCGACAACACGCCTCCTGCGATCACGTACACGGTGGAAAGCGATGACGTCGTCATTCGCGTCAACGACAGACTCTCGCCGGTCGGCAAGGTCGAATACTCAGCCGACGCGCAGAAATGGCTGCGTCTGACCGCGACCGATGGCATCAGCGATTCTCCGGAGGAGACCTTCCGCCTGAAGAAAAGCGCAGTGCAGGGAAAGTTTGTGATCGTGCGGGCCACCGACGCTTTCTTCAACGTAGCGACACAATCGATCGACATCAATCCGTAAGCCTACAAGAAGTTCGAAGTTCGAAGTTCGAATTAAGAATCAAGAAAAACGGCAGCTATACGCTTTCTTAATTCTTCATTCGAACTTCGAACTTCGAACTTCTCCTTTTGCCCGCGCATCTGGGCATAATGTCTGCGTGAAGCGCTTCGTCCTGCTCCTTCTACTCGTTGGCGCATGCACCAACGAGCGGCCGCTGCCTACCGTTTCGAGTGCCGAAGATTCCAAGAAGCCGCAGGAGGGCGGGACGGTCATCCGCCGCCTGCAGGGAGAGATCGCGACGCTGAATCCCGTGATGGCGCAGAGCGTCAACGATCGGCAGGTCGATTTCTACCTCCACACGCCGATGGTGCACTTCGACGCCGAACTGCAGCCCACGCCCGGCATCGCTGAGAAGTGGGACATCTCCGACGACGGAAGGCTGTACACGTTCCATCTCAATCCGGCCGCGACGTTCTCCGACGGCACACCGGTCACCGCCAACGATGTGCTGTTTACGCTGAAGAAGATCATCGATCCGCAGTCGGAGGCGGCGCAGATCGCCGGCGCATTCGACCAGCTCGACCTGCGCGCAACGCGCGTGGTCGACAGCCACACCATCGTCATCGGATTCAAGGATGGGATCTCGCCGCAGCTCGCGCATTTCAACGACCTGCTCGTGATTCCGGAGCACGTCTACGGGCAGGGCGATTTCAAGACCGACTTCAACTCGCGCGTCGTCGGCTGCGGACCGTATCGCCTGGTCCGTCGCGTCGCCGGCAAAGAGATCCTTCTCGAGCGCCGTCCGGAATACTGGGGCCCGCGCCCGAACCTGCAGCGCGTTCTGTTCAAGGTGATCGCGGACGACATTACGGCGTGGAACGCGATGAAGCGCGGCGAGATCGACGAGACGATCATCTCGACCGACACCTGGCTGGCGGAAAAGGGCCGCCCCGAGCTGCAGAAAATCATCGATTTCCGCCGCTTCTACACGCTCAACTACAACTACATCGCGTGGAACAATCGCAATCCGATGCTCAGCGACAAGCGTATGCGCCGCGCGCTCGCGAAGTGCATCGACCTGAAATCAATTATCGAGAATGTCTACCACGGTACCGCCCGCGCGATGAACGGACCTTTTACTCCCGATCAGTGGGCGTACAACCCCGAGGTTCCAGTCATTGAATACAACCCGCAGGAGGCCTTGCGGGATCTTCGTTCTCTCGGCTGGCTCGATACGGACCGAGACGGTATTCTCGACAAGGGAAAGAAGCCCCTGAAACTGGAGTTGCTGATCACCTCGGGAAGCGTGGCGTCGAATCCGTTTTCCCAGGTCTTTCAGGCCGAGCTCAAGAAGGTCGGCGTGCAGCTCGACATCGTTCCGCTCGACTTCGCGACGTTGATTCAACGGGTGCTGGCCGGAAACTACGAATCGGCGTACTTGTCATGGAACCTAGATCCTGATCCCGATCCATTCTCGCTTTTCCATTCGTCGCAGATGCCGCCGCGCGGGCAGAATCTCGTCTTCTATTCGAATCCCGAGGCCGACAAGCTGATGGAAGCCGGCCGCCGCGATTTCGTTCAATCGAAGCGCAAAGCGATCTATCGCCAGTTGCACGCGCTGCTCGCCGACGATCAGCCGTACACGTGGACGTTGCAGGTGTCGTCAAAGTGGGCGATCAACAAGCGGATCCGCGATGCGAAGGAAAGCAAAGGTTGGGGCCTTTTCCAATGGTTCCCGGGAGAGCTCGGCTGGTGGATTCCGATCGACCAGCGCACGCATGACGTACCGCTGAGGCGGCGATAGTCGGACGAGATGGCCTCCTACGTCGCGCGCCGGCTCTTGTATGCCGTCCTGACGTTTCTCGGTATCACCGTCGCGGTCTTCGCGCTGGTCCACGCCGTTCCCGGCGATCCGATCACGTTCTACATCGGCGCGCACGGCGCACATAACCTCTCGCGCGCGACGCTCGACGCCATCCGGCACGAGCATCATCTCGATGAGCCGCTGGTCACACAGTATCTCTACTGGTTGCGCGGAATTCTGCGTTTCGACCTCGGCGCATCGATCGTCGATCACCGTCCGGTGACGCGGCGGATTCTCGAGAAACTGCCCAACACGTTCGAGCTGAACGCGCTCGCCTTTCTGATCGCGGCCGCGATCGGAGTGCCGCTCGGACTGTGGAGCGCTGCTCGAGCGGGCCGCCCGCTCGAGCGCGCATCGTCCGTTCTCTTTTTTCTTCTGTACTCGCTGCCGAGCTTCTGGGTCGCGCTGCTGCTGATGGAGCTTTTCGCGGTGAAGCTCGGTCTGTTGCCGACGTTCGGGATGACGTCGGACGAATATCTCGATCTCTCCGCGGGCCAAAAACTGCTCGATCACGCGCGCCACCTCGTTCTGCCCGTGACCACGTTGACCTACGCGCAGATCGCGATCTTCGCGCGTTTCTCGAAATCGGCGCTGACCGAGGTGATTCATCAGGACTACATCACGACGGCGCGCGCGAAAGGAGCGGGACCACAAAACGTTTTGTGGCGACACGCATTTCGCAACGCGCTGATTCCGCTGATCACTCTCCTCGGTCTCACGATTCCGTATCTCATCTCGGGAAGCGTCATCGTCGAGCAGATTTTTCAGTGGGATGGAATCGGACGGCTGTACTTCACCGCGATCCTCACGCGCGACTATCCGATTGTTCTCGGCCTCACCGTCGTGACGGCGCTCGTCACGCTGCTCGCGAGTCTCGTGGCGGACATTCTCTACGCGATCGCCGATCCGCGAGTTCGCTTCGAGGAGACGCCTTCGTGAAGCGCGAGACCGTCACAGCGATGACGTGGCGTCGCTTCCGGCGGAGCAAGCTCGCGCTCATTGCGCTCGCTTACGTTGGAGTCGTGGCGGTCGTCGCCGTGCTGGCGCCATCGATCGCGGGAGATCCGAATGCCGTCGATCTCGCGAGCCGCCTCCGCCCTCCCGACCACACCCACCGCCTCGGCACTGACGATCTCGGCCGCGATGTCCTCTCGCGCGTCATCCACGGCGCGCGCATCTCGCTGACGGTCGGATTCACCGCCACCGCGATTTCGCTGCTGATCGGATCGCTGTTAGGCGCTCTGGCTGGATATTACGGCGGAGTCGCCGATTGGATCGTGTCGCGCCTGATCGAGATTGTCCTTTGTTTTCCGTTTCTCCTGCTGGTCCTCGGCATCGTCGCGCTGTTCCGGCCGTCGTTCATCACGATCATGATCGCCCTCGGTTTGACATCGTGGACGACCGAGGCGAGGTTCATTCGCGGGGAGTTTCTGCGGATCCGCGATATGGAATTCGCGCAGGCGGCGCGCGCGAGCGGTGCGCGCGACTCCCGCATCATCTTTCGGCATCTGCTGCCGAACGCATTCGCGCCGGTACTGGTGTCCGCCAGCTTCGGTGTCGCGGCGGCAATTCTCACCGAATCGGCGCTCTCATTTCTCGGCATGGGCGTTCCGCCGCCGACCGCGACGTGGGGCAACATCCTCTTTTCGGCCGAACAGCACCTCGAGTACGCGTGGTGGCTTGCAGTTTTCCCAGGCATCGCGATTTTCATGACTGTGGCGGCCTTCAACATCATCGGCGATCGCGTGCGCGATGCTCTCGATCCGCGCAGTGAGTAGTACGATTGCGCGGACATGCGCAACGTTTTGATTCTTCTTTTGATCGCTTCTTCCGCTTCTGCACAGTCGTGGCGATTCGGCGTGGCGGGCGACTCGCGAAATTGCGGCGACGTCGTGATGCCCGCGATCGCGGCCGGCGTCAAATCCAACAACGCCGCGTTCTACTGGCACCTCGGCGACTTCCGGGCGATCTACAAGGTCGACGAAGACATGGAACACGCGTCGAAGACGCCGTACACCGTCAGCAACTATCTGTCGGCCGCCTGGCCGGACTTCATCCGCAATCAGGTCAATGCGTTTTCGCCAACGCCGGTTTTTCTGGCGATCGGCAATCACGAGATGGTCCTTCGCAATCGCGGCGACTTCGTGAGTCAGTTCGGCGACTGGCTGATGCGCCCGGAGATCGTGCAGCAGCGGCTGTCCGACAATCCCGACGATCACGCCATCAAGCCGTACTACCACTGGATCCAGGGCGGTGTCGATTTCATCTCGCTCGACAACGCATCGAACGACATGTTCGACAATGCACAAGTTGCATGGGTGAAGCGGGTGCTGGATCGCGCCGCCGCCGACGCGCGCGTGAAGTCTGTGGTCCTCGGCATGCACGCCGCGCTGCCGCGTTCACTTGGCTGCGATCACAGCATGAGCGAGTGGGCGCAAGGGGAGTTCAGCGGGAAGAACGTTTATCAAGCGCTGCTCGATTTTCGCGAGAAGTCGAAGAAAAACGTCTATGTGCTCGCGAGCCATTCGCATTTTCTGCTGCGCGATGTGTACGACAGCCCGTATTGGCGCGCGCACGGTGGAGTCCTGCCGGGAATCATCATCGGAACGGCGGGCGCAGTGCGCTACCGGCTGCCGGACACTGCGGAAGGATTTCCGCCAGAGCGCGCGAAGACCGACGTCTACGGCTATCTGATCGGCAACGTCGACACAAACGGGGCGATCACGTTCGACTTTCATCAGATCGATCGCGCCGCGGTTCCGTCGGATGTGGAGAGCCGCTACGGCGCCGATTTCGTGAGCTGGTGCTTCAACGAGAATCGCGATACGGGCCCGCGGTCGTCGGCGAAGTGCTCCGCCGCGGATGCGAGGCCCTAGCTGATCTGGAGTGCGGCGGCTTGCCGCCGCTCTGGACAGCCGCGGCTTGCCGCGGCCGATCGGCAGCAAGCTGCCGATCTGAAAGCGGCGGCAAGCCGCCGCAGTCCAGACTAGCCGCCGACGGTGACCGGCAACCGCGCCTTCAGCGATTCGAGGACCGGCGGAGGCACCATGCGGGCGACGTCGCCGCCGAGGCGGAAGACTTCCTTGACGAGGCGGGAGGAGACGTAGGTGTACTCGACGGCCGGCAGCATGAAGATCGTCTCGACATTCGCGCTCAATTCGCGGTTCATGAGCGCCATCTGGAGCTCGTATTCGTAGTCCGAGACCGCCCGGATTCCGCGGACGACGACGCTGGACTTCACATCGCGCATGAAATCGATCAGGAGTCCGGAAAAGGAGTGGACTTCGACGGTCGGCATGCCGGCGGTGCATCGCGTGATCAGCTCTTTGCGCTCCGCGACGCTGAAGAGCGGCGATTTGCCTTCGTTTTCGAGCACGGCGACCAGGAATCGATCGAAGAGACGCGTGCCGCGACGGATGATGTCGAGGTGTCCGTTGGTGAGCGGATCGAACGAACCGGGGTAGACTGCCACGCGCATCGCGACGATGGTAGCATGTGCCACGTAGTCAACGTCTTGACGATCGTCGGGTGGCCACGTAAGATACCTGCAATTCGAGTCTGAGAGTTAGTGGAGGGTGTGGGGAAAATGCGGCAGAAGTTTCCTGGGGACCGCTCGAATTCCGCCATCAAGAACCGGCTTCTTTCGAGCCTCTTCCGCCATCTGCCGGGCGCGTGGGTCGATCCCAAGCACAACGAGCTGATCTCGCTCTATCGCCTGCGCTACCGCATGGCGCTGGAGGAGGAGAAGTACGACACCGCGATGATCTTCCTCAACAAGATCATCGAGCTCGATCCGCACGACGTCGAGGCCAAGCTCGCCAAGGCCGAGATCTATCACCACGGCCTGCACGACTATCCAAAGGCGATCGAGCAGTACAACCGCGTCATCAAGCTGACGAACGAGAAAGAGAGCGCCAAAATCCACAATCGCGCTCGGGCCGCGATGGCCGAGATCATGGAGATGCTGTCGTAGAGCCCGTATACTGCGATCGATGC
>DATBSF010000146.1:0-9861 GCA_036559905.1 Thermoanaerobaculia bacterium | reverse complement strand
TTCCGCCGTGACTAAACTCCACGTCGGCAGTGGCCCTCAGATTCTCAAGGGCTGGATCAATATCGACAACGTCCAATATCCCGGCGTCGATCAAGTGCTCGACGTCACGCAGGGACTTCCATTCGCGGATGTCTCTTTCATCTTCGCGGAGCACTTCATCGAGCATCTTGCATATGCCGATGCGCTGGCGCTGCTGCGCGAATGCCGCCGCATTCTGCGCGACGACGGCATCCTGCGGCTCTCCACTCCCAACCTCGACTGGGTCTGGGTCACGCACTATCGCCTGGGCATGTCGGATACCGAAGAGGTGCAGGCGTGTTTCGCGCTCAATCGCGCGTTTCGCGGCTGGGGACATCAGTTTCTGTACAACGAGCGCACGCTGCGCGCGACGCTGGCCGATGCCGGATTCGCAAATGTGGTGCGCTGCCAGTACGGCGAGAGCACGCATTCGGAATTGCGCGGCCTGGAGCGCCATGAGAAGTCGCCCGACTACGGGACGTTGTCGCACATCCTGATCGTCGAAGCGTCCGCGCGCGGTGGAAAACCGCCGGCATATCTCGAGAATCCGCGCGCGGATTTTCTGCGCGACTCGGCGCTGAAGTGAACGACCGTCGCAAGGTGCTCGTGTTGTCAGCGATTCCCGCGCTGGCGACCGCGTTGTTCATCGCCTTCTTCGGAACGAACGTTCCGTTCTGGGACGAATGGGACCTGGCGGAGCTCCTCGAGAAGCTCGCGCATCACGCAGCGACGCTCGCCGATTTCGTTGCGCCGCAGTCGGAGCATCGGTTTGTCGTGCCGAAGATGATCATGGCTCCGCTGGCGTTGCAGACACATTGGAACGTGACCGCCGAACTTTGGCTGAGCTTCGCGGTCGCTGTCGCCGGTTATGCCGGACTTCTCGTTCTCATGCGCGGCGCTGACGCCGGCCGTGTCTTCGTCACCTCCCTCGCCTACTTCTCGCTAGCGGCGTGCGAAAACTGGCTATGGGGATGGCAGTTCTCCTGGTTCCTGGCGAATGCGCTTTTCATCTGGGCAGTGGTCGCCGCGGCTTCGATCAAGAATCGCCCGTTGCAGATCGCGGCCGCCGCCCTCCTCTGCTTTCTCGCGACTTTCTCGGCGGCCTACGGCATCGCGGCGTGGGTCGCTCTTGCGCCGTTTGTCTGGCTGCCAATCCGAGACGACGAGACAGGGGTGCGCCGTGTTGCTGCGCTGACAGTGTGGAGCGCATTTTTCGCAGGGTCGCTCGGGCTCTATGTCTTTCGATACGACGTGACTCCGGGAGGATCATCATGCGGCGAGATCTCCTGCTGGATCCGGTATGTGCTGGCCGTCGCCGGCTCGCCGCTTACGCGCACCAGTACGTTCTCGATCGCGGTCGGAGGCGTTCTTCTGGCGAGCTTCGCGATCGTCGGACTCCATGCCTGGGTGAATCGCGAGCGGCAAGCGCTGCCCTGGATTCCCATCGGCCTCTTCGCGCTTGGATTCGCCATCATCAACGCCATCGGTCGCTCCGGCCTCGGCCTCGCGCAGGCTCTTTCTTCGCGCTACCTGACGACGACTTCATTTCTGCTGATTGCGGCGATCAATCTCGACTGGAAACCGCATCGATTTCGACACGCTCTTCGCATGGGGGTGGCAGCCGCGCTGATCGCGCAGTCGCTGACGAGCATCCCCTTTGGCTGGCAAATTAAACGTGCGCGCGACGAGAGCCGCGTCTGCCTCGCACTCCTGCTCGTCAACGATTCTGCGGATTGCACGGCGCCGCTCGCCGCTTCGAACGCGACGCTGCGACGCCGCGCAATCGCAATGCATCAAATCGGCCTGCGGCCTCTCGTCGCCGCGGCCGATTTCGACATGCGATCACCGGCGCGAGGCTCGATCGACATCGTCGGCCGCTTTCCGACAGTGCGCGTTCGAGGACGCGTAGAGCTGCCCTCGCATGGCCTTTACGTCGTGGCTGCGACCGCTGAGGGCGAGCGGCGGATCGTCGCGGCGGATGTCGTTCGCGGCTCTGGTAGCGCCGAGTTTCTTCTCAATCTCCCGCCACACATCACGAGGCAGCAGAGCACATTTGAGATATGGCTGTTCGTTCCTGCAGATCGAAAACTTTATCGGCTGTCACGCATCTTCAGTCCGCGCTAGCAGCGGATCGAGCATTTCGCGCCAGATCTTCCAATCGGGATCGCGTTGGAACCTGATCGCGATGGGATAGCGTGGATGTTCGGTCAGGAGCGCGTTGAATTGCGCCATGAATCGTGACTTCTTCGTAGCGTAGAACAACCACTCACGCTCGCCGAATCCGGTTCTGACGTAAACGAGCTCGGCGACGTCGTTGGCGGCGGTGAGATCGTCGATCGCTTCCTCGAACGTCGTCATTTCCTGACTGGTCGCGTCATCAGGCAACATCTCCGATTCATACTTCCAGCGAATTGAGATCGCGGTGTCGAAGTTCGTTGTATCGACGTACGGCGGACGATTCCTGCGGATCCGGATGATTCCGGTTGCGCCCATCTCTTCGTTCGTCAATGTGTAGATCGTCCAGTCGCGCAAATCTTCCTGAGCATCGAACTCGCGAATCTTGGGATGCTTCTTATGGAAGAAAGCCATCACCAGCCCTCGGGCCACCCGCCCTCCGGCGCGCGGAGCTTTCCTTTGATGAAGTCGAGGTACTTCGGGTCCTCGCCTTCGAAAATCCGCTTGCCCTCGACGAGATACGCGCGCGCGAGCTCGTCGGCCGCCCGCTGCTCGTTGCCCAGCTCGAACTGCACCTGCCCGAGGCGCAGATGCAGAAACGGATTGCCGATCGCGCCCGGTGCGTGCATCGCGAGCGACAACTTCTCGTGCGCCGCTTTTTGGTCTCCGCTCAGAAAGTAGACGTCGCCGAGGGCGGCGAGAATCCACGTGGCGGCTTCCCATTGGACGGCCGGCTCCGGAAGGAGATCCCACGCCTGATTGAACGCTGCCACCGCGTCCGCGAATGATTCCTGCTCCGCGAGGTCGTTCCCTTCTTCGCACAACTCGGTGATGCGGGCGAACAATTCGTCTGAAAGCTCCACGTGCTACACGACCAGATCGCGCAGAGAAAGGATTCGATTTTCGCGTTGCTCCGGCGGTAACAGCGCCTCCTCGGCGGGGAACATTGCGTCCGCGACTTTTTCCATCACGGTGACTCGGCGCTTCTCTTCGTCCGGGCTGATGGGCTCGAATCCCCACGCTCCTGTCCACGGTTTGTCGATCTCGACCCATTTGCCAGTACGGAACCAGTCGAACCCCCACTGAGTTCGGTACCGCACGACTTCGCCTCTGTGCGCCTCGAACCAATCTTCGACGCGGTTGTCGACCCACTTGTGGAGACGATAGAAGTAAGGTCCGATGTGTGAGGAGTACTCGTCGAACAGGGTGTCGTAACCGGGATCGTCCCATTTCGCGCGGAAGTCATCTTCGTTGCGGATCAGCGTCCACCCATTTGTCGGAAAGGCCGACCAGCGGATGTGCATCTGGTTGTGGACTCCTCCCTCGATGCGCGCGCCGAGGGCGCCCAGGCTCGTCTGTTTGAGCGCGGCGTAGTCGCGGAGATCGACGCCCCACCAGTTCATCTTGTCCCAGAAGAACGACGGCTTCTTGATCTCCTCCACACGGAGTTGCAGGAACGGCAGGTCGATGGGATTTCCGTTCTTCGGATCTTCGAAGCGCGGAGTAAACGGCGGCACCATCTCGTCGTCGCAACCGCCGCGTGGCGAAGGGATCACGTCTTTGTCCGACCACGGTTCGACGGGACCCTTGCCCTTTGCGGCGAGCATCGCGTCAACCATCGTCAACATCCACCGGTGGTAGAACAGAAAATCCTCTCCCGAGCCATTGTCGGTTGCCCAGAAAACGGTCGTGCGGCCGGTGCGTTTGTCCCATTTCGCTTTGATCATCGACGGACGCGGCGCTGCCCACTGCAGATCCTGGATCGCTTTCTGCGTCGCGCCGTCCAGCGTGTCCCAGTTGTTGCGGACGTAGTGAAAGAAGCAATGGTGCAAACGGTGGTAACGGCTGGAGAGCATCGGGCGAACGATGTCCCAGTGTTTGGCCAGGTCCTGGACGTAGTCGCACCCGGTGAGCGGCTTCGGCTGCTGCGCCATCGCCCAGCGCGCGACCATCATGCCGGCCATCGCTGCAGCCGACGACGCGATGAAATCACGACGTGAATGAGTGGCCATCCTGGAGATGATAACGAAACGCGCGCCTCGGGATGGTCGTACAAATGAAGTGCGCCGAATTCTGATTGCCTGCGTGCTCGCGCTGCTGGCCGCCGGTTTGGCGTTCGCCACTCCGGAAAAGGGTGCGATCTGCAAATTCGCAGCGGGCGACATCGAGAATCCGTTCGGACGCTGGCTGCGATCGCAGGAAGTCACGTGCGTCGATTCAGAGTCGTTCATGACCTTCCCTCCGGGACTCTGGAACGTCTATCAACGATCGGCCACCGGAATCTCGATCGAGCCAACCCTCGTCGACAGCAGGTCTGTCCCGGCTCCGCTCACGTTCGCTCTGGCGCCGGCAGCCCGGCTCTCGCTGCGACTGCCGCAAGGAATGACGGGTGTGATCTACGCACCGAAACACAGGATCGGCTATCCGGCGGCGGAACACGTCACGGTGCCGAGCGGCGAAGAGCTCTGGCTTTTCGTCCTTTCGAAATCGTCGCCGGTGGCATTTCTAGAGATTCCCGCGATACCGGAGGGCAGCGAACGTGCTGTCGACGCGCGCAACGTCAGCGTGGAACCGATGTTCATCGGATGGATCCAGATCCCCGACGAAGATCGCAACGCGCTCCAGACTGCGCGTGGCGTGAGTCAACCGCGCGTCACGATGAAGTCGGGCACAAAAGAGACCGAAGCACTCTCGCTGCCCCATCCCGAAGTGCTCAGCGGGTCGTTCGCAGTCCTGCGCGGGATTCCGCCCGGGCCGGCTGAGCTGCGGCTCGCGGGCCGAGGATGGTTGACGTACCGGCGGCAGATCCAGGTCGCGCCGCAATCCATCACAACCGCCCTCGATCCGATCATCGCCCGCGCCTCGGCCAGGCTGGTCGTGAACTGGAGCGCGCCTTACAACCTGGCCGAGCTCGATCGCTCGGTCGGCTCCTGCGAACCGCCACGCGACGTCCCGCGATTCGATCTGATCCTTTCCACCTGTGGCACCCGCGACACCGCGAGTTGTCAGCCGTTCAAGACCGAATCGCTCCAGCCGGGAATCACGTTCGGGACCGTCGCGATCGACGAAGTTGTGCCGGGGTTCTACCGCGCGGAACTGCGCTACGGAAAACTGCCCGTCATCAGCGTGACCGACCGTGTTCTTCCGCTGCAACAGCGTCCGATCAGTTTGCAGGCGGCTTACAACACGGCCTACGGCGATCTCACGCGCGGCGGGAAGCCGCTCGGCGAAGATGCGCGGCTCGAGTTTCCCGGCAACGGAATCGGATTCGCAGACCGCGAAAGCGGGGAATACCACGGCGTGCTCACGCAAATGCTTGGCGTCGACGCCAAGATCGACATCAAGACATGCAAGGGCGATGAGGCATTCGTGCTGACGGACCGGCCGGTGAGACCCAACGGACGATTCGACATCGACATCCCCGACAACGCGCTCACGATCACCGTCATCGACACCTTTACGCGCGCGCCTCTGCCGGGCGCGACGCTCCACCTCGTCGTGATGTCGCTCAGCCGGCGCGCTCCGGTGCTCATGCGCAACCTCGGCCTGAAAGAGGACGATGCTCGCCTCGTCCTCCGCGGCGTTCCGGTACGCGAGCTGCGGATCGACGTGACGAACAACGGCTACAAGAAAAAGCAACTCGATCCGTTCTCGCTGACGAAGAGCGAGAAAAAGGAAATCGAAGTGCAGCTCGAACCGCTGGCCGCCCGCCAGGGAAAGATCGTATCCGGCCGGCCGTTCAAAGGAGCCACGCTCTTCTGGTTCGCGGCATCGGGAGCGGAGATCGAGCGCGCCGACGTCGCCCCCGACGGAACGTTCGAGTTCGGCATGGATCACTTTCGCGATGAGACGATGACGCTCGTTTCCGTTTCGCATCCGCTCTGGATTACGCGTCCGGTGTCGGTATCGCGCGGCAGGATCCTGGAGCTTCGCTTTCCCGATACGGCGCACGCGCGCAATGTCGAAGTCACGATCGCCGGCATGGCTTCACGGATGCGGGCGGCGCTCGGTGTGGCCATCGGCGGCCTGCGCGTGCCGCAGCCGGCACTGGCGCAGCATCAGACGCGCCGCGATCTCACCACTGTCATCGCCGGCGAGGGTCCGCTGCTCATTCCGATGCTGGCGGAGACGGGCCCGATCGACATTCTGCGCGGCCCGCCGCAAATCATTACCAATCCGCAGATGATGGAGGTTCTCGGCCTCCGCGACTTCGCGCCGGTCGCGAGTCAGCGGCTGATGCCGGGGAGCTCGACCGTGGTTTTTGAGGCGAAGTGAGCGCTACGGTCAGAACAAGGGCTTCTGCGTGCGCACGCCGCTCGTCGCGTAGCCGAGGTGATCGTAGGCGAGTTTGCTCGCGACGCGGCCGCGCGGCGTGCGCTGCAGGAATCCGATCTGGATCAGATACGGCTCGTAGAGATCTTCGATGGTTCCGCGTTCTTCGCCGATCGACGAGGCCAGCGCATTGACGCCGGCGGGACCGCCCGAGAACCGCTCGATGATCGTCGTCAGCAGCTTGCGATCGATCTCGTCGAGGCCGTATTGATCGACCTCCAGCATCTGCAGTGCTTCGCGTGCAATTGTTGTATCGATTTTCCCTTCATGTTTAACCTCAGCATAATCGCGCACTCTTCGCAGAAGGCGATTCGCGATGCGAGGCGTTCCGCGCGCGCGCCGCGCGATCTCGTCGGCGGCATCGACGGTGATCGGAATGCCGAGGATGTCGGCCGAGCGGCGGACGATGATGGCCAGACTCTCCACATCGTAGAAATCGAGACGATGCACGATTCCGAATCGTGCGCGCAGCGGCGAGGTCAGCAGACCGGCACGCGTCGTCGCGCCGACGAGCGTGAAGCGATCGATCGGATGGCGCACGGTACGCGCCGACGGTCCCTGCCCGATGACGAGGTCGACGTGGAAATCCTCCATCGCCGAATACAGCACTTCCTCGACCGGCGCGGGCAGCCGATGGATCTCGTCGATGAACATCATGTCGCCCGGTTCGAGGTTCGTAATGATCGCGACGAGATCGCCCGGTTTCTCGAGCGCCGGACCGGATGTCGTCCGGATCGTCGCTCCCATCTCATTCGCGATGATGTTGGCGAGCGTCGTCTTGCCGAGTCCGGGCGGGCCGAAGAGGAGGACGTGATCGAGCGTCTCTTTGCGCTTGCGCGCGGCCTCGATCGAGATCTCGAGATTCGCTTTGACCTTGTGCTGGCCGATGTACTCCTTGAGGCGCGCGGGCCGTAGCGAGAGCTCGGTTTGTAATTCGTCTTCGAGAGGTTGCGCGCTCAGGACGCGGGCGTCGGACATTGAAATGATTGTAGCGGTCTCCGGAGGTTATCGCTGCTAAGGAATCCCGATCCTCCGAACGAGATCCGCGAATCGCGGATCGGAACGGATCGCATCGAGCCGCGGATCGACCTTGAGATAAACGAGGACGTCGGAGCGCTCGCGGTACGCATTCTCGAGCCACTCGAACGTGCGGTCCTTTTCGCCGAGGCCAAGGTAGATGATGGCGATCTCGAACGCATTGACGTAGCGCTTCTTCGACAGGGCCTTCAAGTCGGTGATCACGCGCTTCGCGTCATCGGTTTGACCGGATAGAGCGTCGAGACGGCCGAATTCCCCGGTGATCATCGGGTTCACACCCAACAGTTCTTCTGCTTTGTGCAAATCGCGCAGCGCGTCGGCATGCCTCCCCTTCTCCTCATAAGCCCACGCGCGATACCAGTACACCGTGCCGTAGTCGGGCTGCATTTCGAGCGTTTTCTGAAACTGCACCAACGCTTTGTCGTACTGGCGCGAAAAGAAATAGTGCCAGCCGAGGTGCGCCATCATCGGGGCGCTCAGAGGATCGAGCGCGAGTGCGCGGAGACTCTCGGCCTCCGCTTCGGGCGTGCGTCCGGCGGCCATCAGGTAGTGCGCGTACCAGTGGTGGCCGTTCGCCCAGCCCGGATTGAGGTCGATGGCGCGGCGAAATTCGAGCTCGGCGCCGCGCCAATCCCAGTCGTAGTTCAGTTTGATGAACGCCAAAGAGCTGTGTGCCTCACCGCTCAGGTCATTGAGCTCCACGGCCCGGCGCGCGGCGGCGAGCGCTTTCGGCATGACCTCATTGGGCGCCACGAGCCCGAGATTGAACGAGTAGCCGAGCGAGCTATAACAGTCGGCGAGACCGCTATACGCCTCTGCGAATGTCGGATCCTTGTCGATCGCGCGACGCAGATAATCGATCGCTTTCGTGTTTCCATCCGGTGAGCGTTTGAACCAGAAGTAGCGGCCCTTCAGGTACAGATCGTAGGCTTCAGGATCGACGCGGCGCGCCTTTGCAAGGCGAGCCTGTTCGTTCGGCGCAACCTGCACCTGAATCTGACTCGCGATCGAGCGCGCGACTTCAGCCTGCAACATCAGAACATCGCGAACGTCGCGGTCGTAGGCCTGAGCCCACAGGTGCTGGTCGGTCGCCGCGCGCACCAGTTGTGCCGTGATGCGTACGCGATCGCCAACGCGTTCGACCGACCCTTCGACCACCGCGTCGACGCCGAGCTCCTTACCGATTTGACTCAACGGCTTCGTCGTGTGCTTGTACTGCATCGCCGAGGTGCGGGAGACGATGCGCAACGCTCGGATCTGGGCGAGGTCGGTGATGATCGCGTCGGTCATACTGTCCGCGAAGTACTGTTGCTGCGGGTCGCTGGAGAAATTCTCCAGCGGCAGGACCGCGAGCGATTCGATCCGCGCCGGCGGCGCATTTGGGGCGGCCGTCGTCAGTCGATGGACGATCGGCACGAGAATGAGGGCGAGGATGGCCGCGGCCGCAAGTCCGAGCGGCCACCGCGGCAGACGTCGCGGGGACACAGGAGCGGGGCCGGAGTCGCGCTCGAGGCGGCGCAAGTCGGTTCGAATGTCGCCGGCGCTCTGATAGCGCAAGTCGGGGTCTTTCTCCAGCGCCTTGTCGATGATCCGTTCGAGCGCCGGCGGCAAATCGGGATTGAGCCGGACCGCCTGCGCCGGTGTGCTGTGCAGGATCTTGTCGCAGACTTCGGCCGTCGAATCGCCGCGGAACGGCCGTATGCCGGTGGCTGCCTCGTAGAGCACACTGCCGAATGAAAAGATGTCCGTGCGAGCATCGAGCTTTTTTCCGAGCGCCTGTTCCGGCGACATGTACGCGACCGTGCCCACCGCTACGCCGTCGCGTGTGAATGCTTCTCGCGCTTTTGTCGTCGCGGTTGCTGTTTCCTCCTCGCCGAGCTTCGCGAGCCCGAAGTCGAGCAGCTTCGCCTGTCCGGCAGAGGTGATGAAAAGGTTCGCTGGCTTGATGTCGCGATGAATGATGCCCTTCCCATGTGCGGTCGCGAGGGCATCCGCAATCTGCGTCGCAATCTCGATGATTTGCCGCACTGGAAGCGGCTTGGCGGCCGCCAGTGCGTCGAGCGTCTGTCCATCGAGCAATTCCATGACGAGGAATAGCTCTCCGTCGTGTTCACCGAACTCGTAAATCGTGCAGATGTTCGGATGGTTGAGCGAGGATGCCGCCCTGGCTTCGCGTCGAAATCGCTCCAGCGCCATGGGGTCGCCCGCATCCGGAGGGATGAATTTCACCGCCACGCGCCGGCCGAGGTTCACATCCTCGGCTTCGTACACGACACCCATGCCCCCGCCACCAATCCG
>DATBSF010000145.1:0-3545 GCA_036559905.1 Thermoanaerobaculia bacterium | reverse complement strand
ATGTCCGGAACTAGCGGCCGCGCGTTCGCGGTTCGTTGCTTCCCGTTTGTTTTCGTCTTTGGAGATTGAACGCCGAGGGTGTCGGCCATGGATCGCCTCCTTGGTTTTCAACCGGACGCGATCGCAGGGCGCGGGCAGTCGAGATACGACAGTACGCCTCGAAGGAACTGCGGTCTGTGCAATTCAGGACATTCGTGCCGACGAGCAGCCTCTGCGGTAACTAGAGTGTCCAGGTCCTCTCGCGCCCGGCAGCCTCGAGCATCATCTGGTGCTTCAGGCAGTACGGGGTCCATGGAACTGCCTCGAGGCGCTTCGGTTCGATCGGACCGCCGTCGACGACACATTTGCCGAATGTGCCGTCCTCGATGCGCTGCAGCGCATCCTGCACCTGCTGAAGGATCACCGAGCTGAGCTCAGCCTCGGTGAACGCAGAATCGACAAGGACGTCGGAAACGCTCGCGTCGCCGGCGTCGTGCGGCGTGTCGAGAATCTCTCCTCGACCCTCTTCGAGATCGCGGTCGGCTTGTCGCGTCAGGCGTTTTTCGAGGTCGAGCAAGCGCTTTTTGAATTTCTGCGTGTTCATGGCCGCGAATTATGCGCCTCGCGAACAACTTTCTGTTACGCCCGGATGAAAAGGACGGCTTGCCAGTTCTGCACTCGAACACATTTGGAGGTGCAGATGGCTCAATCATTCGACCGACGCAAATTCCTGAAAGTCTCCGGCATGTCGCTCGGCGTCGGGGCATTGATCTCGGTGGCCCCGGCGATGGGCGGAAGTGGTCCCGCGGCAACGGTGCGGCGATGGTTCCACAGACAGAACGGCGAGGAGGTGACTCCCTTCAGTCTCGTGCAGCTCAGCGATGCGCACGTCGGATTCTCGGGACCGCCGAATCCGACCGGCACGAAGGCGTTCGAACGCGCGATCGAGATCGTCAACGGACTCAATCCGCAGCCGGAGTTGATTCTCTTCACCGGCGACCTGACGCATGAGGCGGAAGCGCCCGGCGAGCACGCGAAGCGGATGCAGCTTTTCCAAACGCTGACTTCACGTCTCAAGGCGAAGAAGGTTTTGTATGTGCCGGGTGAACATGACGCGGCCCTGGATAACGGCGTTCTTTATCGGCAGTTTTTTGGAGAGACGCACTACGCGTTCGATCATCGCGGAGTTCATTTCATCGCGCTCGACAATGTCTCATCGGGTAAGCCCGCGGTCGGCGCCGAGCAGATCGAGTGGCTCAAGCGCGATATCGCGCGCTATCCGCACACGGCGCCGATCATCGTCTTCACGCATCGCCCTCTCTTCGATCTGCGTCCCGATTGGGAGTGGTTCACGCGCGACGGAGACGATGTTCTCAACGTCCTCGCGCCTTACGAGAACGTCACGATTCTCTACGGTCACATCCATAGACATGATGTGCATGAAACGGAACACGCGAAGCACTACGCGTCGCGTTCGCTGATTTTTGCGTTTCCTGATCCGACGGCTACCGGTGACAAGAAGCCGGTCGCCTTCGACAAAGACAAACCCTTCAAGAACCTCGGCCTGCAGACAATCGCGGAGCGGGGAGGCGCGCTGGGCATCGATGACGTCGAGCTCACGCTTCGCGAATTCGGCGGCACCGATGGCGTCCAACAAATCTCGAGAGCAGGAGTATCTCTATGAAACGCATCCTCATCCCAGTCCTATCCATCGTCATCATCGGCATGACCGCGGTAGCTCTTCGCCTCCATGCGCAGGAGACGCAACCCCGCGTGGTGACGATCTCGGCAAAGCGGTTTGAATTCACGCCGAACCAAATCACCCTCAAGCGCGGCGAGCCGGTCACGCTGCGCGTTTCGGCGGAAGACCGCGACCACGGTTTTTATCAAAAGGATCTCAAGATCGAGCTCGACCTCACGCCCGATCACCCCTCCGACGTGACCATCACGCCGGACAAGGCGGGACGTTTCGTAGCCATCTGCGATCACTTCTGCGGCTCGGGCCACGGCAACATGAAGATGGTCATCAACGTCGAGTGAGAGCACAAATGAATTTCGCTCACGTACACCTCGTGCTGACACACTTTCCTCCTGTGCTGAGCCTTGGTGGCGCCTTCTCGGCGGCGGCGGGAGTCGTTCGCCGCCGCCGGGACCTGGTGCGGCTCGCGCTCATCCTGGTGGTCGCGGTCGGAGCGATGATGCCGCTGGTTTATTTCGCCGGCGATCGCGCGGCCGACTCGATTGGCAGAGTGGAAGGCATTCAGCAGGACGCGATCGCGCCGCATCAACGCGCCGCGACAATCTCTCTTGTGATCTCGCTCTGCACCGCGCTGATCGCCGTTGGACTCCTGATCATCGAGCGTCGTCGTGGCGATCTGTCTCGGAGCCTTCGCGTGCTCGCTCTCGCAGCAGCAATCGCCTGCGCGCTTCCCATCGGCTGGACGGCCGCCCTCGGCGGAGCGATTCATCATCCGGAGATCTATTCGCAATCGCCATGAGCGCGGTGGTAGAAGTGCTTCGAATGGTCGACCCTGGCTTCGAGGAGCTGGCCATGCCGCTCTTCAATTCGCTCTACCACTATGCCCGTTGTCTCGCCAACGATCGTTCAGAAGCGGAGGACCTGGTGCAGGAAACGTATCTGAAAGGGCTTCGCGGGTTCGAGTCGTTTGTGCCCGGGACGAATTTTCGGGCGTGGATGTTTCGGATTCTGCGCAACACGTTTCTGACCTCGCGCACCGGCCTGCGCGCCGTTCCGCCGCTGTCGTTGGATGAACACGAAGAGATTCTTCTCGACAAGGCGACGCCGGAAACGGAGCTCATGCAACGCGTGAATCGCGAATCGCTGCGCCGCGCGATCGAGGGCCTGCCGCTCCCGTTCCGCGAAGTGCTGGTTTTGTCCGACGTAGAAAACATGAGCTACAGGGAAATCGCGGAGACGCTTTCGATTCCCATCGGAACGGTCACTTCGCGGTTGATACGCGCCCGCCAGAAAGTCCGTGATCTCATCATGAAAGAGCGACTATGAATCGCGATCTGACATCGGAAGAGCTCGAACGCTACGCCGACGGCGAGATCGAGCCGGCTGCTGCCGACGACATTGAGCGGCATCTGCTGCAGTGTGCGCGATGCGCGGCGGCAGCGCTGCAGATCATGCGGATGAAGCGCGCGATTCATGATGTCGTGCGCGAGGAAGCACCATCGCCCGAATTGCGTGAGCGCATCAGGCGGCAAATTGAGGGAAGCACGCGCAGGCGGGATGGGGCGGGGTGGTGGGTGGCCGCGGCGGCCATCGTCGCTTTGGCATTCGTCACGATTTTTCTTGCGCGGCGGCCGGCGCAGTCCGCACTTCCCGAGCTGGTCGACATGCACGTGACGCTCCTCGCGAGTGCGAATCCCGTCGATGTCCTCTCGACCGATCGGCATACCGTCAAGCCGTGGTTCGAAGGGAAGCTTCCGTTCACCATTCCCGTGCCGGATCTCGCAGGGACGCCCTTCCGCCTGATCGGCGGTCGGGTTGTTTACTGGCGCGGAAATCCGGCTGCATATCTATTGATAGGAAAAGCATC
>DATBSF010000144.1:0-10457 GCA_036559905.1 Thermoanaerobaculia bacterium | reverse complement strand
AGTTCCGTACGAACCGGCGGAGGCGAAAAAGCCTCGATGGGGGAAGCTGGCCGCCGCCGCTTGCCTCATCGCAGTTCTGGCCGCGGGAGGGTTCTGGTTCTCGCGACGTCTTCTGCAGCCTCGCGAATCGAAGCGGGTGATGCTTGCGGTGCTCCCGTTGCAGAATTTGAGTCGCAATCCCGACGAGGATTTCTTCAGCGAGGGGCTGACCGAGGAGATGATCACCCAACTCGGTCGGCTGCAACCCGAGAGCCTGGGCGTCATCGCCCGCGCGACGACGATGCAGTACAAGTCGACGACGAAACACGCCGATCAGATCGGCCGCGAGCTGGGAGTGGATTACATCCTCGAGGGCAGTGTCCGTCGCGGAAACGATCAGGTGCGGATCAGCGCACAGCTCATACGCGTCAGCGATCAGACACATCTCTGGGCCGACAGCTACCAGCGGGACGCTCGCGACGTTCTCGCCGTGCAGAGCCAGGTCGCAAGCGACATCGCGCGAGAGATCAGCCTGAAACTCACGCCGCGAAACCGGGCGATGCTCGCCAGCGCGCGTCCGGTCAATCCCAAAGCCCACGAGCTGTATCTGCGGGCGCGTTATCTCTGGAACAAACGCACTGACGAGGGTCTGCAAAGAAGCATCGCGGCGTTTCAACAAGCGATTGAGGCAGATCCCAGTTACGCTGCGAGCTACGCCGGCCTCGCCGATGCCTACATCGCGTCTGGAAACTGGGGTTTCATCGCGCCAAAAGATGCGTATCCGCGCGCGAAGTCGGCGGCTGCCAAAGCGCTCGAAATTGATGGGGACTCGGCCGAGGCGCGGGTCGCTCTCGCGTATGCGACGTATCTGTACGACTGGAATGCAGGCGAGGCTGAGACGCAATTCCGACGCGCACTGCAACTGAACCCGAGCTACGCATCAGGACATCAGTGGTACGCCGTCTTCCTGGCATCGCGTGGGCGATTCGACGAAGCGATCGCGCAGATCAACCTCGCGCGCCAACTCGATCCGCTGTCTCTCATCATCAATGACGTCGTCGGTTGGATTCATGCCCTGGCCCGACGAGACGCCAGAGCGATTGAAGAATTTCGAAAGGCGCTCGACCTCGATCCAAACTTTTATCCCGTGCGATATGACCTGGGGATCACGTACGCGGAAATCGGGAAGAATGCAGAAGCTGTCGAACAGCTCGAGGCTGCACGGGCCCTGTCGGGTGACACGGAACGCACGCTGTCCGGTCTGGCGTACGCGTACGCGCGCGGCGGCGATCGTGCGAAGGCGGAGATTCTACTCGCTCGACTGCATGCGATGTCGAAGGAGCGTTATGTGCCGGCCTTCGACATCGCGGGGGTGTATGCCGGCCTTGGAGAAAAGGACCGCGCATTCTCATCGCTCGAGCAGTCGTATCAGGATCGCCACCCGTGGCTCGTGATGCTTCGCGTCTCTCCCATTTTCGATCCGTTGCGCTCGGATCCACGGTATTCGGAGCTGGTTGGGCGCATCGGCCCTCAGTAAGCATCTACATCCTGAAGATTTGATGAAGGCAGAAGGCAGAGGGCAGAAGGCAGAAGTTCCAATCGTCCTTCTGCTTTCTGCCTTCCGCCTTCTGCCTTCATAATCATCCAATGCGCATCCTCGGCATCGACCCCGGCTCCATCTCCACAGGCTTTGGAGTCATCGATGCCGATCGCGGGCGGCTTGTGCTAGTCGAGCAGGGTTCGATTAACACTTCGCGCCGCGCGGAGCTCGCTGAGCGGCTGCAACAGATTCATGAAGGGCTTCTGAAAGTGATCGGCCGCACACTGCCGGTGGCGGTCGCGGTGGAGACTCCCTTCGCGGGACCCAACGTGAAGAGCCTCATTCAACTGGCGCACGCTCGCGGAGTCATTCTGCTGGCCGCCCGCACCGCCGCCCTGGAAGTGTTCGAATACTCGCCGCGCTCGGTGAAAAGCGCCGTCGTCGGCTACGGTGCCGCCGAAAAAGAGCAGGTCGCGAAGATGGTCCGTATGTTGATCAACGGCTGCGCGCATCAGGTGATGTCCGCCGACGCATCAGATGCGCTTGCTGTCGCGATCTGCCACGCGCACACGCACGCGACCACGGTCCGATTGAAGATTGCCAGATGAGTGCTTCGCTCCCCGAGGAAGCGTCTCTCGAGGCCGAAGCGCGCGCGGAGCCCACCGGACTGCGCCGCACCTTCAGCGCGCTCTATTACCGCGATTTCAGAATTCTCTGGTTCGGCGCTTTCACATCGACGACCGGCACGTTCATGCAGACCTTCGCGCAGGCGTGGCTCGTCTACACGATGACCAACTCCGCGTTCCTGCTCGGCGTCGACGGGTTCCTCTCCACCGGTCCGATGCTGATTTTCTCGCTCTTCGGCGGCGTGATCGCCGACCGCGTCGAGCGAAAAAAAATCATGCTGCTTTCGCAGTATCTCCAGATGTCGTTCGCGATCATCCTGGCGCTGCTGATCTTCACGCATCAGATCCAGGTCTGGCACATCTTCGTGCTGTCGTTTCTGACGGGCAGCATTCAATCGTTCAGCGGTCCCGCGTACGCGTCGCTGCTGCCGCTGCTGGTCCGCCGCGAAGATGTTCCGAACGCCGTCGCGATGAACTCGATGCAGTTCAATCTCGCGCGCGTGATCGGCCCCGCGCTCGGTGGCATCGTGTTCGCGCTGTGGGGGCCGGCGGCATGCTTCACCATCAACGGACTCTCGTTCGTGGCGGTGATCGTGGCGTATTCGGTGATCTCGATTCCTCCCGTTCACGAACGCAAGCGCGAGACCGGGATCCTGGAGGAGATGCGCGAAGGCTTCCGCTTCGTCATCAGCCGCCGCTCGCTGCTGCAGCTCACATTCCTCGCATTCGTCGGGACGTTCCTCGGCATGCCGCTCTTCACGATGCTGCCGGTCGTCGCGAAAAAGGTCTTTGGCCTCGGCGCGCAGGGGCTGTCGCTCTTCCAGGCTGACTACGGCGTCGGTTCCGTCCTCGGCGCGGTGTTCGTCGCATCGAGCAGTTACGCCGCGAAGAAGGGAAAGATCGCGCTGCTGATGCAGTTGCTCTTCGCGTTCTGCCTCGTGTTCTTCGGACTGTCGCGAAATCTGACCAGCAGCGTGATCATCGCGTTCGTCGCCGGCGCGTGCATCGTCGGCGTCGTCTCGCTCTACAGCTCGCTCGTGCAGCTGATGACGACCGACGCGATGCGGGGGCGCGTCATGTCTATTTTCATGCTCGCTTTTCGCGGAGGGATGCCTCTCGGAAACCTGGTGGCCGGCTATGTGGCCCAGAGATGGTCGATTTCGCTGGCTCTGGCAGTCAATGGAGCGGTGCTGGCCACGGTCGCCCTGATTTTCATCCTCAAAGGGACGGATTTAGACGCCGTCTGACGCGAACGTGACGCGACGCACGCTTTTTGCTTAAACTCCCGTCCGCTGATGCCCAAACAGAAATCAGAACAATCCGCGGCCGCTGTTGCAGAAGCCGCCTGCGCACCGGAGTGGCTGGACATTCTCCGGCAGATGATCCTCATCCGCCGATTCGAGGAAGCGACTGAAAAAGAATTCCGCCGCGGAAAAATCGGCGGGTACCTCCACGTCTACATCGGGCAGGAGGCGGTCGCCAGCGGCATCATCAGCGCGATCAAAAAAGGCGACGCGGTTTACTCCGGCTATCGTGATCACGCCCACGCGCTGGCACTCGGGTCCGATCCCGCAAAAGTGATGGCGGAGCTTTTCGGCAAAGGCACCGGCATCTCGAAAGGGAAGGGCGGCTCGATGCATCTTTTCGACGTCGAGCACGGCTTCTACGGCGGTTACGGAATCGTCGGCGGCCACGTGACGCTGGCGGTCGGCTCGGCTTACGCCTTCCGTTATCAGGAAACCGACCGCATCGTCCTCTGCTACTTCGGTGACGGCGCGATGAACATCGGCTCGTTCCACGAAGCGATGAACATGGCCGGCTTGTGGGGACATCAGGGCATGTGTCCGATCATCTTCATCATCGAGAACAACGGCTACGCGATGGGCACGTCCGTCGATCGCCATTCCGCGCTCACTGACCTTTCGGCTCGCGTGCGCGCGTACGACATCCCGTCGGAAAAAGTCGACGGACAGGATGTCTTCGCGGTGCGCGGCGTCGCCGATCGCGTCGTCCGCCAGGTTCGCGAAACGGGCAAGCCGTACTGCATCGAGGCCATGACGTATCGCTTCTCCGGTCACGGCGCGGCCGACATCCTGCAGCCGTATCGCTCGAAGGATGAAGTCGAAGAGCACCGCCATCGCGATCCAATCGCCATCCTCCGCAAACGCCTCGGCGAAATGTGCGGCCTCGCGGACGAAGACGTGAAGAAGATGGATGAGGAGAGCGCGGAGGTCGTCGCGAACGCGCTGAAGTTCGCGGAAGAGAGTCCGCAGCCCGAGCCGGACGAGTTGTATCGCGATGTGGTCGCGGAATGAGGATGAGTGTGAAAAGAACGCCCCTCATCCGCCGCTGCGCGGCACCTTCTCCCGATGGGAGAAGGACAAAGCGCTTTTCCCGAAGGGCCGGGTGAGGGGATGGCTGAGAAAAGTTACCGCGACGCAATCCGCGACGCCATGATGGAAGAGATGGACCGCGATGAGAACGTCCTCATCATGGGCGAAGACATCGGCGTGTACGAAGGCACATTCCGCATCACCGCCGGCATGTTGAAGAAATACGGGCCGAAGCGCGTGATCGATACGCCAATCGCCGAAGCGGGCATGGCGGGAACTGCCGTCGGGATGGCGATGGTCGGCCTCCGTCCGATCGTCGAGATGATGACGATGAACTTCTCGATCGTCGCCGCCGATCAGATCCTCAATCACGCCGCAAAGGTCCGCTATTTCTCGGGCGGACAGGTCGACGTGCCGCTCGTCATCCGCGGACCGCAAGGCGCTGGCGTTCAACTCTCAGCACAGCACTCTCAATCGTTCGAATCGTTCTACGGACATTTTCCAGGCATCCACGTCGTCGCGCCGGGAACGCCGGCCGACGCGAAGGGACTCTTGAAGACCGCGATTCGAGGACGCGATCCGGTGATCTTTCTCGAAAGCGCCGCGCTCTACGGAATGAAGGGCGAAGTTCCAGATGATCCGGACTTCACCGTTCCCTTCGGCGAGTCGCGCGTGGTGCGCGAAGGATCGGATGTGACGATCGTGTCGTACAGCCGCATGTTGCAGGTCTCGTTGACCGCGGCCGAGCGTTTGTCGAAAGACGAAGGCATCGAGGTCGAAGTGATCGATCTGCGCACCCTGCGTCCGCTCGATCTCGAACCGGCGTATGCCTCAGTTTCGAAGACGCATCGCTGCGTCGTCGTGCAGGAGCAGTGGAAGCCGTTCGGCGCGGCAGCCGAGATCGCGGCCAGCATCACCGAGCACAATTTCGACGAGCTCGATGCGCCGGTCGAACGCGTCACCGGCGAAGATGTCCCGATGCCCTACGCGCGGAATCTCGAGCTACTCGCGACGCCGCATGAAGAACAGGTGATCGCGGGCGTTAAGAAAGTGCTGTACGCGAATGGCTGAGATCATCATGCCCAAGATGGGCGACGCGATGACCGAGGGGAAGGTCGTGCGCTGGTACAAGAAGGCGGGCGACGTCGTGAAGAAGGGCGAGCCCGTCCTCGAGATCGAAACCGACAAGGTGAATCTCGATCTCGAAGCCGAGCAGGACGGAACCATCGGCCAGGTCGAAGTGCAGGAAGGGCAGATGGTGCCCGTGGGCGGGCGGTTGGCGATGATCTCCGCGCCGGGCGAAAAAATCGAAAAGAGCGAAAAGCCTGAAAAGTCTGAAAAGCCTGCTGAGCCAGCCGCCACACAGCGCCGGGCGCTCGACAAGAAGGACTCGATCAAACACAGTACCGGCGAGTACGGCGAGGCGATGGAGATGAAGGGTCCGCGGATCGATCGCTCCGCGCCGCCCGCCGCGCCGCTGCGCGTCGTCGAGGGCGAAAAAAAGAGGTCGTCACCGCTCGCGAGAAAGATGGCGCAGGAGATGGGCGTCAGCCTCGATGCGGTCCAGGGCAGCGGACCGCAGGGGAGAATCATCGCGCGGGACATCAAGGGCGCCCCGGCCCGCCCTTTGCCGGCCACCGCACAGAAGCTGGAAACGAAGGAGATTCCGTTATCCGCGATGCGCCGCACCATCGCGAAGCGTCTCGCCGAGTCGACTGGGCCGATCCCGCATTTCTATCTGACCGCCGACTACGACGTCACGAACTTACTGTCATTGCGTTCACAGCTCAACGAGATCGAAAACACAAAATTCAGCGTCAATGATTTTGTGATCCGCGCGGCTGCGCTTGCGCTCCGCCATCATCCGAATGTAAACGCGAGCTGGGGCGACGAGGCGATCACGCAGCATGGCGAGATCCACATCGGCGTCGCAGTGTCGACGCCTGAGGGTTTGATCACGCCCGTTGTGCGAAACGCCGATCAGAAATCGGTCATGGAGATCGCGACCGATGTCCGCACGCTTGCTGACAAGGCGAAGAACCGCAAGCTTCGGCCCGAGGAGTACCAGGGCTCCACATTCACGATCTCGAACCTCGGCGCCTGGGGCATCGAGGAATTCACCGCGATCATCAATCCGCCCAATGTCGCGATCCTGGCGATCGGCGCTGCGGCGTCGCAGGCGGTCGTCATCGACAAGCAGGTCGTCATCCGCGATCGCATGAAGATCACCATGTCGTGCGATCACCGGGTGGTGGATGGGGCGGCTGGGGCGGAGTACCTCAAAACACTCCGGCAATACCTCGAGCAGCCCGTGCGTTTGCTGCTATGAGAACCCTGTTACACTAGCCGTATCCCCGGCATGCCCAGCCTGCAGGAGCTCATCGGGATTCTCGTAGTCATTCTCGTCATCTGGGTGCTCCTGAAGATGGCGCAAATAGCGATCCGGCTGATTCTGTTCGCGATCGCTTTGCTTCTCATTGTGGGTGGGCTCTATTTCTTGTTCGTGAGGTGAATGTGGGCGATCGCAAGTACAAACATAAGGGTTATCAAGACGGCGGCGGGTACAGCTCCGGCAACAACGGAGGCGACCGTCCGCAGAGTCCGCGTCCCGAGCCGCAGCGCCAGCGCATGGAGGGGGCGCCGCGCGGGCGGACGGCGGGTGGGTTCGGTCCGGAAGTCTTCAAATGCAACAAATGCGGCCAGCAGCGTCTCGGCCTCGAAGATCCGACATTCGAAGAGGTCTGCGTGAAATGTGGCGCCGATCTGCACACCTGCGGCAACTGCCGCTTCTTCGACACCACCACGTTGTGGGAATGCCGCGAGAACATCCCGGCGCGCGTCGCGAACAAACACGCGCGCAACGCGTGCACGTTCTTTCAGCCGAAAGTTGTCAAAGATCTGGCGCACGACAAACAGCGCATGCCGCAGACGCCGGACGACGCGCGCAAAGCGTTCGACGCGCTGTTTAAAAAGTAGGTGCTGGTCAGACTTTTCCTCGCGATCCTATCCGGGATCCTCTTCGCACTCGCGTTCCCGAACGCCGGCATCGGCTGGCTGATCTTCATCGCGCCGATTCCACTCTTCATCATCCTCGCGCGCGCGACGAATTCACGCGATGCATTCCTCTACGGATGGATCTCGCAACTCACGGCATGGCTGATCATGGTGCCGTGGGTCGTGCGCGTGATGTCGCATTACGGCGGACTGCCGTACATCACCGGCGTCCTCGTCTTCATCGCGATGTGCATGGTCCTCGGCCTCTACGGCGGCGTCTTCGGCCTGCTCGTCTATCGCATCCGCGCCGGCGATCAATTCCGCCGATGGCTGCTGATCCCGTTCGCATGGGCAGCGATCGAATACGCGCGCACGTATCTGCTCACCGGCTTTCCGTGGAATCTGATCGCTGCGGCGATCGTCGATTACACGCCGCTCATTCAGCTTGATCGCGCGGTCGGCCCGTACGCACTCGGAGTGCTGATGTGGATTCCGGCGGTGACGATCGCATGGCTGATCGCGACGCGGCCGCGCGGAATTCGCGTGACCATCGCCATCGCGTCAGTGGCGATCGTCTGCTTCGTCTGGTGGGCGACCGGCCTGGTCGCTGAAAAACTGATCGCGCGGACGCAACTCGGCCCGACTTATACCGCCGCGCTCCTGCAGCCGAGCATCTCGCAGGAGATGCGATGGGATTCGACGAGCCTGATGGAAATCTTCAAGCGGATGATGGACATGACCGACACCGCGACGCGCTCCGGTGCGTCGATCGTCATCTGGCCGGAATCGACGGTGCCGCTTTCGTACGCGACCACGGATTTCTACCGCAGCGCAATCGAGTCCGTCTCCCGCCAATTGAAAGTCGACGTCATCCTCGGATCCGTCGCCGAGGATCCCGAGAATTCGGCGACGGTGTGGAACGCGGCGTTTCTCGTCAGCGAAGGCAAGACGATCGGACACTACGACAAGATCCGCCTCGTGCCGTTCGGCGAATACGTCCCGCTGCGAAAGATGCTTTTCTTCGCGCGCAAGCTGGTGCACCAGGTCGGCAACTTCGAATTCGGAACGAAGGACACGCCGCTGGTCGGACTGCTGCATTACGGTCCGGCGATCTGCTACGAGATCGTCTTTCCGATGATTCCGCGCACGCAGGTGATCCACGGCGCGGACGTGCTGGTAACGATCACGAATGACGCCTGGTACGACGGAACGTCGGCGCCGAGGCAGCATTTGAATCAGGCGAGGTTGAGGGCGGTGGAGACCGATCGCTACCTGCTGCGCGCCGCGACGACCGGCATCTCGGCGTTCGTCGATCCGACCGGCCGGGTCGTCGAGGAAATTCCGATGAACCGCCAGGGCATTATCTACGCGCGGTTCCAGCCCCGGCAGACGACCACGCTGTATGTAAGATTGGGTGACTGGTTTGCTTGGGTTGCCTGCTTCGTGACCCTTGCGGCGATATTCAGAAAGACGAGGAATGTTTAATGTTGAATGTTAAATGTTGAATGGACATTCAACATTCAACATTTAACATTCAACATTCCTCGTACCTAGGACTTAGAAAAATGAAAGAAGAGACACTCACAAAGATTCCCGAAGTCAAAGACCGGCTCACGTCGGTCCGGAGCTATCTTTGACCTCGATACGGCGCGCAAGTCGCTGCAGGAGATCGAGCGACAGATCTCCGCGCCCGGATTCTGGGACAACCCGCAAGCTGCGCAGGATGTCGGTCGCAAGCGTTCGCGCATAGAGAAGCGCCTCGCCCTCGGCGAATCGCTCAATACGAAATCGGAAGAGCTCGACGTGCTGCTGGAACTGCAGCGCGACGGTGAGAACGTCGACGCCGACATCGAAGCGCTGGTGAGTCAGCTCGAATCGGAAGTCACGCAGATCGAGATGACGATGAAGCTCTCCGGCGAGCACGACGATCGTGACGCCATCGTCGCGATCCATCCCGGCGCTGGCGGAACGGAATCGCAGGATTGGGCCGAGATGCTGCTGCGGATGTATCTCCGTTTCGCGGAGCGGCGCGGGTGGACGACGGAGACCGTCGAGTATCAGGCCGGTGACGAAGCGGGAATCAAGAGCGCGACGATGATGGTCCGCGGCGATTACGCCTACGGCTATCTGAAATCGGAGCACGGCGTGCATCGTCTCGTCCGCATTTCCCCGTTTGACGCCGCGAAACGTCGGCACACATCGTTCGCGTCGGTGTACGTCTATCCCGACATCGACGAGGACATCGAGATCGAGATCAACGACAAAGATCTGCGCGTCGACACCTATCGATCGTCAGGTGCCGGCGGACAACACGTGAACGTGACCGACTCCGCGGTGCGCATCACGCATCTGCCGACCAACATCGTCGTCACGTGTCAGAACGAACGCAGCCAGCACAAGAACCGCGACACGGCGATGAAGCTTCTTCGCGCGCGTCTGTATCAGCTCGAGGTCGACAAGCGACAGGCCGAGCAGGAAAAACTCGAAGGGGAGAAGAAGGACATCGCGTTCGGATCGCAGATTCGATCGTATGTTCTGCAGCCCTATCAGCTCGCGAAGGATTTGCGGACGGGCTACGAGGTCGGCGACGTGCAGCGTGTGTTAGACGGCGATCTCGACGGCTTCGTGGAAGCGTACCTGGCGCAGCGCGCGCGGACGTCGGCGGACGAATGAAAGTCGCGATGTACACTCCGATGCCGCCGACGAGGACCGGCGTCGCGCACTACGCGTCGATGCTAGCGCCCGCACTCGCCGAGAAGGTTGAGCTCGAAGTCATCACCGAGAACCGAGAACCGAGAACCGAGAACGCCATTTACCAGTTAGGCAACAACCCCCATCACGAGTGGATCTACAAAGAGGCGATGCAGCACCCCGGAGTGATCGTGCTCCACGACATCGTGTTACATCACTTGATCGTGGAGATGACGCTCGCGCGCGGCGACGTCGCCGGCTATGTCGCGGCGCTGGAGGCAAATCACGGGGCGG
>DATBSF010000143.1:0-2000 GCA_036559905.1 Thermoanaerobaculia bacterium | reverse complement strand
TCGCGAAGTTTCCATACGCGCGCGGATGCGTGTGCGATTTCAGAAAGACGCCCTCCGGCGCCGGCGCTCCGGCATCGGATCCGAACGTCACCCACGGCTGCCGAATCTGCTTCCGAATGTTGTCCTCGGACATCACGAAGTAGATCGTCTCGATGCGGCTGTCGTCTTCGATGACGAGATCGATCGCGGCGTCTTCCGGCGAGACACCGCGCATGCGCGCCACTTCGCCGAGCGTCTTTCCGGTCAGCGGCTTCAATCTGTCGGTGCGAAAACCGACGAGCAGGACGCGTTCCGGCGAGCCGGCGAGCATCATCAGGTTTTCCCAGGAGTCGCTCGGCGTTCGCATTTCCGCAGCGACACGCGCGCGCGTGGCGGGATCCTGCAGGCGTTTGCGCCATGCTTCGAGGCCACCCTCCTGCACCCACGTCGGCATTGCGGCGTCGAGGCCGGTTGCGCCGGCGGTGTAGGTGTACATGTCGGCGCTGATCCGCAATCCATTCGCACGCGCAGATTCGACGCGGCGGATGACGTCGTCCATCTTCGACCAGTTCGGCTGCCCGGCCGCTTTGAGGTGATAGATCTCGGCGTGGACGCCCGCCTCGCGCGCAATCGTGATCAATTCGTCGACCGCTTCCAGCAGGCGATTGCCTTCGCTGCGCATGTGCGAGATGTACATTCCGCCAAACGGCGCCGCGGCTTTCGACAGCTCGATCATCTCGTCCGTCTTCGCGTACGCGCCCGGCGCGTAGATCAGCGCCGACGCGACGCCGAACGCGCCGTCCTGCATCGCCTGACGCACGAGCGCGCGCATCTGTTCGAGCTCGTCCGCGGTCGGCGCGCGATTCGCGCGGCCTAACACGTTGACCCGCGGAGTCGCGGCGCCGATGAACGATCCGACATTCGGCGAGACGCCGCGCTGCGTCAGCCACTGCAGATATTCGGCGAGGGTCGTCCAGGCGATGTCGTACTTGATGTCGGTCTGATAGGTTTTGAATTCCTCTTTCATCGCCGGCGAGAGCGGTCCCATCGACTCGCCTTCACCGAAGATCTCCGTCGTCACGCCCTGCTTCACGTCCGACATCCCGCGGCCGTCGGCGATGAGGCTCTCCTGCGCCTGGCTCATGATGTTGATGAATCCCGGCGCGACCGCGAGTCCGTGCGCGTCGATTTCCGTCTTTCCCGCGCCCTCGACACGTCCCACGGCAGCGATCCGATCGCCGTTGATGGCGAGGTCGCCGCGGATGGAATCGCCTCCGCTTCCGTCGTAAATCGTTCCGTTGCGGATGACGATGTCGTATGTTGGTCGCGATGTCGTCGCGCACGCGCTCAGAAAAAGGACCGTCGCTGCAATCGCAAGCCGTCGAATCATCGATAGAGCATACTTCGATCGGCCGCGTCGTCATCCCGCCCGGCGTGCCGCGCGGTTTCCGAGTCTTCTATACGACGAGCGACTTCGACGGCCGGATCGATGAGCGCATTCGCGATTTCGTCCGGCCCGCGACGATTTCGAGCTGTCATCAGGTGCATGGCGCGAAGGTTTGTCGTGCGCCGGTCAACGAATCGGAATGCGATGCGTTGTGGTCCGACCAAAAGAACTCCGCGCTGGTCATCAAAACCGCCGATTGTCTGCCGGTGTCGATCATCGATCCGAAGAATTCCGTGATCGCGAACATCCACTCGGGATGGCGAAGCACGGTGCAGAACATCACGGCCGCGACGCTGACCGCGATGCTCTTCGATCCGGCCGCGTCCTCCGCGTTCCTCGGACCGACGATTCGCGCCTGCTGCTTCGAGGTCGGTGAGGAGGTCGCGGCGCAGTTTGACGCGAAGGTTGTCGACCGCACAGTCGGACCGAAACCGCACGTCGACATCGCCGCATTCACGACCGCGGTACTGCGGTCGCACGGCATTCAAAACATTGTCGACACGGGACTGTGCACGCGGTGTGATGGTTCGATTTTTCACTCGTACCGGCGCGACAAGCGAACTGGACGCAACCT
>DATBSF010000142.1:0-2111 GCA_036559905.1 Thermoanaerobaculia bacterium | reverse complement strand
GCAGCGATCTGATGATGGCGGTCTTCGGAGCGCATCCCGGGAGGAAGTCCGGCCAATTCATCGTCAACGGATCGCGCGTCGCGATCCATCAGCCTTCGGACGCGATCGCGGCCGGCATCGGATTCGTAACGGAAGATCGCAAACGATTCGGCCTGCTTCTCGATCAGCCGATCGTGACGAATCTGACGCTCGCTGCTCTCAAGAGGCTCTCGGGTCCGCTCGTCACGCACGTAGACGCGGAAACCGCCGCCGGCGAGCGATCGATGAAAGAGCTGCACATCAAGGCGCGATCGGTCTTCACAGTCGTCGGAACGCTGTCGGGCGGGAATCAGCAAAAAGTGGTGCTCGCGAAATGGCTGCTGACCAATCCGAAAGTGTTGTTTCTCGATGAGCCGACGCGCGGCATCGACGTCGGCGCGAAGCAGGAGATTTATCAACAGATCACACGGCTTGCCTCGGAGGGTCTGGCGATCGTGCTGGTTTCATCGGAGTTGCCGGAGATTCTCGGTTTGTCGGATCGCATCGTCGTGCTGCATGAAGGTCACCTCACCGGAGAATTCCGGCGAGACGAGGCAACGGCGGAGGCAGTGATGGCTTGCGCGACCGGAGAAGTCCCAACGAGGCCTGCACTATGACGGCCGTCGATCTCAACGAGAAGCGCGTCGGCCGATTCCGCATCTCTACCGAAGCGCTGCGCGCGTACACGATGGTGATCGCGCTGATCGTGATCTGGATTTTCTTTCAGGTGAAGACGCGCAGCGATCTCTATCCGTACGGGCTGTTCCTGCATCCTGTCAATCTCGCGAACCTTCTCAAGCAGATGTCGGTCACCGGCGTGCTGGCGGTCGGGATGCTGATGGTGATCGTGGCGCGTCAGATCGATCTGTCGATCGGCTCGATCCTCGGACTCGTCGGCGGAATCGCGGCGATGACGCAAGGGTGGGGGCTCGCGCCGTCGCTCGCCTCAGCGATCGTCATCGGCACGATCGTCGGTGCGCTGCAGGGATCGCTCGTCGCGTACGCGAACATTCCATCCTTCATCGTGACGTTAGGCGGACTCCTCACGTGGCGCGGCGTGATCCTCTATCTGAGCAAAGGCGAGACGATTCCCGTTCGTCTGCCGGTTTTCCGTCTGCTCGGCGTCGCGCTCCTCACTCCGGCGTCGGGTCTCGTGCTGGCGGCGATCGCAATCGTGGCGGTGATCTGGACGAATGTTCAGCGCGATCGCGCGCGGCGCCGCTATGGACTTCCAGTAGGGAGCACGCCGATGCTGCTGATGCGCATCATCATTCCGTCGGCGCTCATCGCGATTTTCATTTACATGATGAACCTGCAGGGCGGCGTGCCGCTGCCGGTCATCATTCTTCTGGCGGTTGCGATCGCGGGAAACTTCCTCACGCAGAACACGACCTTCGGACGCTACCTCTACGCCATCGGCAGCAATCCGGAGGCGGCGCGCCTTTCAGGAATCAACATCCGCACGCACATCCTCATCGCCTTCGCGCTCCTCGGATCGCTGGTCGGCATCGCATCGCTCCTGCACACGGGCCGCGTCGGAAGCGCGTCTCCCGATGCCGGCACGTTGATGGAGCTCGACGCGATCGCGGCATGCGTGATCGGCGGAACAAGCCTGATGGGCGGGCGCGGCAAAGTCGCCGGCGCCCTCCTCGGCGCCCTCGTGATGGCGAGCCTCGACAATGGAATGTCGCTCCTGAGCGTCGAAAACGCGACGCAGTACATTATTAAAGGAGCGGTGCTGGTCGCGGCGGTCGGTTTCGACATGGCCGGGCGGCGCAAATCCTGACGGGTCTGGACTAACTCTCTAATTTTTCAATAACTTACCCTCTGCAGGCCCGAACTTTGCGTTTGCGCGACGTCGGTAGTGGTGCTACCACATTCAACCGGGACGCCGGCAACGAGGTCTATGCGACGGCCGACAATTCTTCGGGACTGGCAACGATCACTCAATCTGTCATCCAAGGCGGCGTGTACATCGTCAAGGTCATCAATCTGAGCGTGGGTCCGGTGGACGTGTGGACGGCTGCGACGCAGCAAGTGTCGCAATGTTGCTGCAGTTGAGGGTCCTGCTTGCGACGGCCGCGCACCACGGT
>DATBSF010000141.1:0-5990 GCA_036559905.1 Thermoanaerobaculia bacterium | reverse complement strand
AAAAGGCTCTCGCCATCAACACGCAGCTCGGAAATCCATACAGTATGGCGAGAAACCTCGGCATGATCGCTCTGGTCCAGAAGTCGCTCGGAAATTTCGACGATTCTCGCAAGACGCTCGATCAAGTGATCGAGATCAGCCAGCAAATCAACGACCGCGACGGAATGATCGTCGCGCTCGAGAATCGAGCGGTGCTGGACATCGAGTGCGGCGACACGGTGTCGGCCATTGCGCCTCTCGAACGCGCGGTTCGCATGTCCACGGAGCTTGGTCTGCGAGAACGAGAATGGCGAGCAAGAATGAATCTTGCGGACGCATACAGCTCTCTAGGCGGAATCGCAGAGGCGCAGGAGGAGCTGGAACGCGCGATTGCTATCGTGGAGGACCTTCGGCGCTCTCTTCCCGGCGATGAGCTCGCGCAGAGAGCGTTCGTCAACATGGTCTTTCCCTACAACGCAATGGTCGGTCTGCTCGTCGACAACAAACGGGCTGTTGAGGCGTTTCAGTTCGCCGAACGATCGAAGGCCCGCGTGCTCCTCGACATTCTCCGTCAGGGAAGGGCGGATACCAGCAAGGCGATGACCGCTGTCGAGAGCAATCGCGAACGCGAGTTGACCGCACAACTCACGCGGCTCAATCAGGATTACCGGCAAAGGCTCGAAACCGGTGGTGAGTCGACGGCGCAAGGAAAGTTGCGGAAGGCACAACTCGAATATGAGGCGTTCATCACCGGCCTGTACGCTGCGCACCCTCAACTGCGCCTGGAGCGAGGCGATATCGCGCCGGTCAGCGTGGATGAAGTCGCCGCGCTGCTCAAACAAAGAGCCGCCGATGCGTTTGTCGAATTCGTCGTCACCAATGACGCAACGTACCTTTTCACCATCACGGCGGGTGCACGAGGGGCAGGGAAGGTGCGAGCGCATTCGATCGCGGTGACGAAGAGCGACTTGCAGAAGGAGGTCATGGCGTTTCGCGATCTGCTGGCGGCACGCGACCTGACTTACGGCGCCGCGGCGCAAAAGCTGTACGACCGGCTGCTGCGTCCCGCCGAAGCGGAACTGCGCGACGCGCGCGTCGTTTGCGTCGTCGCCGACGGTCCGCTTTGGGAACTGCCCTTTCAGGCACTGAAACCGGGCCCGACGCGTTTCGTCATCGATCGCCATGCGATCTTTTACGCGCCGTCGATCACGGTGCTGCGCGAGATGATGTCGAAGCGGCGCGATCACGCCGGCAAGACGCACCTGCTGGCCTTCGGCAACCCGGTCATTCCCACGCAAGTTGCGTCGCGTGTTCACGCTGAGTACCGCGACGTGTCGCTCGCCCCCGTTCCGGAAACCGAGACGGAGGTGCGCCGCATCGCTGCGCTGTACGGCGCGCAGAACAGCCGCGTACACCTGCGCCGAGACGCGCGAGAAGAGCTCGCCAAAGCGGAGGCGCCGGCTTTCGCGGTGTTGCACTTCGCGACGCACGGCATCTTCGATGATCAGAACGCACTCTCTTCGCGTCTGGTCTTTTCCCCTCCCCGCTCTCCGACGGAAGACGGATTTCTCGAGGCGCGGGAGATCATGCAGCTCAAACTTCACGCCGAGGTGGCGGTCCTCTCCGCATGCGAAACCGCCAGAGGGCGAATCGGGGCGGGCGAGGGAGTGATCGGAATGTCGTGGGCACTCTTCGTGGCGGGCTGTCCCACGACGATCGTCAGTCAGTGGAAAGTCAGTTCGGCGAGCACTACCGATCTCATGATCGAGCTGCACCGGGCGCTGCTCGCATCGGATCGAGCGAATCGATCGGCAGCGGAAGCGCTTCGACATGCTGCGCTCGCCGTTCGCGCGAAACCGGCCTACCGGCATCCATTCTATTGGTCGCCGTTCGTGGCGGTCGGCACCAATCGTTAGACCTTACATTACCGGCAGCGGTCGTTTGCTCGGCGCGAGGATCGCGTCGAGGCGGTTCGGCGTGCCGTCGACGCGCTCCAGCGACGGGATGCGCAGGCCGCCGTAATAAGGGAGTGAAAACGACTTGAACACTTCTCCGCGGCGGAACTGCAGCTCGATCGGCTGCTTTGTGCGTTCGGCTTCGGTGATGGCACTGCGCAGAACTTCCGCTGTGTACGCCTTCCCGTTGACGGAGACGATCTGCATATCCGGCGTGATCCCTGCGACGAACGCCGGACTGTTCCACCAGACGTTGCCGAGCTCATTGGATGGTGTCGTCGCTGCTGCTCCGCCACGCCCGCCGCCGAACGAAAAGCCGAGCGAGGTTGAGAAGTCAGCCCCGCCGCCGGGGGCGTTTTCCATTCTGGTCAACCAGGAAGGAATCTTGTCGGTGTAAACGAGTCGGTAGCCGCCGCGTGTGATGCCATCCATCGGCACGGCGGGATGCAGCCCGTAGACGCGCTCCTGGAAGAATTGCATCCAGTCATACGGCGCAATCGTGTTCAGGATCTTGACGATGTCCTGAAGATCATAGGTGAGGGTGACGAAACTCCCGTTGTATGGGCTGAGAAACACCACCGCGAAATCGTCGAGCGATTTCCGGTCGTTGGTGAGCTCGCGGATTTTTGTATCGGCGTCCAGCCAGATCAACGCGCCTTCGGCGTAGTAGTTTTCGGGCAGTTGCCAGCTCACCCAGCTCACGGGACGGCGCTGCGAGACCGTGGGCTGGTTGGTGGTATCGACCAGCGGACGCCAATTGCGGCCCGGGCTGATTTCGAATCCGGCAGCAATGCGCGCAAAGGTGTATCGCCCTTGCTCCGCCGTCCGGATCCCCGAACGCGCCGAAAGCACGCTTCCCCAGTACTGCGTCATGCCCTCGTAAACCCAGAGCAGGTCGTCGCGCATCGGCACGTTGAAGTTCGGAGTCCAGAGGTCGGCCGGACGGCGGAACTTTCCGTTCCACGAATGCGTGTACTCGTGTGCCAGCAGGTCGCTGCGCAGGTTGCCGCGATCCCACTCGGTGAAGTAGTTCGGACGCGAGCCGTTTTCGCTGGACTGATGGTGCTCCAGTCCGATGCCACCAACGGTGCTGCTGAGCAGCAGCAGGAAATCGTAGTGGTCGTAGTGATGCGACTGATACAGCTTGTCGGCCTCGATGGCCAGGTTCTTGTGCTTTTCGAGGGCGTCCGCAGAGATCTCGAGATCTTTTTCACCGTCGGCGAAGACGTTGAGTCGAACGATGTTGGTCGGCGAAGGCGAAAGGTCGACGCGCTTGAAATGGATTCCGGCATAAAGCGGCGAATCGACCAGCGTGTTCAGAGTCGTCCGCTTGAACTTCACCGTGGACCCTTCCTCATTCGCCGTCTCCAGCGCGGTCGCATATTTCCAGCCTTGCGGGAGTTTCAGTGTGACGTCGAACGGAATGTCGCGCGAAAAGAAACCCGCCGGATACATGACCACTGCGTTCCATGCAAGATCGACGATGGCATCGGACCACTCGATTCGCCCTTCGGCAGGCTTGATCGGCGATAGGTAGTCGAACTGGAGCGAGACGGTCCTGGCGCCCGCACCAAGCGGAATGCGGAAGGCGTACACATTGATCTGGTCGCGGATCCACTGCACGCGAGCTCCGTCGACGCTGACGACAATCCCGGCGATGCGGGAGATCGGGCCGTTCGGTGAGTGGGTGCCGGGGATCCATTGCGGATACAGCAGCACCAGCTCACGCGCGTTGCGCTGGACAGGAATCTGCTCTCGCACGTGCGCCACGCGATCCGTGACATTCGTCAAATCGACCTCGAGCTGCACGGGGCCGGCGTAGGGCTGATCCACCGGAGCGGCGATCGGCGGCGGCATCGGCACCGGCTGCGGCGGGGGAGGGTTCTTCACCGTTTGCGCGGACAGCGTCGCGAAGGCAGAAATCGACAGCGATGCGATGAAAAAAAAGACGCGGAGTGGCGGCACGTTCATGGCGCAAGAGTCTATGTCGAACCGGGCGGTGGATCGCAAACCACCCGCTGACGGAGCGTTCCTGCTCAGCGGCAGCTACTTGTTCTCGCGAATTCAACTGTGACAGGTCGCCGCAAACAGGGGCCGCGTTCGATCCCGATCAGCTCCACCACTGCAAAATCAGAGTTCGGGCGCGGGTCGCAGCGCCTCCGCGATCGATTCGGCAATCGTTCGCGCGCCGTCCGCATCGGGATGGCCGTCGTTCTCGACGCGATCGTCGGGATCGATGGGCACATAGACGTACGGGACATGGGCCTCCTCTACGATGCGCCGCCGCAGCTCGCGCTCCTGCGGTTCTTCAGGTTCGAACTGCGGCACGACGATGAGGGGAACCGCGCCGCGTGACCGCGCCAGCCGGACTGTCGCCGTCAGAATTTCCCGCGTGACGGCGACTTCGCGTTCGATGTCGTCCTCGCTGCGATACCCGACGAATCGTCTTACCAGCGTTGTTAGACGCCAGTGCTGTGCAGGCGGAAGCCACACAAGGCCCGGACCGAGGTGAGGCCGGTCGTCGTCGAGGTTGCGGTCAAAAATCGACGGCGCGAAGAGGAACACGACTGCGACAGGATGGCGGAACCGGGGTAACTCCGTCGTCAGCCGGAGATACGCCTGATCGGTCGCGAACCCGGAAACCGCGATGTTCGCGCTCTGCAGACCGAGGAGCGCCGATGTTTGCGCGGCGATCGTTTCGCTCCACGCCAGCTGGTGTCCCACCATGATCGACTCGCCGGTGAAGACGATTGTCGGCGAATCGAAGTCGGTGGCCGCCGCGGCAGACGCGACGCGGTAGCCATTCCGGTCGAAGGTGTAAGCGATGCGGCGCCCGAGATGGGTCACGAGTCCGGTTCGGGAAGTGTCGAACAACCAACCGAGCCGCGCATCGAGGTGACTCCGCGGCTCGCTCGCGCTGGAGAACTCCGCCGGCGCGTGATGATGTCGCAATACGAGCTCCGAGGCGCCCAATGCTAGAAACGCGGCGAGCGGGATCGTGAACAGGTACAGCGGCTCGCGCGGGACAAGTCGCGCCACGATTCGTGCGAGAACGATGATGACCGCGCCGATGACGCCCACGCCAATGCGAATGATGAACGCGTTCCGTACGATCTCCTCGCGGGGCGTCCAGTACGAAGGCAGGAAGTGGTGATCGAACCAGGCCTGGTTCGCGGCGATCGCCGCCGCGATCAGACCACAGCCGATGCATGTCACCGCAATCTCCGTAAACGAACGAGATGACTGCCATCGATTGGGGATCATCGTTGCTTTCTTTGGCTCGTGGTCGCCACGATCACCATTCTCTCGGATTCCTCGCCAAACGGGCTTTCGTCGAAATCACCCCAGAGATGTTCTACATGAAGCGCGGCATCCCCGAAGCGGGCAACCTCATCCCGCGTCCACGATCGCACGACAGATTTCGCCTCGGTGATCTTCGGCCCCTCCTGGTATCGGTACGTTGCATTCCAGGTCGAATCGCCGGCCGGTTCCCACGATTCGTCGAGAGTGAACTTCGCAGCTTTCGTGGTCCTGCGCCGCTGTGGACGGTACAACCCTTCTAGAACAACGCGACCATCCGGCGCCAGATGCTCCGCGATGCGTTGTATGACGTGCGCGCGTTCTTCTGTCGATACGACGTGCGCCATCGGATCGTCGGCGAGCACGATCAGATCGAATCGCGAAGAAAACGCGAACGTTCGCACGTCCGCGACGACGAAATCCGCTTCCGGGACCCGCCGCTTCGCGCGGGCGAGCATTTCGATCAGGAGATCAACACCGGTCACGGATGCGGCGCGGCGCAGAACTTCGGTCACACGGCCGGTTCCGCATCCGAGCTCGAGACTGCGTTTCGCGCCCCAGCGCCGCGCGACCGATTCCCAGAAGGGGAGGTCTCCGCGATCCGCGAGGCTCGCATCATAAAAAGGAAGCACGGCTCTGTAGTAGGCGCCGATCTGGTCGACGTCATGCATGGGTGTCTTCCCATGCAACCTTTGGCCCGCTCATGGCACACCTGGTTTTCCTGACCAGCACTCCGCCCGGCGTCGCCGACGGAAG
>DATBSF010000140.1:0-3281 GCA_036559905.1 Thermoanaerobaculia bacterium | reverse complement strand
CGATGGCACTTCTTCGGGCGGAGCTCTTCCTGGTGGCACCGAGCAAACCCAGACCATCATCGACAACGGTCAGGCGCGCCACGGCCTGCTCTTTGCCGTGTCCCACAACGGTCTCGGACCGAAACAATCGGACAACTGCCTCACGCATCTCAACGGCCTGGGTTGTCCGAATCGCTGGGTCCTCCAGGAGGGACTGGAGGGGCGGGTGACCGGCTTTCAAACTCAAAATGCCGAGAAGATTTCGAGTCCGGTGGATGTCGACTCGGCATTGCAGAACGGATGGGTCAACTCCCAGGGTGTGTACGTCGAGCTCTACGAGGAGCGGATCTGGGAAGCTGTGCGTCAGCCGGTCGGACAAACGATCGCGCAATGGAACAGTCAATTTCAGAGCCGCCGGCGCACCGCGTTCCCGACGATCCCCGACCCATTTCCGACGACGTATCGACATACGTTCACCGGCAATGGGACTCTCTATTACGTTCACGGCGCGAAGTGCGGTGTCGCGAATCCTGCGTCGATCGTCATCCAATCAGCCGGAACGCCGCCTGCCCCGAATCGGCATCGATCCGTGCGCCACTGATCGCTACGCCATTCCGGCCGCGCCGATCTCGGGATGTGCGCGAACGAACTCCACCAGTCGCGGCGCGTAGTCGCTGAAGCGTGGAACCGGGATGCCGGATGCCGCGAGATCGCGCTGCGCGTTGGTCGTGTCGTACGTCGTCGGCTGCGTGAAGTAATTCACCGCCGCGCGTGGAATGCGCAGCATCGGCGCGCCAAGTTTTGCGATCGCCATTGGCACGGGGACACGGATGATCTTGTGATGGGTCGGCTTCGCGAAGGTCTTGATGATCTCGTCGACCGTCAGCGGATCAGGATCCGCGAGTTGATAGCACTTCGCTTGTCCATGCGCGGTGAGGTAATCGATCGCGTCGATGATGAAGTCGCGCGGCACGACATTGAATCGATATTTCTTCGTGCGCCCGACGACCGGCAGAATCGCGATTCGCGGCTGACGCAGAATCCATCGCAGCACGTAGTACGGCCCATCATATTTCTGCGTCGCGCCGGTCTTGCTGTCGCCGACGATCACCGACGGCCGATAAATCGTTGATGGTATTCGGGTACGTTTCCGCACTTCGACTTCCGCGAGAAACTTCGTCTCTTCGTAGAAGTTGTTGAAGTGCTGCCCGACATCGAGATCGTCTTCGCGAAACACGCCGTCGTGCCGGCCGCTGACGTAGCACGTCGAGATGTAGTGCAGCCGCTGCAGCGATTTACATCGCTCGGCGAAATCGAGCACGCGGCGGGTTCCTTCGACATTCACGCGCATGCCGAGCTCGCGCGAAACGGAGAGATCGTAGAGCGCGGCGAGGTGATAGATCTCGACGATATCGGCCGGCGAGAAATTGATCGGCGATGTGATGTCGCCTTCGAGAAAGCGAACGCGATCGCCGAGCTCGCGTGCGCGCTCGCGCGCGAGCGGAGCGAATTTCGGCTGCACGAGGCAGATCGCGATCGCTTCGGAATCGCGCGCCAGTACTCGCGGCAAAAGCGCGGAGCCGAGAAAGCCGGGATAGCCGGTGAAGAAAACGAGTCGCAACCGCCAAAGGTTACACTCGTATGCAGATCAATGAACCGCACTTATGGCTGGCGCTCGTGGCGCGATCCGATGCTCGAATCGTTATTGGCGATTGCAATCGGATGCGCGTTCACGCTCGGCGGAAGTCCATCGACGCACGCGCTGGTCCGCAACGCGATCCTCGCAGCCGCGATCGTGTTGCTCAGCCGCGGACTCGAGACGATGCTGAGCTGGGCGATCGAGCAGAGCCGCATTCCATTGATTTTCCGGACTCTCATCTACGCCTTCGGCGCCTGGATCGGCTTCTTCCTCGGCCTCGTCGCGGTCGCGTCGTTGTACGGCGCGGAAGAGAGCGACTTTCGATTTCACGCGTTCAACTTCATTTACCCGATTACCGCCATGACGCTGCTGGCGGTGCTGGTCGGCTTCATGCTGCATCACAATCAGAAGCGGAGAGATCGACAACTCGCCGCGCAGGCGCGCCTGAGAGAGCACGAATTCGCGGAGAAGGAGCTCGAAATCGCGCGCGCCGTCCAGCGCCGGCTGCTGCCGCCGCCGGAGATCGACGCGAACGGATTTCACGTCAGCGCACGCACCGAGGCGGCGCACATCATCGGAGGCGATTTCTACGATGTCATGCGGCTCGATGACGGCTCGCTGGCGGTAATCGTCGCCGATGTATCGGGAAAAGGAATGGCCGCCAGCCTGATCATGGCGTCGTGCAAGACCGCGGTGTCGCTGCTGGCAACATCATCGCGCGATGCGATCGATGTCATGCGCGCGCTCAACGCGCGACTGTGCGACGAATTGCAGAAGCGCGAATTCGTTGCGATGGTCTACGCGCATTGCGATGCGACGCAGAAGCGGATCACGCTCGTGAACGCCGGCATGCCCGATCCGCTCCTCATCAGCGACGGCACGTGCCGCCCGATCGTGTGCGGCGGCGATCGGCTGCCGCTGGGCATCCGGCTCGATCGCGACTACGAGAAGAAGTCGGTCGATCTGCGCAATGGCGAACGCCTGCTGCTGTTCTCGGACGGATTGCCCGAGGCAGCCGTGGGCGAAGAGCCGATCGGATACGAGCGCGTGGAGCAATTCGCAGCCCGCTCGCACTCGATCGACGAACTCCTCGGCAGCGTTCGCGCTGTTCCGGGAGTCCGCATCGACGACGACGCGACCGCGCTATTCATTTCGACAACGCCTGAATCGTAGCTGTCAGACCGTCGACCACGCGCGCAAGACGATCGTAATCGAGCGTGTCTGGCCAATCGCTCGCGGTATGGTAATTCGGATTTCGAAAAAGCGCCGTGTCGGTGACCATCACCGCGGGATAACCGCACTGCCAGAAAGACAATTGATCCGACCACGTGACGCCGGCGATGAACTCCGGCAGCGCGCCCTTCGCGACCGGCACATCGCACGCGCTGCGGAACTCGCGCACACAACGGCTCAGGAGCGATCGCGATTTCAGATTCGACACGAACGCGATGAAGTTTGCGGTTGACGGGTAGATCAGGTGCAGGATCGAGGGATACGACTGCGATTTGGGTGCATCGCTGAAGTAACCGATCGTCTCGAGGCTGAACATCGCGACGATTTTTTCTTTCCGATCGCGGCAGCGCTGCGCATAGCGAAGGCTTCCCATGTCCGGCGTCCCGAAAAACGGCGGCTCTTCGTTCGCGAATGCAACAAATCGAATCGT
>DATBSF010000139.1:0-5030 GCA_036559905.1 Thermoanaerobaculia bacterium | reverse complement strand
AGTGCGGCGGCTTGCCGCCGCTCTGGACGGCCGCGGCTGACCGGCAGCAAGCTGCCGGTCTGAAAGCGGCGGCGAGCCGCCGCACTCCAGATTCGGGCGCTACTTCTTTTCGCGCGCGCTCTTCATGTCCGCGAGGACATCCTCGGCGTGCCGGGCGGTGTCGACCTTCTTGTAGATTTTCTTGATGCGGCCGTCTGCGCCGATCCAATACGTCGTGCGCGCCACGCCCCACGTCCGCCGCCCGTACATGTTCTTCTCTTTCCAGACGCCAAACATCTTCGCGACATCGGCCGTCTCGTCGGACAGCAGCGGGAAATTCAGTTTGTGCTTGCTCGCGAATTTCTGATGACTCTCCATCGGATCGGTGGAGACGCCGAGGATGGCGGCGCCGGCTTTGGATAGGTCGCCTTCGTGATCGCGAAACGAGCATGCCTCCGTCGTGCATCCCGGCGTTTCGTCGCGCGGATAAAAGTAGAGGATGACGTCCTTCCCTTTGAATTCTTTTAGGGTGACGTCTTTTCCGCGCGTCGATGGCAACTGAAAGTCGGGAGCAACGTCGCCGACCTTCGGCTCGTAGTAATCCTGCATGTGTCCTCCGATTAGTTTGTGGCGTCCGCGAGCAGAACTTTCTCGGCAATCAGGACTGCATTGAGCGCCGAGCTGCGCCGCAGATTATCGCAGACGGCCCACACCCAGAATCCGCCGCGAATCGTGGGATCCCTCCGCACCTCGGCCACCAGCACTTCGTCTCTGGCCGCGGCGTCGATCGTGCTGAAAGACTCGTCCTCTTCCGGCATCGCGATCGCTGGATTCTCGCGAAGGCGAACCATGATCTGCTCGACCGAGAGATCGTCGCGTGTTTTGATGAACAGCGAGAACGTGTGGCTGTGAAAAATCGTCCCCTGCGTGATCAGCAAAGCGAGCTCCGCGTTGCCATCGGTCAGGCGCCGGATCTGATCGACGATGAATTCTTCGTTGTGCTCCCGCGCCGGATAGAGGTTGAAGGCGAGCTGCCGGTCGAAGACTTCTTTCGGCACGCCCTTCACGCTCAACACGCTGACGGTCTGCGCGGCGAGCTCCTCGACTCCGGCCTGATCGAATTCTGACGCCGGCTGCACGACCGTCGCGGTGCACAGTTCGACCGCGCTCAGAAGTTCGATCTGTCGCAGGATCAGTGCGATCGGAATCGCGACCGGATGTGGGGAGATGATGAGATTCTCGCCGCCGCTGATTTCCTCGAGATTGATTCCGGCCACCGCCAGCGTGCCTTCGGTGATCGTCGAAGGCTGCGATACGTCGATCACGATGAACCGATCCTCGCGATAGCGTTCGATCCATTCGCGATTCGCAGCCGCCGGACCGCAGAAGAAAATGAGATCCAGATCCTCCAGCTCGTCGTCGGAGATCGCCGTCACGACCATCGGCTCATCGCCGATATCCGTCAGCGAGCCGGCCGCTTTTCCAGTGCTGTCGAGCAGCACCAGCTTCGCGAACGGAAACGAGCGTTCGCGAAGAATCGTCTTGATCTCGTTGCCGACTAGCGTCAGCGGATTGACGATGCCGACACGATAGCCCTGAGGTGACTTCGGTTGGGGCATCAGTGCGTTTCAACCGCCTGCAACACTTCCTCGGGAGTCTTCCGCGACGGAAATGCAATCGACCAGAGGCGAATCAGCGGGCCGGATGCGAGATAGCCGATCGCGCCGATGAAGAGGAACTCGCGCGGCCATCTCGCGAAGATGCCGAGGACGAGGGCGAGGACGACGATGTACATGAGCGAGCGCTCTTTCTGAACGTTCAAGCCCTTCTGACTTCGATAGCGAATCGGCGAGACCATCGCGAACGCCACCGCAATCGTCACGATCATCATGATCAAAGCGAAGCGGCGGTCCTGCACCGGCGTGGGCGCGTAGAAGATGATCGACGCCAGCGTCAGCGCTCCGGCGGGAATCGGCAGGCCGACGAAATAGCGATAATCGGTCTTGCCGGTCATGATGTTGAAGCGCGCGAGCCGCAGTGATCCGCTGACGAGAAACAGAAAAGCCATCGCGACGCCGAGGTTGCCGAGGGATCGGAGGCCCCAGGAGTAGACGAGCATGGCGGGGGCGGCGCCAAACGTCACGCAGTCGGCCAGCGAGTCGTATTCCTTGCCGAACTCACTCGTTGCGCCCAGTTGCCGCGCGATGAGTCCATCGAACGTGTCGAAGATCGCCGCGACGAAAAGCGACAGGCACGCGACTTCGAAGAACTGAGTCGCGAGATCGTTGCGTCCGTTCGCGAGGGCCTCCACGCCGCGCATGCTGCTGACGATCGAGCGGAACCCGAAAAAAAGGTTGAGGACCGTGAGCGACGTCGGGATGACATACACGCCGCGCCGAAGATTTTTTCGGACGTCGGACCGCTTCACCGACTCTCCTCGATCTCGGCGATGACCGTCAGTCCAACCTTCACCTTCTCGCGCATCTTCACTTTGATGTTGACGGCCGGCGAGAAGAAGATGTCCACGCGCGATCCGAACTTGATCATGCCGACCCGCTCGCCGCGCACGACTTCATCGCCCTCTTTCTTGTCGAACACGATGCGCCGCGCGAGCAGGCCGGCGATCTGTTTGAACGCCACTTTGCCGCCGTGACTGTCTTCGATCACGACGAGGTTCTGTTCGTTCTCGGTCGATGACTTCTCCGCGAACGCCGCGATTTTCTTTCCGGGATTGTAGCGATAGTGAACGATGCGGCCGGTGATCGGCGCGCGATTCACGTGGACGTCGAAGACCGACATGAAGATGCTGACCTGCCGCGTGAGTCCGGGCCAGATGTCGCCGTCGCTGATGTCTTTGATCTGCACGACGGTGCCGTCGGCGGGAGAGAGGACGTCGACGTGCCGCTCGGAGCCGGCGCGGTGCGGATCGCGGAAGAAGTTGAAGAGAAATGCGACCAGCAGGCCGAAGACAATCGCGGCCGTCCACCACTGCAAGAGCAGCGCAGCGGCTGTCAGAATCATCACGGGGATGATGAAAAGCCACCCCTCCGGAGCGAAGCGAACCTTTGGCATTGGTGGGGATGTTATGCAAAGCGAGCGCCGCAGGAAAGCAGCAGATGGGGAAGAAGCGAATTTCGAATTTCGAATTTTCGAATGAAGAATGAGGAATTCATGAGGGACGGCGGGCGGGCTTCTCAATTCTTCATTCGAAATTCGAAATTCGAGATTCAAACAAAAAAGGGTTCCCCTGCGGGAACCCCAATTTCAAGAGCGCCGAAACTTACTAGGCGATGCTATTACTGGATTCGTAGGTCCGAATTCTTGCGGCCATCTGATCTTTGAGGTGCAGCTTGCGCTTCTTCAACGTCTTCTCTTCCATCTCTTCTTCGATGGTGACCTGAGGCTTGTTGGCGAGCTCGCTGAGGCGTGATTCGCAGGCGTGATGTTCATCAACCCATTGCCGAAACTCTGAATCCTCGGTGCTGAGAATCTGCTGAATGTCTGCGACCCGATTCGACATCCTTTTTCTCCTCCTTCAAAGATCCATCACAGCGATTCTACACCCGCCGCACCATTATTTTTCGACGGACCTAAGCGGCGTATAATCAAAGAGTTGACCCTTCCTTCGCGCACGCTGCAAGCCGCGCTCGTCGTCGCCGTCCTCTCCACCTGGATCACGCCCTTTCAGCGCGAGCTTTTCATCGGTGACGAGACCAAATACGCACAGGTGATACGCGAAATGCGCGCCACCGGCGCGTTTTTTCTGCCAACTCTCAATGGCGTTCCGTTCACGCACAAACCGCCGCTGCATTTCTGGCTGATCGACCTCCTGACCTTCCCCCTCGGCGTGTATTCGACGTGGGCTTTCGTGCTGCCTTCGCTGATCGCATTCCTTTTTCTGCTCTGGCTGATGTGGCGGATGGGCGGGCCGCTGGCGGCATTCATCTGCGCCACCTCGCTGATGATGTGGGGATCGGCGCAGACAGCGCGGATGGACATCAGTTTCACGGCATTGATCGTTCTGGGCATTTGGATGTTGCGTCAGGAAAGATTGTTGCCTGCGGCGGTCGCATTCGGAATTGCCACGCTGATCAAAGGGCCGATGGCGCCCGTGATCGGAATCGTTTTGTTTCTCCTCGAAGCGTGGCGACAAAAACGATTTCCTCGCGTCAATTATGTCGCGCCGATTGCCGCCCTGATCGTGATCCCGCTTCTGTGGTTTGTGCCCGCGATGTTGATGGGCGGTTCGGCGTACACACACGAGGTTATCGTGAAGCAGACGGTCGGGCGGGCGGTGTCGGCGTGGGTACACAACGCGCCGCCGTGGTTTTATGTCCTGCACCTTCCCGGAATTCTCTTCCCGTGGTTCTTCGTCGCGATCGCGGCGCTGCGAGGCGCGAATCGTTTCTATCTGAGCTGGATCGCCGCCGTTCTAGTTCCGTACTCGCTGATGAGCAGTAAGCTCGACGTCTACATGATGGCGATGATTCCGGCAGTGGCATTGATGATTGCGGAGCGGCCCTCGATCATCGCGAACCGTCTGACTCTCGCGCTGATGATTCTGCCGGTGTTCTTTCTCGGGAGGCTTCCCGTCGAAGCGAAACCGCTCGTCATCATCCTGGTAATCGCCGCGGCGATCGCGTTACTCACGTGGAAATCGCAGATGCTCTCGACCATCGCGGTCGGAATCGTTCCGATCATTCCACTGGCGTACGCGGCGATCACGATGATGCCGTACGCGAATTCGATCGCGTCGACCGAGCGATTGATCGCGGCACTCGAGAAGCAGCACGTCGCGCCGGAGCAGATTGCGCTCTACAGTTGTCCGAATCTCTGGAGCCGCTACAACTTTCCGCGCGAGCTGGAGCGCGTGCGCTACGTCGACGCGGACAACATCGGAAACGCGACCGTGATCGCAACGAGCCGTGTACATGCGCCGGAAATCTCGGCGACTCTGCGCGGATATCGCCGCGTCGATCAGGTTCAAATGATCGGAAAGTGGTTCGATGTCTATCGACGGTAAGCGGCGCCTCGCGTCGGCCGGCTTCATC
>DATBSF010000138.1:0-2813 GCA_036559905.1 Thermoanaerobaculia bacterium | reverse complement strand
AATTGGACGTCGCCGCCGTCATCTGGTCGACCGACGCGGGCGTCTCGTCCGATCGAACGACGATGCGGATCGGCAGGTTGTACTTGCGCGCGAACTCGAAATCGCGCTCGTCGTGTGCCGGCACGGCCATGAGCGCGCCGGTGCCGTACTGCATCAGCACGAAGTTGCCGATCCAGATCGGGATCTTTTCTTCGGTGAACGGATTGATCGCGTACTTTCCGGTGAAGCGCCCTTCCTTCCCGGCCTCCTGCCGCTCCAGCGAGCTTTGATTGCAGACGCCTTTGATCCACTCCTGAAGCTCCTGGCGATTCGGTGCGTCGGCGATCAGCGCGGCGACGTCGGGGTGCTCCGGCGCGAGCACCATGAACGTCGCGCCGTAGATCGTGTCAGGGCGCGTCGTGAAGACCCGGAGCGGATGGCCGAGTGCCGGCACCGGAAACTCGACGTCGGCGCCGACCGAGCGCCCGATCCAGTTGCGCTGCATCAGCTTCACTCTTTCGGGCCAGTCGAGGGCATCGAGTGCAGCGTCGAGCCGATCCGCGTATGCGGTGATCTTGAAGAACCACTGTTCGAGCTCGCGCTGCACGACGATCGTCCCGCAGCGTTCGCATCGGCCGTCGATCACCTGTTCGTTCGCGAGCACGGTCTGATCGGTCGGGCACCAGTTCACCGGCGCCTTGCCGCGATACGCCAGGCCGCGGTTGTAGAGCTGGATGAAGAGCCACTGGTTCCACTTGTAGTAACCGGGATGGCACGACGCGATCTCCTTCGACCAGTCGTACAGGATGCCCCAGCGTTCGAATTGTTTTTTCTCGCGCGCGATATTGGACAGCGTCCACTCGCGCGGATGCGTGCCGCGCTTGATGGCGGCGTTTTCGGCAGGCAAGCCGAATGCATCCCAGCCCATCGGATTGAGTGCCGCGTGCCCGCGCATCCTCAGAAATCGATAGAAGGCGTCCCCCAGGATGTAGTTGCGTCCGTGACCGACATGCAGATCGCCCGACGGATACGGAAACATGTTGAGCATGTAGTACTCGCCGCCGGGCTTGGAGACGTCGATCTCGGCGACGCGTGCATCCGCCCACGCGCGCTGCCACTTTTCTTCGATGTTTTTCGGATCGTACGGCATAAGAGCGATGCAGTATAAGGGACGGCTCTTTCTCGCTTCCCTCGCGTTTTCTGCGGTCGCGAACGCCTCGGAGCCGGTCGAGATTCCTGTTATCGACCTCCCCTACAACGTGCAGCATGGTCTGCGCGCACCGTCGATGGAGCAGTCGCTCGCGATTACGACCGACGTCTACGAGGTCGCTCACGAGAAACTCTGGGATGCGTTCTCGAAACGCAGGTGGGCGAGCAAGACGGCCGTCGCGGTGTTCGATCTCGCGACGACGGTCATTCTTCCGGTGCCATTCACCGACGCCTGGCTTCACGAAGAATGGCATCGCGCCGTGCTGGGCCGCCGCGGCATCGGCAGTTTCGACGACGTCTACTACTTCCGCGTCACGGACACGATCGCGGTCAGCCACGTCCGCGACGAAGACCTGATCAAACTCAAACGCGATCATCCCGCCGATCAGGTGCGATTGCAGGAAGCGGGGATCGAGGGCGAATACGCGATGCTGCAGCGCCTCGAGAAGGATCGGTTTTTCAAGGGCTCGCGGGCGTGGCACCTCCCGCTGTATTGGCTGGTGAAGATCAACGCGCAGGGTTACGTCGCCTCGGGAACGTCAGACGAGGTCAACGCCGACACCGACAAGATGAATCGCGAGGATGGCGCGAACATCAAGAAGCGCGACTTCACCGGACACGATTTCGTCGGCTGGATGTACGACCTCTCGCGTCCCGACGAGCCGTATGCAGCGCGCGGCGTGCATCCGTCCGGCGTCGGCATCGATCGATACCGCAAGCCATCCGATCTCACGCCCGAGGAGCGGCGATTTCTTCGGCGCCAGGGGCAATTGCAGTATCTGAATTTCCTCGATTCGAATCTAATTGGCATTGACGCGTTCCACGACGTCAACGTCACCGCCGCGCATCTGCTCACGTCATTCGGATACACGATCGATGCGAATGTCTTTCTGCGCGGCAAGCGCAATCTGTTCATCGTGGTCCACGACTACAAGAATCGCGAGCGCCACTTCCCCGGCGCCGACGTCCAGCTCCTCGGCAACCCGATGACGGTGCGCGTCGCGCTGTGGATGCAGCCGGAGCATCAGCGCTTCCGCGACACGCGCGGCTCGCCGGGCGGGCTGGTGGGAGTGCGGTTCGATCGCGAACGGTATTTCGCGGAGGTCGAAGCGAAGACGCGCGGTTGGGTTCAGGGAGTCGAGAGCATCGATCCGAATGTCGCGCTGCGATTCGGCATCACATTTCGTAGACGAATGTGACCGGCCCGTCGTTCTCGAGCGAGACGACCATCATTTCGCGGAAACGCCCGGTCTTCACGGCGATTCCGGTCGCGCCGAGCTCCGCGACGAAGATCTCGAACATCTCCCGCGCCCTCCCCGGCTCCTCGGCATTGTCGAAGCTCGGACGCCGTCCTTTTGCAATCGACCCTGCGAGGGTGAACTGCGAGACGGCGAGAATCGATCCGCCGATTTCCGCGACATCGCGATTCATCTTGCCGGCGTCGTCGCTGAAGATTCGCAGCTCGCAGATTTTGCGCGCCGAGTCGCGCATCGCCCGCTCGCTGTCGCCTTTCTCGACCGCAGCGAGCACGAGCATTCCGACGCCGATCTCGGAGACGATCTCCTCGCCGACCGCTACTGACGCGCGACGGACCCGTTGAATGACACAACGCATTTTTCTCTCAG
>DATBSF010000137.1:0-6583 GCA_036559905.1 Thermoanaerobaculia bacterium | reverse complement strand
GCGTATCGATTCGATCGCGGCGCTCTCATCTCAGCCGCGCGATCGCCGTACTTTGCGCTGACGGATGCGGAGATCGCGTCCGGACTGTTGCGCGACGATTCGCCGGAGTGGAAGGCGGTCGTCGCGGCGCTCGACACGTTTCGCGAAGCTGCGCGGCATCTCACAGTCACGCAACTGATCGATCACGTCGTTGCGACCACCAGGATCGAGGATGTCTATCGCGCCACGCGCGAAAGCAAGCGCTCGCTGCGCCATCTCGAGCAGGTCCGCACCATCGCGTTCATCTACGACCAGAAAGCCGGCGGCTCGGTCCGGCAATTCGTCGAGGAGATCTCGCGGCGGCGCGAAGTTCCGGAAGAAGTCGAGCCTTCGCTGCTGGATGAAACGACGAATGCGATTCGCGTGCTGACGATCCACGGCGCGAAGGGGCTGGAATTCGATACGGTCATTCTTCCTGATATTGAGTTTCAATCTGCGTCGCGCGACGGCGTCGACATCTTCACGGTCGAGGATCCGCCCAGCCTGGTGATCCGCAATGGCGTCGACACGCTCTCGGGGATCTGCCGCTTCTCCGACAACCGTCCGCTGAAAGACATCGGCAGCCTTCGCGACAAGGCCGAGATGCGGCGGCTGTTCTACGTTGCGATCACGCGCGCGAAATCGCAGGTCGCGATCTTCTGCAAGACCGAGAAGATCACGCAGAACGGATTCGGCAAGTACCTCTGCGAGATTTTCGGCGCGAAGACATTGCAATGGCCCGAGGAGCCGGGAGTGGTCATGCGCGATCTGCCGATCGGTATTTCGATCGCGCTGGAGCGCGTCGCGCCGCTGCAATCGGACCGGGTGACGACGCACCGCCTTCAGGACGCCGAGCTCGAATCGCGCCTTGCCACCGGCCCGATCGTCGCGTGTGACATCGAGCAGCCCGAGCCGCCGCCGCTCCTTCCACGCGACGAGGTTGCGATCGCGCGAAATGCGATCGCCAATCGCGCCGCTGGAATCCTTCTGCATCGCGTCCTCGAGCGCTGGGATGGAACCTCCGATATCGCTCCCCTCCTCGGCGCGCTGGCCGTCGAGCAGGCAGCCGATCAACGCGCGATCGATCTCGTCACGCAGCGATTGGCGATCGTCCGCGAGTCGCCGATTTTTCGCCGGATCGCGAACGCCGAGACGATCGGCCGCGAGATGCCGATTGCGTTCGCCGACGACAGCGGCGCCGTCGTGCAGAAACGCATCGACCGGCTGATCCGCGAAGGCGGCGCCGACACAGTCATCGACTACAAGAGCGGCAAACCGAGCGAGGGTCGCATCGAACGAGACCGCGAGCAGGTCAGCCTGTACTGCCGCGTGATCGCGAAGATGACCGGGCGGGCGTGCGGGGGGCTTCTCTGGTACATCGACGCGGAGAATGACGTGGCGGTTACAATCGTCGGGTAGTGCCGCCTCTCTGGAAGGTCGCCCTCCTCTCCTTCGCCGCGCTGATCACGATGGTCAATCCGCTGGCGGTGATCCCGTCGTTCATCGCACTGACGGTCGGCGTCGGGAAGGCAACGCGGCTGCGCGTGGCGTTCGTCGCCGGCGCGTCGTGCGTCGTGGTGCTGGCGATCTTCCTGATCGCCGGCAACTACGTCTTCAAGTTCTTCGGCATCACCGTGCCGGCATTCCAGATCATGGGGGGCGTCGTCTTCCTGACGAACGCGCTGCGGACGCTGGTAGCCGACGACCGCCGCGCCTACAACGTCGGCGGCGAGAAGCGCATGCAAGACAGCGACGTGGAGAAAGCGGACATCGATCCAGCCTCGATCGCGATCGTGCCGCTGGCCGTGCCAATGCTCTCCGGGCCCGGCGCGATCACGTCCGTAATGGTCCTTGTCAATTTGTATCCGCGGCTGGATCAGAAGATTGCGGTGCTGGTGGCGATCGTGGCGGTCGGCGCGGTGTCGTGGATCGTGCTGCTGGCGGCGATGCCGCTGTCGCGCATGATCGGCGACCGCGGCCGCGCCGTCTTCGCTAAAATCATGTCTCTTCTCCTCGGTGCCATCGGCATTCAGTTCATCATCAACGGCATCACGCCGGTCGCGCTGCAGATCATGAAAGCGGGGTAAGGATGTTCATCGGGCATAACGCAGTCGCATTCGCCGCTAAACGCATCGCCCCAAAAACATCCCTCGGCACGCTCACGGCTGCCGTGATGCTGCTCGATCTCATCTGGCCGATTTTTCTTCTCCTCGGCATCGAGCACGTCCGCATCGAGCTCGGCGCGACCAAATTCACGCCGCTCGACTTCTATGACTATCCGTGGACGCACAGCCTCGCGTTGGCAATCGCGTGGGGCGTCGCGTTCGCCGTCGTCTACTTTGCAAGGACACGCTACGCGCGCGGTGCGGTCGTCGTCGCGATCTGCGTCGTGAGCCACTGGGTCCTCGATCTCATCGTGCATCGCCCCGATCTGCCTCTGTGGCCGGGCGGACCGAAGTTCGGACTCGGTGTGTGGAACTATCCGAAGGCGACGCTGGTGATCGAATTCACAATGTACTTTTTCGCGATCTTCATCTACCGCGACGCGACGCGGGCGCGTGACAAGATCGGAACGATCGCATTCTGGGCATTCGTCATCGTCCTCGCGTGCGTCTACTTTGCTGCCGCAGCGGGTCCGGCCCCGCCTAACACGCGCGCGATCGCGATCGCGGGGCTCGCGGCCTGGCTCTTTCCGTTGTGGGCAGGCTGGTTCGACCGCCACCGCGAGGCGAATGTTTGAAGGCTCTCTTCGTCGTGAATCGCCGATCAGGCGTGAAGCGGCGGCCCGACGCTTCGGCGATCATCCGCGAACACTGCGATTTCGAATTCGAGATCGGAGAGGCCGAACAGAAAGAGGACCTCGATAACATCATCGGCGCTGCAGTGCAGAAGGGCGTCGAAGCAGTCTTCGCTGTCGGCGGTGACGGAACGGTCCATGAAGTCGCGAAGCGTCTGATCGGGACGCAGGTCGCTCTCGGCATCATCCCCGCCGGTTCGGGCAACGGTCTCGCCCGACACCTCGGCATCTCGATGAACCTGCGCGAGGCGTTAGGCGCAAATCATCGCGTGACCACAATCGACACGGCCACCGTCAACGGCATTCCGTTCATCGGCACGATGGGCGTCGGCTTCGATGCCTGGATCGCCGATGCGTTCGCGTCGAGCGGCGTGCGCGGGCTGGCGACATACATTCGCGTCGGTCTGGCCGGATTTCTGCGCTACGCGCCGGAGAAATATCAGATCGAGATCAATGGCGAGACGCTCGAACGCAAGGCGCTGTTGATCGCGATCGCCAACGCGAGCCAGTACGGCAACAACGCGCGAATCGCGCCGATCGCGTCGCTGCAGGATGGACTGCTCGATCTGGTGGTCGTCGAGCACGCATCGCTCACAGCTGTTCCTCGTTTGTTCGCCGGAACGCTGCACCGCGCCGCCGGGATCACGATGCGCCGCGGAAGTCACATCGAGATTCGCCGCCCTTCCCCCGGCCCGGCGCATCTCGACGGCGAGCCGCTCACATTGCCAGAAAAGCTGGTGATCGACGTCGTGCCGAAGTCGCTGCGCGTGCTGCTGCCCGAATCAATGGGCGCGATCTAACGTCGCGAGAAACGCGTCGAGCAGCGCGTTGAACTCGTCCGGTTTGTCCATCATCAGCCAGTGACCCGTGCCGCTCATCTTCTTCACCGGCATGTCGGGAAACTGCAGGTGCAGTGATGCCGGACTCTCGATGTCCGTAGCTGCGATCGCAATTCGTGGTCCGGGATACGCGGCCAGCAACGACGTCATATCGAAGGTCATGATGCCGCCGAGGGCGCTGGCGATGACGTCGCCGGGGGTGTGGCGGACGGAGTCGAGGACTGCGTTCCTCACCTCTTCGCGCGACGGCTTCAGGATCGGTGCGAACCATTGCGGCACCACGGCATCCCTGTTCGATCGGATCTTGTCGAGAAAAGCCTTCGCCTGAACGGGATCGACCTTCACGTTTCCCGCGGAATCCGCGAAGACGACTCCCGCAACGCGATCGGGATGGCGCGCGGCATACGCGGCGACAACGCTGCCGCCGTACGAATGACCGACGATCACGAAGCGCTGCAGCTTCAGAGCGCTCGTCACGGCTTCGACATCGTCGACCATCGCGTTTACGGAGTAATCGCCGTTGCGCGGAAGATCGGACTGACCCATGCCGCGAAGATCGAAAGCGACGGCGCGGCGCGATTGCCGCACGTGATCGAGCTGCGCGCGCCACTGCGTGAGATTGCCGCTGTTGCCGTGAACGAACAGCACCGGCAGGCCGCTGCCACGACCACCATCGTCGACATGCAACCGTCCCTGCGGTCCTTCGATGAATGCAGGCTGCATCTGCGCACACGACGCGAGGAGAAGAAACGCGATCTGCACTCGTAACGCCGGCGGCCTCGCCGGCTGTTCCGCCGGCCGCTGGCCGGCACCGGTCGCGCAGATACGCCAGCCGCCGAGCCGGCGGCGAAACAGCCGGCGGGCCGCCGGCGTTACGCTCATAGACTCTGCACCAGCTCGTCGATGCGGCGCGCGAGGTCGTCGCGTGTCTCGACGAAAGCTTCGTACCCACGCCATGACGGATCTTCAATCGACCAGTGCTCGATGCGTTTTGCGCCCGGCCAGCTCGGACAGTCCGCTGCTGCCGAATCGCAGACGGTGACAACGACGTCGAACGGCTCGACGAGGAACTCATCCGCCGATTTCGATTGCGCGTCGTGAATGTCGATACCGATCTCGGCGAGCGCGCGAATCGCATTGGGATGAACGAAGCCGGCTGGGCGCGAACCAGCGGAGACGACATCGATCTTGTCGTCGTGGTTCGCGCGCGCGAGACCCTCCGCCATCTGACTTCGCGCGGCGTTGCCAGTGCAAAGGAAGAGAATTTTCTTCTTCACGGGGAGAGACGCTCGATCACCCAGTCTTTTGCATCACGCAATCGGTATGCGAAACGGTCATGTAATCGATCCTGACGCCCCTGCCAGAACTCGAACAGGATCGGGATGACGCGATATCCGCCCCAGTGCGGCGGACGTGGGATCTCGCCTTCGGGATAGCACTTCTCGAGCTCTTCGAAGCGCTGGTCGAGATCGCCGCGGCCGGCGATCACCTTGCTCTGCTCCGAAGCCCACGCGCCCAACTGACTTCCTCGGGGACGCGACGCGAAGTACGCGTTCGATTCGTCTTCCGTCACGCGAACGACAGCCCCTTCGATGCGCACCTGCCGCTCGAGCGCCGGCCACCAGAACGCCAGCGCCGCGCGGGGATTGTCGTGGATCTGCGCCCCCTTGCGGCTGTTGTAGTTCGTGTAGAAGACGAAGCCGCGCCGATCGAATTCTTTGAGCAGGACGGCGCGAACTGAAACTTCTCCTTCGCGCGTCGACGTCGCGACCATCATCGTCTCGGGCAACTCTTTGACGGCGGCCTTCGCCTCTTCGAACCAGCGGGAGAATTGCGCGAACGGATCGGCGTCGAGGTCGCTCTCCATCAGAGGCGGCGTCACAGTACCCTCCGGATCTTCTGAATCACGCGCAACGATTCCTCTCCCTGCATCAATGCCGCCGCTCGATCGAGATCAAACCACATCAGCTGATTCGATTCACGGGCATCGGCCGCGATCGAATCCGCCGAATCTGTCCGTGCAATGTAGCGCACATCGTAGTGCCGGTGCTCGGGCTCGCCTCGCCCGGCCGGTATCCGATGTACGTCGAGATCGGCAATTCCGTCCGAAACAACGCGCAAATCTTCGAGGCCCGACTCCTCGCGACCTTCGCGCAGCGCGGCCACAACCGGATCTTCACCAGGTTCGAGATGACCTCCCATCTGCAGCCATCGATTCAATCGGCGGTGATGGTGCAGCAACAAACGCCCGTCGCGATCGATGATGAAACAACTGGCTGTGATGTGTCCCGGCACAAACTGATCCCGCGAATACGGTTGCGATGTCCCACGCAGCAGATGCAGAAACGCCGCCTGATGCTCCACTTCACGCGGGTCGGAGGGCGCGTAGGCCCCGATGATCACGTCGAGGGGAACCACTGGTAGAGGAAAAAGTACACCAGGACGCCGGTAACCGACACGTACATCCACAGCGGAAAGGTCCACCGCGCGATGCGCCGGTGCTTTTCCACGCGCATCTTCAGACCGTTGCGCAGAGTAATGATCGCAAGCGGCACGATCGTGATCGCGAGCGCCGTGTGCGTGATCAGAATCGTGAAGTAGATCGGGCGAATCGGTCCGGTGCCGGTGAATCGCGTCACGATGCCGTGCCGCAGATAGTGGTTCGTGACGTAGAGCGCGAGGAAGATTGTCGCCGTGATGCAGGCGGCGATCATGAACCGCTTATGCATGGCGATCTTCTTCCGTTTGATCAGGGCGTAGGCCGTCAGCAGAAGAACGCCGGTCGTGGCGTTCAGGAGTGCGTTAATTGCAGGGAGGACCTGGGCGAAGGTCATCTTAAACTTTGGTGCTTCGCCTACAGTTGGCTCTTTTTTCTACGAAGCGTGGACTCTACTGAGCGTGGAAAAAGCAGCCAACTGTAGGCGAAGCA
>DATBSF010000136.1:0-4611 GCA_036559905.1 Thermoanaerobaculia bacterium | reverse complement strand
GGCCGCGCAGCTTAGCGGCAAAACGTCAGGGCAGTTCTGACGACAGGACCAACGCGCCGCGGTGCTAGACTTGGCGATGAGCGAGGTCAACATGAAAACAGGGTTAACCATCTGCGTCGCTCTTCTTCTGGCCGTGTCATGCTCGAAAATGTCCACTCCAACGGAACCGTTCCTTGGTACCGGGAGGCTGGTCACGACTGTCCTCGACGCCGCGTCCCAGGCTGGCCTCGCCAACGTCACAGTCGAGCTCAGGCACGATCTGAGCGGTCCAGTTGTCATGACGGCCACGACGAACGCGTCTGGAATCTCTGACATCACACTTCCGGCTGGAGGGTACTGGGTCCGCGTCGTTCCGCCGGCCGGCTACTCGTTCGCTGGCGGTAGGGCCGAGCTGGGCGGAGTCCAACTTTTTATTGGCTCCGGAGGAATGGGGGCGGTCACCGTACCTCTCTCCAGGCTGTAATCGGCCGTCTAACGACGCTTACTGATGCGACCCGCGGCCAGACGCCTCGCGCTTGCCGCCACGGCGTTCGGCGGAGTGCTGGCGGGCATCAACGTCGATCGGATGATTGTGCAGTTTCCTGCGCTTCGCACGCTCGGCCCGGAGACGTGGGGCAATTACAGCCGCAACGCCGATCTCGCTGCGACGGGAATGACGCTTTATCCGCTGGTCGGAATCGGACACGCGGCGCTTTCAGTCGCGACCGCGATCGCGGCGTCGCGTGATCGAAGATCACGGACGGCGGCGATCACGGCGGCAGGTTTGGCGCTCGGCGGAATGGCGCTCACGTTCAAAGCCGCGCCGTTCATGCTGTCGGTCCGGAAGATCGGAAACGACACGGTCGTGCTCGAGCGCGCGCGCCGCGGCTTCAATTACTGGAGCCGCATTCGCGCGGCGTGTCAGATCGGCGCATTCGCAGCGAATGTCTGGACATTGAGGTAGCGATGCTCGCTCAACTCGCAATCGTCTTCGTCGCGCTGGAGCACCTGGGGTTTCTCGTGCTCGAAATGTTCCTGTGGACGAAGCCGGCCGGCCGCCGCATCTTCGGACTCTCCAAAGAGCTCGCAGACGGTTCGAAAGCTCTGGCCGCGAATCAAGGCCTCTACAACGGATTCCTGGCCGCCGGTTTGATCTGGTCGCTCTATGAAGGAATCCGCGCGCAGGCGTTCTTCCTGATCTGCGTAATCATCGCGGGCATCTTCGGCGCGATCACGGCGAAGCGCTCGATCCTCTGGGTACAGGCACTCCCGGCCGCGATTGCGCTTGTGCTGGTCCTCGCGCGTTGAAAACGACCAGCGGGCCACCGACGACCCTTCGTGGAACGCCGCGGTATTGCGGCAGCCGGAAGAGATCATTGCGGCTTGGCGTGACTGACGATGGCGGAGGACCGAGGAGAACCGAGATCGGGCCGGTTTCAAGGATGTCAGGAATAAGCAACGGCCCGCGATTTCGCAGCACGAGCGTAGACCCGTGAAGCGCAAGATGTTGTGAGAAGGCCGGGTACGGCACGACCAGATCGCCAATCGCAATCGTCACGATCGCATCCGTCTGCGACGTCTGCTCGGATGTCTCAACTTCGAAGCGGCGGACCGGCGCAGCCGGCATCGCGATATCGAGCGAATCACCCGCCAGCAACATCGGTTGCCGCTGGACGTAAAGCGGAAGATTGATCGAGACCACGACGAGGACCTCCTCCGGTCGGTGCTGACGGTTGAATCGAAACGATCCGTCGTCTTTCACCGGGACCTGTTCGGTCTCTTCCCCATCGGGGCCATACCAGTAAATCTGCCCAGCCGCGATGTCCTGCGACGCGAGGACGCGACCGCGATAAGCGCTGCGAGGTTGCATCCGCACTCGCAGCGTTTTGGTTTCGTTCGATGTCAACTTGAACGTGTCGGGACAAGTCCGCTCGTAATCGTCATGCTCGAGGCAAACGTGGACCGTTTTGTCAGGTGAGATGTTTTCGACTACGTAGCGGCCGTCCTGATCCGTGTGCGCAGGCGCATCGTTTTCGATCGCGAGCCGGAAGTAGTACGTCGATGACATTTCCTCGCTGCGAAACGCTCCGTAGCGCACGCGCGCTCCTGAGACGGGCCCCCCCGTTTTCGCGTCGACAGCTTCGACCAGCACCTTGTTCGACGGCAGATCGATGTCGAGTCGTGAATTCGGACCAACGTCACGATCCAAGATGTACTGAGCGTCGAGCCCACCGTCGCACTTGCGAATGCGAACGACTTTATCTTTCGCAAGCGGCTTCTCGATTGCAGCGAAGTACTCACCATCGGCGTCAGTCACCGCGGTCCTTGGTCCGTTCCAGTCGAAGTCGATTCGCATCACGCCGTCAGGCGCCTTACCTCCAACCGTCACTCTGCCAAAGAGCGTCACGTAGTCGATCGAAAAACGGTCCACGGCCTGATCGAACTTCGCGACGGTAATCGCTTTGCGAAGCGGCGGCAGGTTGCGATAACGAAATTCAAGGGTGTACTTCGAAGGGTTCAGGTCGTCGAACAAAACCCGGCCGGAACGCTGGTTGATCGAGACTTCGTTCTCCTTGACGGTTGCACATTGGTCGCGGTCGGCGCCGCTGCATTTCAGCAGAGTCAGCGCGAACGTCATCGCATCTTTAGGCTTCGTTTTCTGGCAGTCGGTGATGAGGCGATCGGCAAGACTCGCCACATCGGAGGTCATGTACCAATCGACAAGTGCCGAGGAGGCCGGCGACAGGCGCAGCGGTTCGTCGACTTTGAGCACCCGGTTTTCCTGCATGACACGGAGCTGCTGCGACTTCCACGGCACGCCGCCCAAATCGATTGTCGCCGGTCCGAGCGGAAGGCCTGAAAAGATCTGCAGCGCTTTGTCGATGTTGACCGTGCCGATGATCGCGTTCATCGGCTTGATTCTCTTGTTGGCGACAATGTTCGGGGGCTGCCGCTTCCGTGCTGTGCGCAGAGCCTCGAGATCGGCGGGCGCGATCGACAGCCAAGTTACGAGAGCGCGCGAAGTGAACGCATCGACACGAATGTTTTCGCCAGCGCGCAAGTGAACGATCGAGCCGATGCCGACGATCTTCTTTTTTTCGACGAGCAGGGGAAGAACATCGCGTTCGGCCGGGACGAGAATCTTGCCGGTGCCCGGAAAGAAACTCACGGTATCGGTCAGATACGCACCGCCTGCAGCGGGCAACTCGATGGTTGCCGCGGGCTCGAGGCGAAGCTCAGCGTCCGCAGTGTCGCTGAGAACCGTGCGCGCACTGATGAATCGATCTGCTTCACGCGCGTAGACATTCCAGCGACCGGCAGGCAATGTGGCGGAGCACCGCACATCGCCGGACGCGAACTGTTGCGCGAACGGATTTGCGGTGCCTGCTACGGCGTAGTAGCAAAGCTGCGCGCTCGGAGCCGGCTCGCCATCTCGCGTAACGCGGATCGCGCCCATCGCCCGCGAGGTGACGATCGCCAAGACAAGAATCGCGATCGTGGCACGCGTAGTCATGACCGTTTGAGCACCATCCGCTTCTCGCCGGTCGCTGGATTCCAGACGAGTAGGTCGTGCGCCCTGTTCGAACAGAGCAGCAAGGGACCCGTAACGTCGTGCGGAAATAATCCGGTGTCGGTGCGGGCGATCGCGCCGCGATCGAGATCGATCACCACATCGGTCTGATCCTTCTTAACGAGGACTACGACGAGACCTTTACCCACGTCGAATATCGGCGAAAAAGGTTCAGCCGGCAGAACGATCGAGCGAACCGGCGTGCCGTCCGCGGTGAAAACGTGCAGAACACTCTGATCGTCGATGGCTACGATGCGTCCGTCTCTGAGGAACTTCGCCCTTGACGCTTTGATGGGCACGGTCATCAGGATCTGGCCCGTCCGTGCGTCGTAGATCGTAATGTCGGGCCGCTTCCAATAGGCCATCGCGCGCGAGTAGTCGGAATTGACGTGCCAATTTTCGACGCGGGCCTCGCCTGTCTGACGAAGAATCTTCTTCGCGACGTCGTATTCGTAGATCCGAACACCTTGCGGGCCATGCGCATTGATGCGCAGCAGGTCGCTCGAAGTAAACACGGGGTCCAGCCATCGCGCATCGGGTACACGCGCCGATCCGAGCGATGCGCGCGAAACGAGGTCGTAGACTGTGATCACGTCAGATTTGGAGATCGCAACGCGCGAACCATCCTCGGACAGGCAGTAATCTCCTGTGGCCGGGATGCCGGTCGCGATCATCTGCGGATTCGGTGAGTCGAGTTTCGCGATGTACAACTCCGACACTGTGCTCGAGGGCGTCATCTTCGGTCTCGAAACCCAGGCGGCGGTTGTGTCGTCACCGGAAAACTCCGTCGCCGTCCAGGCGCCGAGGGCGACCGGAAGACGATGCGCGCGACCGTCCCGCAGGTTGTAGAGGAACGATGCGCGATAGTCGCTTCGATGCTTGCCGATTCCACCGATGATTGCCCATGTCCCCTTTTTCGATAATTGTGCCGTCTCAGGGATGAGTTGCGGGAAGCCGACCGATGTGACCCACACAACGAAGCCAGTGAGCACGAGCAGCGCGGAACCGAGCGCCATCCACAGAAATCGCGAAAGCTCGACGTGGCTGCGCTTGCGATCGGT
>DATBSF010000135.1:0-3332 GCA_036559905.1 Thermoanaerobaculia bacterium | reverse complement strand
TGCGAGTTTCATATTTGTCTTTCTTTTCTCTGTGCTCTCTGTGTCTCTGTGGTGAAAAGCCTCTCACCACAGAGGCACAGAGAGCACAGAGAGAGCGCTTACATGGCCACCTTCACCGGATCAATGTGCGCTCCCGGCCTGACGCGCTGCAGCCCATTGACCACAACGACATCCGAAGGCTGAAGCCCACTGCGCACGACGCGCAGTCCGTCGATGATCGGCCCGAGCTGCACGGGGCGGTACTGAACGGTGCCATCAGCGCCCACGACATAGACATACCGTTTGTCGAGATCGGTCCCAACGGCGCGATCCTGAATTAGCAGCGCGCGATAGGCGGAAGTGCCCGGCAGACGCAAACGAACGAACGAGCCCGGCGTCAGGCTGAGATCGCGATTATGAAAAACGGAGCGGCCGCGGATCGTGCCGGTCGCGGGATTGATCTGGTTGTCGAGAAAGTCGAGCTGCCCTTCGCGTTTGAAATTCTCTTCATCGGCGAGCGCCATGCGAACGGCGAGTCCGTTCGTGCGCGCGGAGTAATGTTGAAACGTGCGCTCATCCGCCTCGAACGATGCGTAGATCGGATCGAGCGACACAACGGTCGTGAGCAGAGTCTCACCATTGGAGACCAGGTTCCCGGCAGTGACGATCGCCCGCCCGACGCGTCCGGAGATCGGCGACGTCACGCGCGTGAATTCGAGATTGAGCTCCGCTGCGCGAAGCGCCGCCTCGACGGCCGAGACCTGCGCCGCCGACTCCTTCGCGAACGCCACGCGTCGATCCCTCTCCTCGGACGACATCGCATCCTCTGAGGAGAGCTTGTTCGCGCGCGCAAGCTCACTCGTCGCGCGCTGCACGGTGGCGTTGGTGCGCGCCAGCTCGGCGCGCAAACGATCGACCTCCGCCTGGAATGGGCGCGCGTCGATTTCGAAAAGGAGATCGCCCTTCTTCACCATCGCGCCTTCATCGAAGCGGATGGCGGAGACGAATCCCGACACGCGCGGCCGGACGGCGACGGAGTTCACGGCTTCCAATCGGCCGGTGAATTCGTCCCACTCGACGACATCGCGCGCCACGACTCCGGCGACATCAATTTTTGGCGGCGGGGGCGTGTTCGATGGCTCTGCAGAGACTCGGGTGCAGGCCTGCAGGACAAGAAGAAACAGCGGAAAGGCCAGTGCTGCAAATCGTGATTTCATAACGACGTAAGTGTCGGTCCCGGCGCGAGTTCTAACAATCGGGCGGTGGTGCCAGCGTCGACCGTGACCTTTACCCCATCGCGATCTGCGACCTTTGGACGATGCCGCCCCGCGTGAAGCGGCGCATAATCTCCCCATGAAATCGAACCTCCCCGAGATGGGCGAGTTCTGGTCGCAGAGCTTCGACAATCTCAAGGAAACGCTGGAGAAGCAGACCGAGCTGCGCGAGCGCGCGGAATGCCGCGCGTCGATTCAGAGTCACGCCGTGCAGCTCGCGCTCGACCTTCTCGTCCGCGAGCCCGATCCCGAGAGTTTTTTCCGCGAGTTCACCAAGGGACTCATCGATCAGACGGAGAGCAAAGCGTGCGGCGTGTGGCTGCTCGATGATGATGGCGAACATTGCGATCTATGGATGGCCCACGTCGGCGATCAATTCTTCAAGAAGGGCGAGCCGGGATGGGACACCTTGACGTCGGCGCGCGTCGACATGGCCGCGCATCTCCTGGCCTACAAGCCGGGTTGGACGGAGACGGTCGAGTACACCATCGATGATGCGCGACTGCCCGAATCGGTCCGCGGCTTCAACGGCGAGATCGGACTCGACCTGCTCGCCGTCGCCCCACTCAAACTCCCCACCCGCAACCTCGGCTGGATCGCGCTGTCGATCGGAGACGCGCCCGTCGAATATGCACCGTGGCGCCGCGCGACGCTCGAAGCGATCGCACGACAACTCACGCTCGCGCTGCATCAGAGCCGCCTGACAGAACAGAGTCTGGCCGAGGTGCGGCATCAGGCGGTGCTGGAGGAGCGCAATCGCATCGCGCGCGACATCCACGACACGCTGGCGCAGGGCTTCGCGGCAATCCTGATGCAATTGCAGTCGGTGCAGCGGGCGGCGGGGTCGCTGCCGCTGAACATCACCCGAAGTATCGACACCGCGGTTGATCTGGCGCGATCGCACATGATCGAAGCACGCCGTTCGGTCGGCGCGCTGCGTCCGCAGGAGATCGAAGCGGGCGATGTCGCCGCGGTACTCGAACGCACGACGGAGTTGGCGCGGCGCACGACCGATGTGCCGATCGAGCTCGTGATCGAAGAGTTGCCTGAGCTCGGCGTTGGCGTCGAGCGCGAGATCATCGGCATCGCGCAGGAAGCGCTGACCAATGCAGTGCGTCATGCACGCGCGCGCAAGATCACGATTCACGCGGCGTCGACGCGATCGGTTGGATTCCGACTTTCCGTGGCCGATGACGGACGCGGCATCGCGAAGGAGCGTTTCGGCGCCGGGTTCGGCCTAACAAGCATGCAGGAGCGCGCGGAGCGCATCGGCGGCTCGTTGACGATCGTCACGGCGCCGCGCGCGGGAACGGAAGTCGTCCTGGCGTGGGATCCGCCGGCATTCAGCATTCCGACTCCATGACCGCGGCCCACGGTGTCCTCGTCGTCGACGATCACGCGCTCGTCCGCACCGGCGTCGTCAACATCATCACGCATGAACCCGATCTTCGCGTTGTCGCGGAAGCGTCGAACGGAGCGGAGGCGGTCGATGCGTTCGTGAAACATCATCCCGACGTCACTCTGCTCGATCTGCGTATGCCGGTGATGGAAGGCGTCGAAGCGGTGCGCCAGATTCGCGCGCTCGATCCGAACGCGAAAGTCATCGTGCTCACGACATACGACACCGATGAAGACATCACGCGCGCGTTGAAGGCTGGCGCAAAAGCGTATGTGCTGAAAGACATCACCGCCGACGACTTGATCGCATGCATTCACGATGTGCTGAATGGAAAAACGTATCTAGCCCCCGCCGCCGCCGCAAAACTCGCGGAGGGCGTCTCGCGCGTGCAGGTGACGCCGCGCGAGTTGTCGGCGCTGCGCCTGATGGCCGACGGCAAGAGCAACAAGGAAATCGCCAACACCCTCGGCATCAGCGAACGCACGGTCAAAACTCACCTCGGCCATCTGTTCGAAAAGCTAGGCGTCACGAGCCGAACCGAGGCGCTGAAGGTGGCCACGCGGCGCGGGCTCGTGCGGATGGAGTGACAGTCGGCTGGTGTACCATGAGGGCACTTCTACAGCCCGGAGGAAACCTTGAACCTGTCACGGATTGTCGCGTCTTGCTTGATCGCAGCGGCT
>DATBSF010000134.1:0-25146 GCA_036559905.1 Thermoanaerobaculia bacterium | reverse complement strand
TCGAATCCGCGATCGACGATCCGCCCGATGTCATGGCTGCCGGTGGCATTCGATCGCAAGCGGCCGAGACTCATCATCGTTCGCGATTCCGACCGCAACAACCGCGCGATCGTTGAGCAGAATGGCGGGCGTCTCGTCGCCACGGCTGCACATTTCGTGACGTATACAATGCCCCGCTGATGTGCGGCATCTACGGAATCATCGCCGACAGCGGGACCGCGCTGCGTTATCCGGAAGTTCTCGACTGGATGGGCGAAGCGTTGCGTCATCGCGGACCCGATGGCCGCGCGGTGCTGACGCATTCCGACGCCGTCATCGGCACGGAGCGGCTGCGCATCATCGACCTGCACGAGCGCGCCGATCAGCCCTTTTCGGCGCCTGGCTCGCAGGTCTGGCTCGAATGCAACGGCGAGATCTACAACGCCCCGGAGATCCGCAGGCGATTTCAGGACTATCCATACCGGTCGCACTCCGATGTCGAAACGATCGTGCCGCTGTATCTCGAGCGCGGCGCGGACGCGATCGCGGAGCTCGACGGAATGTTCGGTCTCGCGATCTGGGATCGCCGCACGCGAACTCTGCTGCTTGCGCGCGATCGCGCCGGCGAGAAGCCGTTGTTCTACGCGCGCGTCGGTCAGGAGATTCTTTTCGCGTCGGAGCTGCAGTGCATCCTGCGTCACCCCGATATCAGCCGCGATCTCGATGACGTCGCCGTCGCGGAGTACCTGAGACTCGGCTATGTGCCCGAGCCGCGGACGATGTTTCGTGCGATCCGTCGCGTCGAAGCCGGGACGTACATTCGATTCACGGAGCAGGGGAAGGAAACGGTCCGGTATTGGGATCCTGAGTCGTTCTCAGTTGTCAGTTCTCGGGACTCAGAGGCTGTTCAGGAAGCGCGCAGGCTCATGGAGCGCGCCGTCGAGAAGCAGGTGATGTCCGATGTCCCTGTCGGCGTGTTCATCAGCGGCGGGCTCGATTCTTCGATCCTCGCGACGCTGGCCGCGAAATTCATCGGCGTCGATCGAGTCCACACGTTCTCCGCGCAATTTGTGGAAGAGTCGTTTGATGAGAGCGGCGACGCGGCCCTGCTCGCGGAACGCATTCGCACGCGGCACGTTCCCGTGCGCATCGATGAGGAGACGCTGCTCGACGCGCTGCAGAACATCGTCCGCGGCGTCGCCGAGCCCCTTGCGGATCCGGCGATCCTGCCGACATTCCTCCTCGCGCGCACCGCGCATGAGCACGTGAAGGTGATCCTCAGCGGCGAAGGCGCCGACGAGCTTTTCGGCGGTTACCCCACCTACCTCGGCCACAAATTCGCGCCGGTCTTTGACGCGCTGCCAGGATTCGTACGCGCAGCGTTGCGACGGATCGTGCAGCGCGTCCCCGCTTCGAGCCGGAAGATGACGATCGAGTTTCTGCTCAAGAAATTCGTGACCGATGCCGAGAAGCCGTGGATCGAACGCCATCTTGCGTGGTTCGGCACCGGGTTGTCATCCGATGTCTATCTGTCGGCTCCTCCGGCGATGCCGGAGCTGCCGGCCGTGCCGCGCGATCGCGATGCGCTCACCGGCGCGATGCTGCTCGATTACCGCAGCTACCTGCGCGACAACCTGCTCGTGAAGGTCGATCGCGCGACGATGCTCTCCTCAGTTGAGGCGCGCGCGCCGTTTCTCGATCGCGACGTCACGCGTTTCGCGCTCTCGCTTCCTCCCGATCTTCGCGTGCGACGGACGACAACGAAGTGGCTGCTGAAAAAAGCGGCCGAGGCGTGGCTCCCGAACGACGTGATCTATCGACGCAAGCGGGGGCTGAGTGTGCCGATCGCGAGCTGGATCAACCACGGTCTGCGAGCAGATGTCGATCGCCTGCTGGCGCCGAAGCGATTGCAGGACGACGGACTCGTGAATGAAAAGTATGTGACGGCGCTGCTCGCGGAACATCGCGCCGGGCGCGCGAATCACGCGAAGCCGCTGTGGGCACTGGTAATGCTGCAGTATTGGCTGGAGACCTGGGCCTAGAAAAAGTGCCGAGTGCCGAGTGCCGAGTGCCGAGAGTGAGGGTGGTGGGACTCGGCACTCGGCACTAGGCACTCGGCACTTCAGTTCGGCGTATCAGCCGCCTTCGATCATTTTTGTAAGCGCTGGTTTCACCCCGAGAAGCCTTTGATAAATCGCAATTTGTCCGCGGTGGTAGTCCTCGTGCGAGATTCCATGATTGAACCAGGCGAGGCGCGTTCCGCGTTTGCCGTCGAAGCGCGTGATCAGTTGCATCATGTGCAGCTCGCCGGCATCGCGAAACGCCTTGACTCCGTCGCGCAGCGTCGACTTGAGCGCGGCCGCGATCTCGCGCTTCGATTTCAAACCTCGAATGGGTGCGTCGTACATCGCGAGCAGCTTCGGCCACGGCGCCCGCTTGAGATTCGTGTCATCGCGCGTCAGCTCGCCGACCATCATGAGCGAGACTTCCATGATGTGCAGCGCGAGCTCCCCGACAGTGCGTGACTGCGGGGAGGCCTTGAAGTCGAATTTGTCGGGCGGCGTGTTCTGAATCTCCGCGATGACGCCCTCGCGATTTCCTTCCCACGCTTCGATCGCTTCTTCGAGCAGCGAGTTCATATCAGCGACTCCTCAATCCTGATCTCGTTAGAGAGGGTCTTTGCTACCGGACACCGCTTCGCGACCGACAGAAGCCGCTCGCGTTGCGCATCGGTCAGATTGCCGATCAGTTTGATCCTCACTTCGAATTTGTGGATATAACCATCTTTGCTCGTGCAGTCGGCGCAGTCTTTGGCGTACATCCGATCGCTCGTAACGTGGACCTCGGTCCCCTCCAGCGGAATCTTTTCGCGGTTCGCAACGACGCGCATCGTCATCGCCGTGCACGCACCGAGGCCGGAGGCAAGAAAATCGTATGGAGTCGGACCTTCGTCGTTGCCGCCGGCATCGGCCGGTTCATCGGCGACGAATTGATGTTTTCCGGCGGTGATGTTGTTGCGAAAACCCTGGCCAGCCTCGAGAACCACGGGGCCCATGTTTGACCTCCTCTATTGGTGAACGGCGAGCATCAGCGGCGAACCGGGTCCCCACGATCCGTTGCGATCGGCCATGATCGGAATCCAGTACCACACTGGAGAGTCGTCGCCGAGGGAGAGGCGGGCGATGACGCCGATCTGGCGACGGGTGTATGGGTTCGAGAAGGGCGATGAGAACTGCAGCACCATCGTGTCGGAGTCGCGTCGCGGGTTCACGGCATCGATCATCGAGCGGCTGCATGATGCCGGCTCCACGGGCAGCGATGCATTCGGCATGACGGGAGCGACCGGTTTTCCGCGATAAAAAGCGACGTCGGCCAGCGCGGCGATGACCGAGGGAGTGACGAGCGGTTGCGTCGTTTTCACGATGCGCAGGTCCGACGACATCCCTTCACTCCGCATCCGCCCGCACATCACCTCGACGACTGCGCTCGGGATGGCGGGGGGCGGGGCGGCGGGCTGGGGGGCGGAGGCGCACCCAAAGGCAGAAATTAGAAGGCAGAAGGCAGAAGGCAGAAGGGTAAAGGCAGAAGGCAGAAGGCAGAAGGCAGAAGTCCCGCCCTTCCCTTCTGCCTTCTGCTTTCTGCCTTCTGCCTTCATACTAACCTCAGTTGCGGGGTCGATTTCGCCTCGAAGAATGCGCGGATCTCGCTCGCCGGTTTCTTCGAGATGAGCTCGCGCGGCGACTCTTCGTACCAGTCGGTCGGAAAATATCGCGTGTAGATTTCCTGCGTGAAGCGGCGGCAGAGCAGCGCGATGACGCCGATGTCAGTCTCGCTGCGGATCACACGACCTGCCGATTGCACCACGCGAGTCATGCCCGGAATCAGATACGCGAACTCGAAGCCCGCGCCGTATTGATCATCGTAGTAACGCTTGAGCAGCTCCTGCTCGAAGCTTACCGACGGCAACGCGGGACCGACGACCACCACACCCGCCAGCATATCCCCGCGATAGTCGACGCCCTCGGCATACATCCCGCCCGAAACGGCGAGGATCAGATTGTCGCCTCCTCGCCGATTGCGAAGAATATCGAGCACGGCGTTGCGCTCGTAGTCGGTCATGTCAGTCCGCTGCACGATCGTCTGCTTGCGAATCGTCGGCATGCGCTCGGAGACTTCGCGCAGAAATGCGTAGCTCGGAAAGAGCGCGAGGAAATTGCCGTCGGACGCTTCTGCGATTTGGGCGACATTTCTCGCGATGCCCTCGTAGTGATTCGCGCGCTGCTTGAACGTCGTATCGACTTCGGGGACGACGACAATTTTGCGATTGCTTCGGGGAAAAGGCGAAGGCAGCGAGATCTCGGACGCGCGCGATTCCGGAAGGCCGAGCGTCTTCTTGTAGAAATCAAAAGGCTCGAGCGTCGCCGAGAGCGCCACAGTCGCCCACGCCGAATCGAAGATCGCGCCGAGGAAGCGAGAGGGATCTTTGCAGAAGATTTTGAGCTTGAGGCCCTCGCGCGTGCGCTCGATGACGTGCGCGAACTCCTCGCCGTCTTCGCTGAGCAGGTTCGTGAACTTGACGAGCTTGAAGTAGAAATCGACGAGCGGATCGTCTTCCTCCGCGATCCCGTTCTCAATTTTCCACGAGATGTAATGCATCACGAGCCGCTCCCACTCCGCGCGCTGATGCACGAAGAAATCGCGATCGGGCTCGCACAGCGACTGGGTGTCTTTGTCCTCGAGAACCGACGCGAGCTCGTGAAGTTGTCCGCGCATTTCTTCGAGCAGCGCCTGCCAGCCTTCGACCCGGCAACTGCGGCCGGTGAGATGGTCGCGAATCGCGTCGAATGATTTCTCGTGCAGCTCGGGCGAGTAGTACGAGCGCCCGCGATCGACGAGATTGTGCGCCTCATCGACGATGAGGACGCAATCGCCGTAATCGTTGATGTCCTGATACGCCTTGAGTCCGACATAAGGATCGAAGATGTAGTTGTAATCGCAGATGACGACATCCGCCTGCTCGATCAACTCCAACGACACCTCGAACGGACACACCTCGGTCGACCGCGAAAGCTCGAAGGTGAGATCGGGATCGAAATACGTCATCGAGTTCGTCAGGCGCTCGACGAGTCCGCTCTTTTCCATCTTCTCCGAATAGCGCGCCGCGAACGGACAGAAGTCCTCGTGGCAGATCATCTCGGTGTGCGCGCACATCTTCTGCTTGGCGCGGATGCGGAGCACGCGCAGCGAGCCGTCGTTCAGAAGCTTCATCGCTTCGACGGCCATGTCCTGCTGCAATGTCTTCGAAGTCAGGTAGAAGAGCTTCTTTCCCGCTTTCAATGACTCGCGGACGGCGGGGAAGAGCGCCGCGATTGTTTTTCCGATGCCGGTGGGTGCTGAAACGAGCAGCGCCTCGCGTTGATCCACAGCGCGCGCGACGGCGTCGATCATCTCCTGCTGATACGGCCGCATGCGCTCGTGGGGAAACGTGAGCGTCTCGGCGAATGAGCGCTTCGCGATGATCAGCGCGCGCTCGGTCTCGACCCGCGCGACCAGCGCATCGAGGCTGGCGTTGAGCGCGGACGTCACGCTCTCGCGATCGAAGTCGGCGTCGATCTCGCGGGTGTCGTCGCCGATCAGATCGATCAGCACGAGGCGCGGCGCAAACGCGCAATCGGCGAGCTCGGGCTGCGACGAAAGAAACAGCGAATACAGCAGAAGCTGAAACAGATGCCGCTGCAGTTTCTCCGACCTGTAGAGTGCTTCCAGCTCGAGATCGAAGTGCAGCGACTTCACTTCCTCGATGCTGACGATGCGATTTGCGGAGTCGATCGAGAGGCCATCGACTCTTCCGGTGATCGTGACATTCCAATTTTGGTGGATTACGCGATGGACGACGTGGACTTCTGCGCGGTAGTTCACATCGTCGGCGGCGCGCAACTCCGCGCGGCGGCTATGGATATCCTGGCCGATCCACATCCGGCGGAAACCGTCGCCACGTTCCACTCCGATCCGACGATAGGTCGTCGGATAGACGAGATCACCAACCGAGCAGATGATTTCGCGCTTGTCGTGATCGACGCGCACGTAGTCAGTTTATCCTGAGCGCTCGCAGTTTATCCTGAGCGCGGTGGGTCCGAGGGGTGGGAGCGAAGGATCTCCGGTGGTGCAGCTGCGCGGTTTCCTTGTCGCACAGCGCGCCGCAAATACGCGACACCCATCGTTTGACAGTGGTGCGACTTCGCCTCGAATGTACTCCGAAGTTACGAATCAGCTGTTCCAGCGGAGATCCTTCGCTCCCACCCCCAGAGCCCGCCCGCGCTCAGGATGAACTGAAAGACGCTACAGCTTCTCCACCACATCTCCCAACACAAACGCCGCATATTCCTCCTCGCGATAGTTCGCGAGCTGCACCGGCGGCGTGTAGATGTGATCCGAAAGTCGCAGGTAAGTCTCGCGAACATTCTTCTTGTTTTTGGAGAGATTGTCGGCGTTGAGATCGCCGCTCAGCGAGAAGAGCCGCTGAAAATCGGCGTGCGGCAGGCGGACGGGATTGCGCACGTCGTCGGAGAGTGGATCCCATTCGCCGATGAGGACCTCGCCTCCAATGCCGCCGTTCTGCCGGATACAGACGACGATCTCGCTCGGGATCAATTTCTCATGCGTGGTCTCGGCGTTCACAACGTACGCGCCGCTCGCGTCGCGCTGATGAAATTCCTGGCGCAAGACCATCACGAGCGGATCGACCGTATCGAGCGCGGTGGCTTCGGCTTCGCCTGGCGCGAAAGGGACGACCTCGCCGACCTCGATGTTGTCGAGGCCCTTGAGCGAGACGTTTCCGATCAACCGCACGCCGACGTACTCCAGACCTTCGACTGCCGGATCGAATCCGAAGTACATGCCCCACGGACTCTTCAGACTGAAAAGGCGCTGTCCTTCGGCGCTCAACTCATTGGACAACTCCTGCAGCAGCGACAGCGAAGCGACGATGCCCTCGTTGACCAGATGTCCGTTGGTGTTCACGTAGGCGTAGAACTCGCGCGCGTGCTGCGTATGGTCGATGACGTCCACGCCCTTCGCGAGCGGTGAGAAAAAGTTCTGCACCTTCATCGGCTCGTAGCCGTGCGCCACGAGAAAATTCGCAAACTCCTCGATCTCCTTATTCGCTTTTCCGGTGGTCAGGCGCGACAGCTCGACGATGCCGGGGCCGTAGAACTCATTGATCTTCTCGCCACCTGCATGGCCTTTCATCGGCAGCAGTCGGTAGTAGCCGAAATTCAGAGCGATGCGCAGGCCCTTGTTGAACGCGAAACCCTTCTTGCGCATGTCGGCGTAGTAGTGCTGGATCTCGATCGCTGCGCGGACGAGACGCATCGCGCGACGCGTCGTGTAGAACGCTCCATCGCCGAGGAATTTCTCGAAGACCAGCAGATGGCGCTGCGCGATCGACTCCATCCGCCGCTGGAACAGCAGCATCTGCCGATAGGAGTTGATCTCTTCCTTGCGTCCCGCGCGACGCAGATTGCCGAGCGTCTCGGTGAAGTTGGAGATGTCGTAGATCAGGCCGAAGCGGTGAATGATCGGATCGAGCACGCCCGGCCGTCCGAAATCGAGCGGCCGCGTCGTGTGCGAGTACGCGATGCCGCTCCGCTTGTCGGCGGCCTGCACGCGCCCGTCCGGAGACACCACCATCCAGACGATCCCGCGGCGCAGTTGATTGAGAACCGCGAATTCGCGGACGCGCTTCGCGATGAGCAGGAACTGCTCGCGATCTTCGCGGTTGAGCGAATTCTGCACCGCCGGCAGCGCGAAGAGGAATTCCTCAAAGCGGGCGTCGAACAAGACGGCGGTCGAGATGCCCTGGTCGGGATTGATGCCGAAGAACGGCAGCGACGTGCGGAAGGTAAGATCGCGCTGCAGGAGATCGGCCGCGGTGTTGCGCAGCCTTTCGAAGCCATCGCGGAAGCTCTGGAAGTCGCGGCGCAGGTAGCCGTTGAGAAATGACCGCAACTCCCTCAAGTCCGGCCCGATGAACTCCTCCGTGAAGATCAGGACGTCATCCTGAAGAAGCCGGAAGAATTGCAGCGCGCGCTGCTCTTCGCCGTCGAGGATGGCGGCCGCTTTGTTCGCGAGCTGCGTCATCTGATCGCGCGTCTCCATCGACCACTTCGAGAAGACGCGATACTTCATCGCGTCGCCCTGCGTGCGGCCGATCTGCGCGTCGAGCGCGCTCACGCGGCGTGGCACCGATGAGAAGTGACGCGCGACGTCGAAGGAATGCGCGAGCCAGAAGACGGCGTGATAGTCGTTGAGCAGATTCGACATCATCGCGTTCTCGGCCACCTTCATCAGCGGCGAGAGGTACGCGGTCAGCGCGAGCTGCGCTTTTTCCTTGGAGTCGGGTTTGCGCGCGACCTGCCACGCGACTTCCTCCGTCAGCCAGCGATCGAGCTTCGTGTCGAGTTCTTTGATGACGGCCGTCTCGGCCAGCGCGAAGCCGAGGGCGGGCGGCTGGGTCTCGTCGGCGAGGAAGATCTTGTACGGCTCGGGGAGGAGCGACTCCGCGTGCGGGAAAAGCTCGGCGAGCGTTTTCGCGTAGTCGAGCGATAAGAGAAAGCTTGCAGCATCCGTACGAACGGAGAGGTACTCGATCAATGTGGGAGAAGCCATGACCCGAGGGGTGGAAGTATAGACCGGGTGCAGCGTGATTGCAGGGGTGGGGGGAACGAGGAATGTTGAATGTTGAATGGTGAATGTTGAATGCATTTCACATTCAACATTCACCATTCAACATTCACCATTCCTCGTTTCCCCCTGTACGCTAAACTGACGCTGTCTTGAAATCCCCGGCTCCCGTCTCCGCAATCTGCGCCCGCTGCAACGGCTCCGGCTGGGTTCCCATCGAAGGTGACACGCTTCGCGTCGAGCCGTGCGGATGTCAGGGCGATCTGCGGCGGCGTCAGCGCATCACGGCCGCGGCGATTCCGCCGCGCTACTTTCCGCATTGCCGTCTGGTCGATTTTCACGATCGCAACAGCGCGGCGCTCGTCTCGGGCAAACGCGCGGTGCAGGAATTCGCCGATGCGTGGATGCCGGGACTGGACAACGGCCGCGGGCTGCTTCTGATCGGTCCGTGCGGCTCCGGAAAGACGCACCTGGCGGTCGCGGCGCTGCTGGAGATCATCGACACCGGGAAACCTGGCCGCCTGCTTTTTCGTAACTTCCAGGACTTGATCCAGGAGATTCAGGGCTCGTTCGATTCCGACGACGCGCCGAGCAAGTCCGAGATTCTGCGGCCGCTGCTCGACGTCGATCTGCTCGTGCTCGACGAGCTCGGTTCGCAGAAGCCGTCGATGTTCGTGCAGGACATCCTCTACTACATCATCAACAGCCGGTACAACGCCCAGCGCACGACGATCTTCACGACCAACTACGTCGACGATCTCGACGATCGCATCGGTTCGCGATTGCGCAGCCGGTTGTACGAGATGGCGATGGAGATCAAGCTGACCGGCGTGCCGGATTACCGAAAGACGTTTGCGCAACACCACTGACATCCTTCGCCGCGCTCTCGACAGTACGCTGGCGAACTGGCCGCTGATCGGAATTCGGATCGCGGAGAATTTCGTGCTGGTGCTGCTCGTCGTCGGCTCGATCATCGCCGCCATCGTGCCGGTCGGCATCGCAGCGGCGTTTTCGAATCTCGATCTCAAGAACGCCGAAAATTCTCTGCAGGCGGTCGCCGCACTCGTCATCGAGCATTGGCCGGTCGTCGTTTACCTCTTCGTGGTCGCGACGATCGTGTTGGTCGTGTTGCTTGCGATTCATTCCTTCGTCGAAGCGGGCAGCGCAAGAGTGTTCGTCGACGCCGAGCGCAACGGCGCAGGCGTCGTGCGCTCGCGCGAATCGTTTCGCACGTTCACCATGGATCGATGGCTGCAGGGCGGACGCGCGTCGTGGTGGACGGTGTTCTGGATCTACAACATCGTCTGGGGCGTCGGCGGACTCATTCTCCTCATTCCATTGCTGCTGACGCTCGCCGGCCTCTTTATGGTGACCGAGACCGGTGGCATCGTCGCCGTCGCGTGCGGCGGATTGTTCCTGACATTCGCAATCGTCTTCCCGCTGGCGGTCGTGATGGCGGTGTTGACGCAGAAGGCGATCACCGTCGCCGTCGCGCGCTCGGCGGCCGCCCGCGCCGCAATCCGCACGGGTTGGAGTGAGATCCGCCGCGATTTCGGCCGCCACTTCGCGGTGGCGTTCATCGCGTTCGTGATCGCGGTCGGCGGATCGATGGTCATCGCCAGCTTCACGGGGCCGATGACGATCGCGCGCGACATCGGACACTCGCCGCTCATGAGCATCGCCTTCGCGCCGGCGCAAGTGATCTCCTCGATCGCGCAGACGGTGTTCTCGGCTGCTGTCGGCCTCTGGTTCATGGCCGGCTACATCGCGTTGACCGAGGAGAAGTAGTGATCGAGAAGTTCCTGTCGGCGGACGCAAGGAATCTTCGTCCGTCGGCAATCCGCGCACTCGCGAAATGGATCAACGATCCGAACGTGATCTCGTTCGCCGGCGGATCTCCGAATCCGGAGACGTTTCCTGCCGAGCGCTTTGCGGTCATCGCGGATCGCGTGCTGCGCGAGCGGCGCAATGTCTCGCTGCAATACGGACCGACTCGCGGCCTTCCGCGCCTGTGCGAGTTCGTGGCTGCGCTCAGCAAGGCCAAAACGGAAGAAGTCATCCTCACCACCGGCTCGCAGCAGGCGCTGGACCTGATCGCGCACACATTGCTCGATGCCGGCGACATCGTGGCGGTCGAGCTTCCGACGTACATCGGCGGCACTTCGTCGTTCTACGCGCGCAGCGCCACGATGGCCGGCGTCGCGCAGGACGATGACGGCATCGTTCCGGAATCGCTGGCCGAAGTCGCGAAACGAAAACGTATCAAATTCTTATATACAATTCCGAACTTCCAGAATCCATCGGGGCGTCTCATGACGCAGCGGCGGCGCGAGCAGGTCCTCGAGATCGCGAAGCGCCACGATTTCCTGATCGTGGAAGACGATCCGTACGGCGAGCTGGTCTACGTCGAGAATGCCGACACGACGCCGATCAAATCCCGCGACCTCGACGGCCGCGTCCTCTACCTCGGCACCTTCTCCAAAGTTCTTGCGCCGGGAGTGCGGTGCGGATGGATCGTGGGCCCGAAATCGTTCATCGATCGCGTCGAGATCGCGAAGCAGGCCGCCGATCTGTGCTCCGGCATGCTCGATCAATCGATCATCGACGAATACTGCAACGCCGGCGAGCTGCCGGCGCAGATCGAGCGCGTCCGTGCGTTCTACCGTGGAAAGCGCGCGATCATGCTCGATGCGCTCGAGCGGCACTTCGAGGGTCGCGCGCAGTGGACCGCAGCCAGCGGCGGGCTGTTCACATTCATGACACTGAAGGATGCAATCGACACGACCACGCGCGTCGAAAAGGCGATCGCAACCGGAGTCGCGTACGTTCCCGGCTCACCATTTTTTGTGGATGGCAGCGGGCAGAACACCATGCGGCTGACGTTCGCGAAGGAGTCCGACGAGCGGCTGCGCGAGGGCGTGCGGCGGCTGGCCTCTGTTTTTGCATAAGCGCACCACATGAAGCTTCGTCTTGCTGTCGTTGTGCTCCTGCTGGCCGCCTGCGCGAAACCGCCCGCGCCAAAAGTCGTGCCGCCAACGCCCGTCCGCGCGAGCAACGCGCTCACGCCGGTCGCCTCCGTTGCGAAGGCGATCGTCGATCCGCGCATACGGGTCGGGCTGTCGAGCGATCAGACTTCGGTGACTTTTCCGCGCATCGATGGCGGCTACTACGTGATCGCCGAAAGCGGCGCGTCGACGCTCCGGCGCGGATTCACCGTCAGCGCTCCGCTGAGCGAAACCACGCTGCGATACGCCGTGCAGGCGGGCGCGATCTCAGACAAATCGAGCGCCGATACTTTCGCGACGCGATTGCGCACCGACACCGGCCAGCGCGTCGACGCGATCTTCGATCCCGCCGCCGGCTTGTATCGAATCCTTGCCGGCGATTTTCCCGACACGCAATCGGCGCAGCCGCTGCGCAATCAATTGATCACCGGCGGCTACGGAAAAGACATGATGGTCGTGCGGCGTCCGACCGATCAGCAGTTCGAGAAGCGGCATCAGATCGTCGATGACGAAGGCGACAAATCGACGCTGCCCGGCGAATCGATCCTCGTGATGCCGGTGAGCGCCGAGACGATCGTGATCGATCAGAAGCCGTATCGCACGGCGGCGCGCATCTTCATCAACAGCCGCGGGCTGCTCAACATCATCAACGAGCTGAATCTCGAGGACTATCTCCGCGGCGTGGTGCCGGCGGAGATGGGACCGAAGATCTACGACGAGGTCGAAGGGCTGAAGGCGCAAGCCATCGCTGCCCGCACTTACGCCGTCCGCAACCTCGGACAGTTTCGCGCCGAGGGATACGACATCTGTCCCGGCCCGGCGTGTCAGGCGTACATGGGATTCTCAGGCGAGCAGCCGCTCAGCGATCAGGCCGTGCGCGAAACGGCGGGCTTGATCCTGACGTACCAGGGTCAGCCGATCGATGCGCTCTACACCGCGACGTGCGGCGGAGAGACCTCTGACGTCGCCACGATGTTCCCCGGCCGCGACGAGCCGTACCTCAAGCGCGCGCGATGCGTGGAATTCGACATGACGTCGATTGCCGGCCGCGCCGACGGCGGAATTCTCAACGATCACCAATTCAACGCGCAGCTCTTCGCGGCGGCCGCCCGCCTGACCAGCACGGACACGTGGGCCGCAGGCGATGTGCAGCGTGCAGTCAACGCCGCGGCCAAACTAGCCGGCCTCAGTGTGGCCCAGGCAATCCTGCCTGGGTCTTCCCGTCGCAGCGATGTTCTCCAGTATCTCGGCTCCGTCTTCGGCTTCGATCGCTACGCCGACGTCGTGACTCTCCCCGAAGATCGAAAATACTTCTTCGCCCAGACGGCGGCCGATCAGCGCGCCTATCTCGTCGCGGCGTTTCTGATCAAGTACGGATTCCTGCCGTCGCAACACATCGACCGCATCGATCTCAACGCCGCGATGCCGCGCGACGAGCTGTATGACCTGCTCGCATCGTGGCTTCGAAAACACGGCGCACTCGGCGAGATCACTGGAAAAATTCTCACGGTCGATGGGCGGCAGGTCGCGCTCAAGGCGGAAGGGAAAGCCACGACGTACACGCTGCCCGACAACATTCCGATCTGGCGACGCCTCGGCGATCGATATCAGGAGTACAAGAGCGTGCCGGTGATGATCGGCGATCGCGCGTTTCTGCAGATCGATGAGCGCCGCGTTCCGATCGGGATGGTCGTGCAGGCGAATGTCGACGGCGCTTCATTCGATCGAACGTCGAGCTTCGCGAATTGGACACGCAGCTATCGCGCGGACGAGTTGGTCACGTCGATCAACAGGCGGAATCCCATCAAACAGCTCGTGGGCATACGCCCGTTGACGGTCGATCTGTCGCAGCGCATCGCGGAGATGGAAGTGACGGCCGAGGGCGGCCGGACGTTCGTGCTGCGCGGGCTGCCGATAAGATGGTCATTAAATGTTCCTGATAATTTGTTCGTTTTTGAGAAGACCGTCGATCCGGATGGAATGGATCGCTACACCTTCTTCGGCAAAGGGTGGGGGCATGGGGTGGGGATGTGTCAGGTCGGCGCGTATGGGATGGCGTTTCGCGGCTGGAAAGCGGAGCAGATTCTGAAGAACTACTACTCGGGGGTTGAGATTGTTCCGATGAAGTAGCGCCGGCGGCCCGCCGGCGTTACGGTTCGCTTCCGAGAACCAGCGTCGCCAGCGCGACCGCCACCCGCCGATCGATATCTCCCGCAATGTCGAGCACATCGACCTCGCCGTTGCTGTCGGGGCGCCGCACGATCCAGCCTGTCCCTTTGCCGAGGTAGTTGATGCGGATGTTGGTCTCGTAGCGCGGGTTGAACTTGCCTGCGAACTTTCTCACCATCGCGCGCGACAGCGATTCCTCGGCCGCGTAACCAATCGGGCGATCGTCGCGATCGTTCAGGATGTCCCAGCGATTCCGCCCCAGTCGCGACCAGACGCTTTTTCGCAGCCGCCCGATGATCCTCTGATCCTGCGTGCCGATGGCATACGTCACGATCGGAAAACTGACGTTGCTCTCCTGCGCGATGTGCAGGACCGGATGTGAGCCCTCGTACAACGTGACGTGCGTGGTCGGGACCAGCATCGCGATGACGACCGTGAACGCCGCGCTCAGGAGAAACGCCATCGTTGCCGGAAAGGGACGACCATCGAAGAGGAGAAACAGCACGGCCGCCATTCCGGTGACAGCCACGATCACGGAGACCGTCAAGGCCACCACTCCGACGACGCTCGCGAAACTCCGGTAGGTGAGGAGCGGCTCGCCGCCGTCGCTGCGAATCGTGACGACTTCCCCGGCTCGAACGCCACTCGTGAACCGATAACGCGATCTCGAAAACGGACCTGCTGCCGCCGGATGGCTATCCGGCAGCGGTTCTGTCGGCAGCTCGGCCGCCGCACTCTCAGTTAACTTTTTTTTTTAGATCGTCCGCTCCGAGTTTGTCGTGCGGCTGAGTACTGACCGGTGTGTAGCTCTCGTGCGCATTGGTCGGAACGGATCCCACGTCTTCGGTCGGCGGCGATACTTCCTGTTTGTCGTCGTCTTCGGTCGGCAGCTCCTCGGAGAACCGGCCGTAGGTATTCCCCATCCGCAGTTTCGCGCCGTGGGTGAGAGGAGCGACCCGAACGCGCTTCGCATTCACGTACGTTCCGTTAGCGGAGGCGAGGTCGTGAAGGACGAAAAAACCGCGCTCGAAGACGATCTCGGCGTGATGGCGCGACACCTTCGGATCGCGCAAAATAATATCGTTTCCTGGATCGCGGCCGACCGTGAAAGGCCGGTGCGTTTGAAGACGATAGCTCTTCTCAGTCCCGTCCAGGCCGACGAAGAACAGCTTGGCCATTTGCTCGATTCTATCCGAACTCAGCGAGAGACGAGTGGCGCCTCGATTTCGCTGACGAGTTCCTCGATTGTGACAGGCTTGGTCAGCCAGCGCCGGATGCGCCGGTCCAGCGGCTTCTCCTCAGGAGGCTGATGCCCGCTGATGACGATGATCGGCACCTCGGCGGCACCGTCGGAAGAGAGCTTGTCGAGCATCTCGCTGCCGTCCATGATCGGCATCACCCAGTCGAGGAGAATGACATCCGGCCTCTCGCTCGCGATCCGGTCGACGGCTTCGGCACCATTGGCGGCAAGCTTTACCTGGAAGCCGCGCTGATTGAGTCCGATCGCGTAGAGACGCCTGACGTCAGAGTTGTCCTCAACAATGAGGACTTTTTGCTTGGCACCCATCTGGTGTCCGTTGTGCAGTTTTCGTGCGCGATCTAAAGGCAGAACGCAGAAGGCAGAAGGCAGAAGGCAGAAGGAATTCTCACTTCTGCCTTCTGCCTTCTGCCCTCTGCCTTTACAATCGCGACCGTGCGAGCAGGTTGGAACGAATACTTCATGGGCATTGCGCATCAAGCCGCTACGCGTTCGACATGCCCTAGAAAGCATGTCGGCGCGGTGATCGTGCGCGATCGGACGGTGCTCTCGACGGGCTACAACGGATCGATCCGCGGACTGCCGCACTGCGATGAGATCGGCTGTGTGATGGAAGACGGACACTGCATCACCACCGTGCATGCCGAGGCGAATGCGATTTTGCAGGCGGCGAAGAATGGGGTCGGCGTCGACGGCGGCGAGCTCTACACGACGGCATCGCCGTGCTGGAACTGCTTCAAGCTGATCGCAAACTCCGGCATCCGCAAGATCTACTACGGCGAGTTCTACCGCGACGAGCGCGCGCGCCAGGTCGCGGATCAGGTCGGAATCGAATTGGTGGATCTGCGCATGCCGGCACCCGTCGGTGCATAGTGCTGATCCTCGCCGCAGACACGTCACTCCCGATCCTCTCCGTCGCCCTGGTGAAAGACGCGCAGCTTCTCGGCGCCACCGCATTGGAGGGCCGCAGCTCGCGCAATGAAAAACTCCTTCCGGCGATCGACTGGCTCCTGAGCGAGACCGGATTGGATCGAAAAGACATCGATCTCTTCGCGGTCACGCGCGGGCCAGGGTCGTTCACCGGCGTGCGGATCGGACTCGCGACGATGCAGGGAATGGCGCTCGCGCTCGGAAAGCCGGTGTGCGCGATGTCGACGCACGAAGCGATCGCACCCGATCGCGGGCGATGGGTGATCGTCGATGACGCCGGCCGGGGAGAGTTTTACGTTTCGATATTCGAGGAAGGTGAGGAAGTCGTGCCGCCGCGACTCGCTCGCGCGGACGAAATCAAGGGCGAGCGACTCCTCGTCGCCGAAGTTTTGCAGCGGCGCAATGTCGCGCTCTCATGCGCCCGGCGCGCGGAGCGGATCATCGCCGCCGGCCGTCTCGATGCCTACACCGACATCACGCCGATCTACGTGCGTCTCGCGGAGGCTGAGGTCAAGCTGCGACAGAAATGACGGACTACGAGATCGGCGAAGCCGAACCTGGTGACCTCGACGCGATTCACAGCCTCGAAGTGACCTGCTTTCCGTCGCCATGGCGTCGCGATTTCTTCGAAAGCGAGCTGCGCGGCGACTCGCGGTTCCATCTCGTCGCGCGGCGCGGCGACGTGCTGATCGGCTACCTGTTCGCGATGTGGTTCTTCGACGAGATGCATGTCAACAAGATCGCGGTCGCGGAATCCGAACGGCGAAAGGGAATCGCCGATGCGCTCATGGATCGCTGCCTCGAATTCGCGCGCGACAACGGCGTCAATACGATCTCGCTCGAAGTGCGGCAATCGAATCAGGGAGCGCAGGCGTTCTACGAGCATCTCGATTTCGAGCCGACGTATGTTCGTCCTCGCTACTACCCGGACGGCGAGGCGGCGGTTGTGATGGTGCGACAGCTTTCGTGATCCACCGGACGCGATAAGTCGCCGCCGGACGCATCTTCTGCATCAGCGCGGCCGCGACGTCGCTCGCGGTCACCACGGGTTCCGCGCGGCGTTTCTGCGTTGCAATCGATTCCGCCAACTCGGCGGCGGACATGTCTTTCGGCGCGTTAAAGGCCGCCGCGAGCGGATCGGGCGTGATCCAGCGGCCTTCCAGCATGCCGACGGCCTCGAGCGCATCGGGCATCTTCACGCTCAGGATGCGATCTGCGCGGGTGAACCCTTCCAGCGCCGTGATCTCGCCGGTCACGACCACCTTGAGATCGGCCGGAAAAGGATTGAAGACGAAATCGAAGTCGCGATCGAGCGTCGCGGTGGCGTCGTCGTTGTCCGACAGCATGCGATCGATGGAAGACCGCACGTCGTCCACGAACGATTTTTCTTCCTCGGAAATCCGCGGCGGCGGGTCTTTCTCGTCGCGAAATACCGCCGCGAACATGTCGGATGCGCGGCGCGGTTTCTCGTCGAGGTACGCATACATCGCGCGGATCGATTCGAAATATCGCGCGGCGCGCTCTGAATACAAGGCCAGCATCTTCTCGACGTTTTCGCGCTGCCGGCGCGTCGCGCGCAGGCTGCTGGCCGGATAAATCGTCAGCTCCGCCCAACCCTCGCCGCGCGCAAAGTTGACCGTCAGCGGCGTGTCGAAGAAAAACTTCTGCAGGTTCTCCGGCGCGAGAGACGCGATGTGCTCGACGGACTGCAGTTCGCCGTGCGATCGCTGCAGGATCACGCGATCGGACTCCGGATCGGCGTTCGCGAAGCGCGCGCTCCATTCATCGCGCCCGGCGAGCAGCGCCTCGCGCTCATCTTCGATCTGCCCTGCCTCTTCAGTTCCGCGTTTCGCCGTGCCGAGGGTGGTGGTGGCGGAGATGGTGACGAGGTCGGCCGGATCGTTGAAGGTGAGCACAACCACGCGCCGCACTGCCGGCTCGCAGGAGAGGAGAAGCACAACGAGAGCAACTGGAAGAATGTGTTTCAGGCGCTGGGAAGTTTATGCTCTGCCAGCCTTCCGCCGATCCAGGCGCACGGCATCGAGACGATGATGAGCGCGATTGGATACCAGTGCGGCCCGAATTCCGCACCGCGGTTCCACGTGACCACTGTGGCGGCTGTCGTCAAAACAACACCCAAGAGACCGAGCGCCAGCGCGTGATTCATTGGCCGATCGGGCGCAAGACGCGCTGCGATGTAGCAGCCGAAGATCGAGATCACGATGCGATAGGCCGTCGCGATCGCGAAAAACCGATCGCTCATCGGCTTTCCCCACGGCGGGAAGACGCCAGTCGCGTGCAGGATGACGTCGACCGCCGTGGAGAGAACGAGGATGACCACGAAGCCGCCGAAGAAGGCGACGAGACTTCGGAGCTTCACGATCGGGCCGCCGACGCCAGAACCTCGTCGAGCTGGTCGTAGCTCTCGGAGATCCCACGCGTCATTCCGGACTTGGCGACGGCGTCTCGAATCTGCTTCGAGTCGTAGAGCACTGTGGTCGTCACCGTTGTCTTGCCGGCGCGCTCGATAAAGACGGTCGTGTCGATCGCCTCACCTTCGTACCACGGATTGTCGAAGCGCTCGGTCGCGACCAGACGCTCGGGCTTGACGATCTCGCGAAAGACTCCGCCCATGCCCATGTCGTCCTGTCCGGCTTTGCGCCAGACGTAGCGATACTGGCCGCCGACTTTCAGATCGACCTCGCACACTGCGAGCGACCAGCCGCCGCGAACGCCTAACCAGCGCTTGAGCAACTCCGGCTTCGTCCAGGCGTCGAAAACCATCTTACGCGGAGCGTCGAAGGTGCGCGTCATCGCGATCTCGCGATCGGACGGCGTTGTGATCTGCAGACTCTCGGTTTTGTTCATCATCGGTGACTCCTTTTTCGCTTTTTCTTTTTGGCTTTGAGCTCCTCGAGCAGCGCGTCGAGGTTTCTGAATGACGCTTCCCAGTATTCGCGGTACCGCTCGAGCCACTTGTTGGCTTCCGCGAGCGGCGCAGCCTCGAGGCGGCGAGGGCGGCGTTGCGCGTCGTAGCCGCTCGAGATCAAGCCCGCGCGCTCCAGGACCTTGAGATGCTTCGAGATCGCGGGCTGGCTCATCTCGAACGGCTCGGCCAGCTCCGCTACCGAGGCTTCGCCGGACGCCAACATCGCCAGGATTGCCCGCCGGGTGGGATCGGCGAGGGCCGCGAAGGTCGCGTCGAGGTTCTGTTCATAACCTATCGGTTCCATAACCGAAAGGTAATATATGTCTCGTCAGGACAAAAGTCAAACTTCTTCGCGAATCGCGGCGATCGGATCGAGTCGCGATGCCGCGCGGGCCGGATACCACGTCGCCAGGATCGACAGCGCGATCGCAACGACGTTCACATACGCGACGTCATCGCGTTCGACGCTGAAGGGCAGATAGCTGATGAAGTAGATGTCGCTGGGCAGCGGCACGAGGTGATAGTGATTGGCGGCCCATGCGAATCCGAGTCCGAAGATGTTGCCGACGATGGTCCCCGTGATTCCGATCAGCAGCCCGACCGCGAGAAAAATCGTGAGGATCGTCTTTTCAGTCGCTCCCAACGTGCGCAGGACGCCGACGCCCGGGCGCTTCTCGAGAATCAGCATCGACAGCGACGAGATCAGATTCAGCGCCGCGACGAAGATGATCAGCGAGATCGTCGCGAACATCACGACTTTTTCCAGGCGCAGCGCGAGAAAAAGCGGCCGGTTGATTTCCTTCCACGTTTTGACCTGCACGTTCGGAAATTTGTCCCCGAGCTTTTTCTGAATCGACTCCGCTTCGGCCGCATCGCCGTGCATCTCGATCGATGTCGGCCCGGTCGTCCCGAACAGCCGCTCCATCTCCGTCATGTCCAGCACCGCCTCGGCCGCCCGATCCTCGGTCGCCGGCGCGAGGATCTGCCCGATCTTGTAGCGCTTGACGATCGGCACCGGACCAAATGGCGTGAGCCGTGTGCGCGGCGCAACGATCGTAATCGGTTCGCCGAGTGTCAGTCCTAGGCCGGCGGCGGCGTCGCGGGAGATGCTGACCGAATCCGCCGGTTGCGACGAGCTCGACGATCGCAATCGCAACGGACGGCCGCGCTTCTCTTCCTGATTGGCGCCCCACGCGATGCCGCTGACGATCGGTCTGACATCGCGCAAGCCGAGGCGCCGCGCTTCTGCTTCGATGGCCGCGGGATCGTCGATGGTGTTCTTGCCGATCGGTTCGACCAGCAACTGCGGACTCGACGCGATGAGCCGCGCTTTGATCTGTCCCTGCAAACCGGAAAGCAATGCGAGCGAGATCAGCAGCGTCGCCACGCCGACCGCCAGGCCTAACATCGAGATCAGCGACAGAAACGCCGTGTGTGCCTGCTTGCGGGCGGCCCACAGATAGCGTCGCGCGATGTGAAATTCGATCATGACTGCCTCAGTGGTCTCTGTGCTCTCTGTGGTGAAAAAGCTTTCACCACAGAGGACACAGAGCACACAGAGTCATCGAGGCCTCATCAGTGGGAACAGGATTACATCTCGAATCGTCGGCGAGTCCGTGAGAATCATCGTCAGGCGATCGATGCCGACGCCCTCGCCGGCTGTCGGCGGCATTCCGTACTCCAGCGCGCGGACGTAATCCTCATCGACCTGATGCGCTTCCTCGTCGCCGCGCTCGCGCTCCGAAAGTTGCTGCTGGAATCGGCGCGCCTGCTCGTCGGGATCGTTCAACTCCGAGAACGCATTCGCGATCTCCATGCCGCCGATGTACAGCTCGAACCGCTCGACGTAACGCGGATCGTCGCGGCGCTGCTTCGAAAGAGGCGAGACCTCGACCGGAAAATCGGTGATGAACGTCGGATGGATCAAATGCTCCTCGGCGACCGACTCGAAAAGCTCGGCGAGAAGCTTTCCTTCGTTCATCGATGCGATTTCCTGCACCGGCGTTCCTTTCGGCGGCTCGGTGCCGTCCGAGGCGACCGGCCGATGCTCGCCGAAGCGGCGGACGAGCTTCACTAACTTCTCGCGGTCGCCGAGATCCTTGACGTCGATTTCGTTTTTGGAGAAATGCGCGATCGCTTCCTTCATGGTGTAACGCGCAAACGGCCGCTTGAAACTGATCTCCGCGCCGCGCCACGTGACCGTTTCGGATTCCTTCACCTCGCGCACCAGGCCGTTCAGCAAATCCTCGGTCAGCTCGATGAGGTCCTTGTAATCGGCGTAGGCCCAGTAGAACTCGAGCATCGTGAATTCCGGATTCCAGCGATAGCCGATGCCCTCGTTGCGAAAGTTCCGGTTGATCTCGTACACGCGCGACATCCCGCCGACGATGAGGCGCTTGAGGTACAGCTCCGGCGCGACGCGCATGTAGAGATCGATGTCGAGCGCGTTGTGATGCGTGATGAACGGGCGGGCGGCGGCGCCACCCGCGATTGGCTGCATCATCGGCGTCTCGACTTCGATGAAATTATGTTGATCAAAATAGTTACGGATATATCGTACTATTCTAGCTCGCGTCTCGAAGGTCTGCTTCACATCGTCGTTCACGATCAGATCGACATAGCGCTGCCGATAGCGCTGCTCGACGTCAGTCAGCCCATGCCATTTGCTCGGCAGCGGACGGAGCGCTTTCGCGAGGAATCCGAGGTGCTGCGCTTTGACGGAGAGCTCGTTGGTCTTCGTGCGAAAGAGCGTCCCTTCAACCGACACCCAATCGCCCGTGTCGAGGTTTTGATAGAGCGACCATTCGCGCTCGCTCAGCGCGTCTTTACGGCAATACGCCTGGATCCGCGCCGTTTTTTCCGAGAGGACGAGAAACGCCGTCTTGCCGAATTCGCGAACCGCCAGAATGCGGCCGGCGATCTTGACGTGCGGCTTTGCATTCTCCAGGTCGGCGCCCGACATGCCGCCGTACTTCGCGACGACTTCCGGGATGCTCTGATCGACGTCGGCTTTGGTCGGATACGGATCGAATCCGAGCTCGATGATGCGCGCGAGTTTCTCGCGGCGAACGCGAATCAGTTCGGATTCGGGGATTTCCTGTTGCTGCTCGTCGTCAGGCAAAGCGCGGGGATTCTACTTTGGAGTGCGGCGGCTTGCCGCCGCTTTCTCGACGGCAGCTTGCTGCCGGCGCCGCGGCAAGCCGCGGCATTGAGAGCGGTGCCAAGGCACCGCACTCCAGACTACAGCGGCGGCTTTGGCGGCGGTGGCTGCGTCGCCGGATTCGTCACCGGCGCTGACGGCGTGACGATCGCGGTGGCAGGCGCCTGCGGCGACGGGGCCGGCTCGGCATTCGCCTGCACGTATCCCGGCGGCGTCGGCTGGAAGGTCGTGCTCTCGCGCGCGTGCTCGTTCGGATAAGCGCGCAGGAGTGCGAGATGGACCAGCTTCGTGTCGAGGATGCGCGGATTCACCCGCACATCGAGCAGCGATCGATTGATCGTGAGGGCTTTCGCGTAGTACTCGACTGCCGCCTCCGTATTGTGCCGCTGCTCCTCCATCAACCCGAGCTGAAACAGCGCCTCCGAGAAGCCTTTGCGGTTGGCGATCGCGCGGTGATACGCGAATTTGGCGCCCGAATAATCGCCGCGCGCCTGTCGGACGAGGCCGAGGTTGTACCAGGCGGGGTAGAAGTGGGAGTCGGAGTTCACGGCGCGCTCGAATTCAACCTCGGCGTCCTTCGGAAATCCTTTTGCGCGCAAGAGCTGTCCCATCCGGTTGTGCAGCGCCGCCGATCGCGGATTGGCGCGGAGCGCGACGATCGTCTGCTGGATCTGCGCGTCGAGCGGGTTGTTCGGATCGAGCCACTGTTCGATGAACAGCCGCTTGGCGTACGGATTTTCGTTTTTGTTTTGATGGAAGACGGCGCATCCGAACAGCGTCACGACCGCCACTGCCACGATCAGAGTTCGCTTCATCATCATTCCTGGATGGGTTTCGCTTTCAATTTCACTTTGCCGTCGACGACATCGACGCGGAAGCCGACGACGTCGACGTTGTAGCGCTCGCGCACCGTCTCGCTCTGTTTTTCGACCATCGAGCGAAGCTGCTCGAACGTGACGTTGGGCGCCTTGCCGAGCTTCTGATGTTCTTTTTCGATCTGGTTGTACAAATCGCGGATCGCCTCGCCGTTCGCTCCCGGCACCAACTTTACATACGTTTCGGAGTTGGTCGACGTTACGCGCGCGGCGGTCGGGCGGGGCGGGGGAGGGGACTTCGAGGGTTCCTCGAGGGCGGCCTTGCGGCGGCGAAAATCGATCGGACCCTCTTCGCGCTCGCGCATCTTCCGGCCCCACAACTCGCGATATTGGTTGAACCGGCTGAGAAGCTGGTTGTATCGGAAGCGCCGCGCGTTCTCGCGCATTTTCTGCTTGCCGATCTCGTGGATGAAGACCTCGACGAGGTGCCGCTCGTGCTGCGGCGGCATTTTGGTGATCCCGGCAAAGAACTGGTCGTACTTGTTCTTGACCTTCCGGATGTCTTCCTCGAGCTTGTCGAGCTCGGTGTCCTGTTTGATCACGGTCAACGAATACAATACGCGCATCTGCGAGATTCCTCATCCCTTCGGAGCATCCCGTCCGTCGAGCGGATCCTCTCCAGCGGCGCCTTCGCATCGCTGATCAGCGAGTTCGGCCGCGGCAGGGTGAAAGACGGATTGACGGCCCATCTGGACAGCCTACGAACGGCGGGCGGAGCGTTCGAGGAGCGATCGGTGGCCGATGCTGTGCGGACCTCGCTGCAGACGGCGATGGCGTCGACGCTGCGCCGCGTCATCAACGCTTCGGGCGTCATCATCCACACGAACCTCGGGCGCGCTCCGATCGACGCCGATTTGTGGACGCGCGCCGCCGAGATCGTGAAGGGCTACTCGAATCTCGAATTCGATCTCGAATCCGGCGACCGCGGCGCGCGCGATCAACATCTCGAATCGATCTGCCGGACGCTCTTCGATTGCGAATCAGCGCTGCTGACGAACAACAATGCCGCCGCCACGCTGCTTCTTCTTGCGGCAGTCGCGCCGAAACGCGAGGTGCTCGTCTCGCGCGGAGAGCTGGTGGAAATCGGCGGATCATTTCGCGTTCCCGATGTCATTCAGCAGGGCGGCGCGAAGTTGCACGAGGTCGGAACGACCAACCGGACGCGCGCGCGCGACTACGCATCGGCGGTGACGAAGAAAACCGCCGCGATCCTTCGCGTGAATCGCTCGAACTTCGACATCGTCGGCTTCACGGAGACGCCGTCGATCGAGGAGCTGGTAGAAGTCGCGCGATCAAAAAAGCTGCCGCTGCTCTACGACGAAGGGAGCGGCCGCGTCGTCGACGTTTCGAAGTATGGCTTCAAGCGCCGGGACACGATCCGCGAGCTGATCGCGAAGGGCGTCGATGTCATCACGTGCTCCACCGACAAACTCATCGGTGCGACTCAAGGCGGATTGATCCTCGGGCGCGCGGAGATCATCGAGAAGATCCGGAAGCATCCGCTGATGCGGGCGCTGCGCGCGGGAAAAGAGAGCTACGCGGTGATTGCCGAGACGCTGCGCGCATTTGCGAGAGATCGACAGGAACAGGACATCGCGATCTACAAAATGCTCGCGATGCCCATCGAGGCGCTGCGCGCAAACGCCGAGGGGATTGTGCGCGGTACACGATGCCGCGTCGTCGACAGCCAATGCGCGCTCGGCGGCGGAACGACGCCGACCGAGACGATTCCGTCGATCGCGATCGAAGTGCCGGGAAAGGCTAACAATCTGTATACACAATTTTTGCGCAACGATCCGCCCATTGTCGGCCGCATCGAGAAGGACCGTTTCACGCTCGAGATCCGGACGCTGCGCGACGATGACCCTAGCGAAGTGCGACAGGTTTTGGAGCGAGGTCATCGATCGTCTGAAAAATCCTGACAGTCTTGTCGACGAACTGGGTCGGGCCGCGCAGGATCAGCGTTCCGGAAGTGTCGTCCGCCAGCACGATCTCCTCGCGCTGTGTGGTCATCGCTTTTTCGAAGGCGCGAAAGAATGTCGGTTTTTCGTGGCGCAGATGGAGCGTGCGCTCGATCGCGACTCCCGAATACGCCCTCGACTCCGGGAAGACGGTCATCACATCGTCGCGGACGACAAAAGTCAGCCCTTGCGACACCA
>DATBSF010000133.1:0-6872 GCA_036559905.1 Thermoanaerobaculia bacterium | reverse complement strand
CGACGAGTTGGACGGCGGTCACGTAGCGCGGCGTTGCCTTTGAATTGCTTCGTAGAGTTCGCGGGCAATCTCTTCGTAAGTGGTGCCAGGCCTTCGGATTCCTCCACCGAACCACCGAGACAGCTCCTCGCGCAACACCGGCACGATTTCTTCGACGGACGTTGCGTCGATCACGCGAGGCAAAATCGTTCCGACTTCGGGCTCGTATTCGTCGGAGTTGACTTCGAAGTTGATTCCTGCTGGGTCTAGGCGGAAGAGAATCTCAGCGAACGCTGCAAAAAGTGCTGAATACTTGACCTTCAGCTCGGACCGGCGATGCTTGCTTTCTTCATGGCTCGTCTTCATGGAAAGTTCCGCCGTCCAACTAGTCGCTAAGTTGCATTAGGCTGCCGCAGCGTAGCATTCCGCCGCGCAGCGTATCGGGATGGTGGCATGGCTTGAGTCGCTGGTGCAAGAGCTTGACGACGCGTGGGTTGGGGCGGGAGTGCGACGTTGAAGCCGGTGTGATGGGCTGCGCGGTTTGCGGCGTATCAGGCGGGGGATAGGCCGCGGCGGCGGGGGACGTCATGCCGGATTTCCTTGCATCGCGTCGAGCGGGCTCCGCACTCCGCGACCACCGGCTCGCTGCAGGACGTGCGTGTAGATCATCGTCGTCTTCACGTCCGCGTGGCCGAGGAGCTCCTGAATTGTCCGGATGTCGTAACCATCCTCCAGCAGGTGCGTCGCGAAGGAGTGCCTCAGACTGTGGCAGACCGCTGGCTTGTCGATGCCTGCCTTTCGCACCGCCTCCTTCATCGCTTTCTGCACCACCGACTCATCGAGATGATGCCGCCGCTCGACCCCGCTCCGCGGATCGACCGCCGGACGCGACGCGGGAAAGAAGTATTGCCAGCCAAAGTCGCGCGCGGCGCTCTTGTACTTTCGCGCCAGCGCGTCGGGAAGCCAGACCTCACCCCGGCCGGCTGTCAGATCCCGCTGGTGAATGCGACGCACCAGCTCGATCTGAGCACGCAGCGCCTGATGCAGGCTGTCGGGAAGCATCGTGCGGCGGTCCTTCGCTCCCTTTCCTTCGCGTACCACCAGGAGGCGCGCCGCAAAGTCGACATCCTTGATCCGCAATCGCAGCGCCTCCAGAAGTCGCAGACCTCCGCCGTAAAGAATCGCCGCCACCAGCCGCGGCGTTCCCTCCATCGCCCCGAGCACCGACCGCACTTCTTCGCGCGTCAGAACAACCGGAAGCTTCCGCTTTCGCTCTGCCCGAACGATGTCGTCGATCCATGGCAACGGATCGTCGAGAACGTGACGGTAAAGAAATACGAGCGCGCTGAGTGCCTGCGCCTGCGTCGACGGGCTGACCCTTCCATCGACAGCCAGATGCGAGAGAAACGCGTTGACCTCGTCCGCTCCCATCGCAGCTGGATGTCTCTTGCGATGAAAAAGGATGAAACGCTTCGTCCAACCGACATACGCCTGTTCCGTGCGCCGGCTGTAATGCCGCGTCCGCACGGCGGCACGAACGCGCTCGAGAAATCGCGGTGGTTCCGCCACTGTCCGAGGCTCCCTCGGCAGCAGGGCGTCTGTCAAATTTCGCTACGAGGAGTAGACGCTCACCAGCCGAGGATGTACGCGAACCTCAGCAGGGCGACTGAGGCGGCTTCGGCCCGCCACGCAGTTGGTGCAAACAAACTAGCAGATCGGCGCGCCGAAAGTCCGCTCGCGCATGCGCCCACGCGGCAATCAGTTACTCGCCTGCTCGGGGATGCTCTATTTGGACGTGGCGTCGCAGGATGGGAAGAGGGCGACAAGGGTTGAGCCATCACAGGGGATTGGTATTTCAGTCGTTTCGTAGCCCCTCGACGAGAAGCGAAGGTGTGCGACATGGAGATCATCGAACCGAAGCCGCAACGTGAACTTCCCTGCTTTGTCAGTTTTCGTCCGGGCAACCTGGTGACCGTCGATCACAGCTTCGATCATTGCACCGCGTATCGGCGTGCCGCGAGAATCAACCACGCGTCCAGGCAGCCATGCCGTAATCGGGTCGGGTTTGGTCCCGATGACATCGCAACTCGAATTCACCTGAAGCTGAATCTCAAACGTGGCGTCGTCCTGACTGAGGCAGATCGTGTGCCGTTCCGAAACGAAACCCGAAAGCTGCGTCGTTATCGTGACGACGCCCTTTGGAATCGCGTTGAGGCGATAGGCCCCGTGTTCGTCTGTAAAGGAACTTGTCTCGAAGCCAGCTCCCGTTAGGCCAATGGTTACGCCGGGCAAGGGAACATCGCCCAAATATACATGTCCGTGCACGATCGCAAGCGGAGTGGACGCGTACGTAAGCAAAAGCAAAAACAGGACGTCGTGCACGCTCTCACCAGCCGAGGATGTAGGCGAACATCAGCGGGGCGACAATCGAGGCGTCCGACTCGATGATGTGCTTTGGCGTGTCGACGCCCAGCTTTCCCCACGTGATCTTTTCGTTCGGCACCGCGCCGGAATAGGAACCGTAGCTGGTCGTCGAGTCGCTGATCTGGCAGAAGTAGCCCCACAACGGAACGCCGGTGCGCTGCAGGTCCTGATGGAGCATCGGCACGACGCAGATCGGAAAGTCGCCCGCGATGCCGCCGCCGATCTGAAAGAATCCGATCGAGCTGTTAACACTCGTTTTCGTGTACCAATCTGCTAACTCAATCATGTATTCAATTCCGGTGCGCACCGTGTGCACGTTCTTCACGTCGCCGGAGATGCAATGTCCCGAATACATGTTGCCGAGTGTGGAGTCTTCCCAGCCGGGGACGAACATGGGGAGATTTTTTTCCGCCGCCGCCACCATCCACGAGTCTTTCGGATCGATCTGATAGTGCTGCTTGATCGAGCCGTCGCGAATGATCTCGTACATGAACTGATGCGGAAATAGCCGCTCGCCCTTTCGATCCTTCTCGACCCAGTGGCGCAGCACCGCCGACTCGATCCGCCGCATCGCCTCGCCCTCGGGGATGCAGGTGTCGGTCACGCGATTCATGTGGCGATCGAGCAGCGCCTTTTCGTCCGCCGGCGTCAGTTGGCGATAGTGCGGCACGCGCGCGTAGTGATCGTGCGCGACGAGGTTGAAGATATCCTCCTCCAGATTCGCGCCGGTGCAACTGATGCCCTGCACTTTTCCGCGGCGGATCATCTCCGCGAGCGACAGTCCGATCTCGGCGGTCGACATCGCGCCGGCGATCGTCACCAGCATCGAGCCGCCGCGATCGAGATGGCGGATGTAGTCATCGCACGCAGCGACCATGGCCGCAGCGTTGAAATGACGGAAGTGATGTCGTACGAATTCGCCGATCGGACCGGGCATTGCGCGCGAATAATAGCCTACCTGCAGCTCTCCAATTTTCGCAGCAGGAATCGTTTTTCGGGCATGCTCGACGGCAGCTCGAGCGCGCGCGTGAACTGCTCGGCAGCGCGCTCGCTGTCGCCGCGCTGCAGCCACAATTCGCCGAGGGTGGCGTAGAGAAGCGGATAGTCGCGGAGCGAATCGCGCGAGGCCATCGATTCGATCGCCTCGATTCCGGCCTGCGGTCCCTCGGCCATCGCGACCGCAACGGCGCGATTCAAAGCCGCCACCGGCGACGGCTGCATCGCGAGCAGCTCGTCGTACAGCGAAACCATCCGCGGCCAGTCCGTTTCCGCAAACGACGGCGCCGCAGCGTGACACGCTGCGATCGCTGCCTCGACGTGGTACGTCGTGATCTCGTCGCCGGAGGCGGATGCGTCGAGGTGCCGCATGCCGCGCGCGATCATCGCGTGGTCCCACCGCGATCGATCCTGTTCCGCCAGCAGCGTGATCTCGCCCGCGCCATCGATGCGCGCGGGCAGACGCGCCGCCTGAAGCAGCATGAGTGCGAGCAGCGCGTGGACCGCCGGATCCCGCGTGGCAGAATGCTCGGCGAGCAGCGTCGCGAGCCGAATCGCTTCGTCGCACAGATCGGCACGGATGAGAGCATCGCCTTCGTGCGCGCTGTGCCCTTCGTTGAACATCAGATAGATGACTTTGAGAAGCGACTCGAGCCGGACCGGCAACGCATCGCGCGACGGCATCTCCATCGGAATCGATTGCTCGCGGATGAGTTTCTTCGCGCGCACGAGACGCTGCGCGATGGTCGCCTTCTGCGACAAGAAAGCGCGTGCGATTTCTTCCACGCTGAAACCGCCGACGGTTTTCAGCGTCAGCGCGATGCGGCTCTCCTCGGGGATCGACGGATGACAGCACATCAGCATCATGGTGAGCAGGTCGTCCTCGAATTCCGAGTGCAGCGGCGTCTCTTCAGTCGGCAAACGCCGCAACTCCTCGGCGACCTTCTCGCGGAATGTTGCTTGCCGCCGGATCTGATCGAGCGCCTTGTTGCGCGCGACGCGAAACAGCCAGCCGGCGGGATTGTCAGGAACGCCGTGAAAACTCCATTGCGTCAGCGCCGTGATCAGCGATTCCTGCACGACCTCCTCGGCCAGCGGAAGATGTTCCGGGCCGAAAATGCGGGTCAGCGTCGAAACCATCTGCCCCGCCCGATGGCGGAACAGATGGTCGACAACCTGATCGACTTCCTGCATCAGGGCATCGGCTCGATTTCGCGGACTTCGATCGTGCCGAAGTCGAGATGCGGACAGCCCTTCGCGACCGAGACGGCCTCGTCGTAATCCTTGGCATCGACCACGAAGAATCCTCCGATGATCTCCTTGGCTTCGGCGAACGGCCCGTCAGTGACCGCGAGATTCGTTCCCTTGCGCTGCATGACGCGGCCCTGCTGGTCGCGCAGCTTCTCGCCGCCCACGATCTTGCCGGACGCGCGCAGCTTTCCCGACCAGTCGCGATAGCGCCCGATGATCTTCTGCATCTCCTCCGCGCTCAGTCCTTCGTAAGTCCCGTGATCCCGCAGCATGAGTAAGTATTTGGCCATGTTGAACCTCTCCTTTCAGTCTACAGACGAACGGGCGGCCACCGAATCGACATAAACTATCGAGCCGTGCTCACACTCCTGCTCGCCATTTCACTCGCCCAGCAGTTTCAACAAGATGTGAAGGTCCTCGCGTCCGATCGCATGGAAGGGCGGGGGCTCGGAACGCAGGGGATCGAGCGCGCGGCCGACTGGATCGAAGGTCAACTGCGTGCATCGCTGAAGCCGGCGTTTGCAGATCATTCGTATCGACAGCCGTTTCGCGTGAAGACAGGCGTTGCGCGCGCGGAGGGCAATCGCCTTTCCGGTCTGACAGATGCGGACTGGACACCGCTCGGCATGTCGAGCTCCGGCTCTTTTCACGGCACGCTCGCTTTTGTTGGATATGGCATCGCAGCCGCGCCGCTGAACTACGACGATTTCGCGGGCATCGACCTGAAGGGGAAAGTCGCCTTGATGTTGCGCTATGAGCCGCAGGAGCGCGACGAGAGCTCAAAGTTCGACGGGAAGCGTCCGAGCCGATGGTCGGCGATGCGCTACAAAGTGCTGCAGGCGCGCGAGCGCGGCGCAGTGGCGGTCATCTTCGTCACCGGACCGGCGCAGGACGAAGGAAAAGAGTTTCTACCGGTCCTCAAAAACGACGGACCGCAGAGCCCTGCCGGCATTCCAGTGCTGCAGGTGAAGACGGCCGTCGCGCAGAAGTGGGGAATCGACCTCGCGCAATTTCAAAAGGATGTCGACGCCGATCTGAAGCCGCGATCGCGCATGCTTCCCATCGACATCGACGGCCGCGTCAGTCTTCGCACTAGGTATGCACACACGGCGAATCTAGCGGGGATTCTTCCCGGCGCCGGTCCTCTGGCGCGCGAAGTCGTCATCCTCGGCGCGCACTACGATCACCTTGGCTACGGCGGAGAGGGATCGATGAAACCGAACGTGCATGCGATCCACAACGGCGCGGATGACAACGCATCCGGCACGGTCGCGGTTCTTCTGACTGCGCGAAAAGTCGCGCACGATTTGGCGAACACGCGCAATCACCGGACGTTCGTCGCAGTACTCTTTTCCGCGGAAGAAGCGGGCCTCGGCGGATCGTCGTGGTTCGTCGATCACTCGCCGGTGGCCCTGGATCATGTCGTCGCGATGGTGAATCTCGACATGGTCGGCAATCTCCGCGACGATGCGCTCGTGGCGCTCGGTGCCGACACCGCGGCGGAATGGAAACCGGCGCTCGAATCGGCTGCCACCGCGGCGAAGCTGAAAGTCGCGGCCCGCGGCGACGGCTACGGTCCGTCCGATCAGACGAGTTTCTACGCGAAGCGAATTCCGGTCGTCCACTTTTTCACGGGAGCACACGAGCGGTATCACACGCCTGCCGACAAGTGGAGCACGCTCAACTACGCCGGCGCGGCGCGCATCACGGAGTTCACGACCGATGTGGTCGAGCGGCTCGTTCGCGGCGACGTCACACCGACCTACGCGCGTCTTGCCGCCGCCCCCGCCCTCGAAGGCGACAGCCGCGGCTACGGCGCCTACCTCGGCACCGTCCCCGACTATCGCGCGATGGAAGCGACGACCGGCGGCGTTCTGCTCGCGGACGTGCGGGCGGGCGGGCCGGCGGATCTCGCCGGCATTCGCGGCGGCGATCGCATCATCCAGATGGCCGGCACGCGCATCGAGAACTTGTACGACATGACCTTCGCGCTGCAGGATCACAAGCCCGGCGAAACGATCGATGTGACAGTGGTGCGCGCGGGCGAGCAGAAGAAATTGCGCGCAACGCTCGGAACGCGTGGAGCTGCACCGGCCCCGGCGGCGTTGGCCGTTAAAGCCGGAAAGCCGTTCGAGAAAACGTTCGACGGCGAAAAGCACTTCAAGAACATCCGGCAAATCACTTTCGGCGGCGAAAACGCCGAGGCATATTTCAGCTCGGAT
>DATBSF010000132.1:0-13927 GCA_036559905.1 Thermoanaerobaculia bacterium | reverse complement strand
ACATGCCGGACATCAACGGCCTGGAACTGGTGAGCTTCCTCAAGAATCATCCGATCTACAAGACGATCCCGATCATGGTGATCTCGACCGAGTCGACAGCCGAGGATCGTCATCGCGCGGCTGCTTTGGGGGCGGAGGAGTATCTGGTGAAGCCATTCGAGGCGCCGGAGCTGGTCGCCAAGCTGCGCAAAATGCTCAAGTCTCCGTGATCTCTGTGCTCTCTGTGGTGAAAAAGCTCTCACCACAGAGGACACAGAGAGCACAGAGAATGGACGAATTTACCGGAGAGGCTGAAGAATTACTCGAATCGCTGTCGCGCGATCTCGCGGACTTCGAAGCGCAGGGCTCCAGCGTAAGACCGGAGCTGATCAACAAGATCTTCCGCGACGTCCACTCACTCAAGGGTCTCGCCGGCATGCTCGGACTCACTCCGATCGCCGAGCTTGCGCACGCGCTCGAAGACATGCTCGACCGGCTGCGCATGGGCAAGATCGCGATCGGGAAGCCGCTGATCGATCTTCTCTACGACGGCATCGATGGGCTCAATCGGCTGGTTCGCGGCACCGAGGTCGATGTGGCGGCGCTCGGACGGCGCATCGAGGAGATCGTCAAGGCCGAGCCGCAACAGAAAGTCGCCAGCGTCCTCGACGATCTCACCCTCGAAGATCAGACGCGCAAGTCGCTCACCGAATACGAAGAGCATCGCCTCATCGAGAACGTGCGCTCCGGCAAAAACATCTTCTCGGTCGAGCAACGTTTTGATTTCACCGACTTCGACAAGAAGTTGCGCGCGCTGACCGCGAAGCTCACCGAGTCTGGCGAAGTGATCTCGACTCTTCCGTCGGTCGATCCGACCGGCGCCGGCATCGGCTTCCGATTGCTTTACGGCTCGACGCTCGATGTCGCCGCGGTTTCGGCGAACGCTCCGGAAGCGAAAGTTGCGTCGCTTCGCAAAGAAGAAGTCTCGCTCAAATCGGTCTCGGCCACCGTGCGCGTCGACATCTCGAAGCTCGACGTCGTGATGAACACGATCGGCGAGCTGCTGATCGAGAAGAATCAGCTCGACGCCCTCGCGCGCACGCTCGACGGCCGCCAGCGCAACGCGCTCGCGGGAATCTCGCGAAATCTCGATCGCAAGTTGAACGAGCTGCAGAAAACCGCCATCGAGCTGCGGATGGTCCCCGTCGGTCAGATCTACACGAAACTCTCGCGCAGCGTGCGCAAGCTCGCGCGCGAGCTCGACAAAGACATCGAGCTGGTGCTGCGCGGCGAAGAGACGGAGCTCGACAAAATGCTGGTCGAGGAGATCAGCGATCCGCTGATGCACATCATCCGCAACGCGCTCGATCACGGGATCGAATCGCCCGCCGAACGCGCGGCGGCCCGCAAGGATCCGAAGGGCCGGGTCACGGTCGTCGCGTATCAGCAGGGTAATTCGGTGGTCATCGACGTCACGGATGACGGCCGCGGCATCGATCCCGATGTGATCCGCGATGTTGCGAAGAAACGCGGATTGACGGCCTCCGATCCATTCGATCTGCTCTTCGCGCCCGGATTCTCGACGGCCGCCGAGGTCAGCGAGATCTCGGGACGCGGCGTGGGACTCGATGTCGTGAAGAAAAACATCCAGGAGCTGAAGGGCTCGATCGAAGTCATCTCGACGATCGGACAAGGCACGACCTTCCGGATCATGCTGCCGATCACGCTCGCGATCATCCAGGCCCTCATCGTCCGCGCTTGCGGGCAGCAGTTCGCGATTCCGCTGACCAGCGTCGAAGAATCGCTGCGCATTCAGGCGCGCGAGATTGTGACCGTCGAATCGCGCGAAGTGCTCGCGCTTCGCGACCTGACGCTCCCGCTCGTCCGGCTCGCCGATGCCTTTTCACTCGGGACCGGCGAGGAGACTCCCGACAAGAAACTCTTCGTGGTCGTGACACGGTCAGGCGAGAAGCTCGCCGGTGTCGTGGTCGACGCGATCATCCGGCAGCACGAGATCGTCATCAAATCGATCGGCGAGCGGCTGAAGGGAACGCCCGGCATCGCCGGAGCGACGGAAGTCGGAAAAGGGGAGATCGTGCTGGTGATTGATGTAGCCTCGCTGATTGAGAAATTTGGAGGCAAAGCACGTGAGTCGCGGATCGGGTTAACGGTTAACGGGTAACCATGTTCGAGCAACACTTCGGCTTCAAGACGCGCCCGTTCGGCAAAACTCCCGATCCGAGTTTTCTCTACGAGAGTCCGCAGCACGCCGAAGCGCTCGCGCGACTCGAATACGCGGTCGACGAGAAGGAATTGGCGGTGCTCGTCGGCGAGATCGGATCGGGCAAGACGACGCTTTCCCGCGCGCTCATCGATCGCATCGGCGACGCGCGTCCGGTGATCTGGCTGATCAACCCCCGCCTCACGCCCACCCAGTTGCTCCGCGCGATTGCGCTTGCACTCGGCATCGCGCCGTCGCGAATGCGAGCGGATCTCGTGGAACAAATTCATACGAAATTAGTCGAGCTGTACGAGCAGCATCGCGAGCCGGTGCTGTTGATCGACGAGGCGCAGCTCATTCCGTCGAAGGCGACATTCGATGAGATCCGCCTTCTCACGAATTTTCAGCTCGACGATCAAAACCTGCTGTCGGTGCTGCTGATCGGTCAGCCGGAGCTGGAGAAGCGTCTCGATCGCGAGCCGTACGCGCCGCTCCGCCAGCGCATCGGCATGCGCTATCACCTCGGGCCTCTCAATCTCGACGACACGATCGCGTACATCGAGCATCGGATTCGCGTCGCCGGCGCGCATCGCAATCCGTTCAGCCGCGAGGCGATGGAGGAGATCCACACAGTCAGCGGCGGCATTCCGCGCCTCATCAATACTCTTGCAACGACCTCGCTGCTGGATGCCTTCGGCGATGACGCCGCGACGATCGATCCTCCGCGCGTCACCTCTGCCGCGCGCGAACATCGGATGGAAGCGCATGGTTGATCTCGCGAAGATCCGCAAAAAGGCGAAGGGTCAGAGTTCAGCTGACAAACGACAACCGACAACTGACAACGCGACAGCGAAGCTGGAAGCCTTCCTCGCCACCGTCGGCCAGAAGCGCCCCGGCCTGGTCCAGGAAACCATCGCCGCCTCGCAGGACGAAGTCGAGCTCCTCACCTTCATCCTCGGCGAAGAGCGCTACGCGATCGAGATCGACGACATCGCGGAGATCATCAGCGCCCAGGCATTCACGCGGATTCCGAATGTCGAAGCCGGCATCGTCGGCGTCATTTCCGTCCGCGGTGCGATCGTGACGCTGGTCGATGTCCGTTCGCGCCTGAAGCAGTCTCCGCGCGATCCATCGAAAGACTCACGGATCATCGTGGTTCGCCATGGCGCCGGGCTGATCGGCTTCGAGGTCGATCGCGTCCTGCGGCCCGAGAAAATCGAGCGCGCCCTCATCGATCCGCAGCCGGTGGTGCATGCCGACGAGGAGAGCGAATGCATTCGCGGGGTCATTCGCGGCCCAAATGCGTTGACGATCGTCCTCGATTTGTCCAAGCTAGTAATGTCATCCCGAGCGTAGCGAGGGACCGGTGTGGGTTGGGCGGTACGAGAATGTCGATTTGCGTACCTCCCGCCCACACCGGTCCCTCGCTACGCTCGGGATGACACCACTAAATGAGCGCCAACTCCGATCTCGTTTTGCAGGCCCGTTCGTCGGACCCCGACGCGCGCCAGAAAGCCGCCTACCTCGTCTCGCACTCCACCGACGCGCACGATTACCCGCTCATGTTCGAGCTTCTCGGCGACAAGGACTGGCGAGTCCGCAAGACGATCGTCGACGGGTTCGTGCGCGATCCGCGCCCCGAGGTGATCGAGCGTCTTCTCGACGCGCTCGCCGATGCCGAGAACGCGGGCCGGCGAAATTCGGCGACCGAGGCGCTGGTGAGGATCGGGGATGGGACGATTCCGGCGATCGTCAACCGCCTGCGGACGAAGCCCGACGTCGATATCCGCCTTTCGCTTGTCAATCTTCTGGGCGATCTTCGCAGCGCGGATGGATTCAACGTGCTGCGCGAGACGCTGGAAGGCGAGACCGACGTCAACGTCGCGTCGTCGATCATCTCCTCGCTCGGAAAATTTCGCGATGCCGGCGCCATCCCGCATCTGATACGCGTGCTGAAGCGCGAGGATGTCTGGCTGAAGTTTCATGCGATCGAAGCGCTGGGCGAGATCGGCGATCGCGCCGCGCTGCCGGCGATCCTGCCGCTGTACTCGGAAAAATCACTGCGCAAGCCGGTGCTGGAAGCGATCGGCAAGATCGGCGACGTCGGAACGGTCAGCTTTCTCCTGCGCGTCGTCGTCGACGAAGACAAACTGAATCTGACTGCGCTGCGCGCCCTGGTGCGGATCGCCGAGGCGACCAAGCCGCACATCGTCGAAAAGAACGAGCGCGATCTCATCCAGCGGAAGTTCCGCGAGTCTTTTCCGGCGCAGAAGATCGAGCCGCTGATTGAAACGCTCAAGACGACGCAGAAGCGCGAGGTCCGCAACTTCATCCTGAAATTCCTCGGCTGGTCCGGAGATGAGCGCGCGCTGCCGGTGCTGCTCGCGCATCTCGATGAGCCGGAGACAGCAGAGGTGACGGCGCAGGCCTTGATCGATTTCGGGCCGCGGGCTGTCATGCCGATTCTCGACGCGCTGCAGAACGCGCAGGAGGACGAAGTCGTCGCGCTGCTGTTGCGCGTCGTCAATGCGCTCGGCGGCGGCGAATCGATTCCCGCAGTGATCCCCTTCCTCGATCATCAGAATCCGATGATCCGGCGTCTCGCCATCGAAACGCTCGGCGAGCTGATGGATCCCGCGCCGGTCGATTACCTCCTCGCCAAGCTCGACGATCCCGATGTCGCTTCGCAGCAATCGGCCGTCAATGCTGTTTCAGCGCTGGTCGGCGCGTTTCCCGAGATCAAAGGCGACGTGCTGACGAAAATCCGGCGGCTGCTGCAATCGCACTCGGTGCCGGTGAAGCTCAACTCGCTCTCGGTGTACGTCAACATCCAGGGCGAGGGCTATCCCAGCGAGCTGCTGCTGGCGTCGAAGGACAGCGATCCGATGATCCGGCAGAAGGCCGTTTCGCTGATGGGCAAGTTCGGCGAAGAGCGATTCGGCGATCAGCTCGTGCTCTCGCTGGCCGACGAATCGCCGGGCGTGCGGCTGGCGGCGATCAATGCCGTCGTGCGGCTGCGTCCCGAAAAAGGGATCGAGCCGCTGATCAGCTCACTCGAGGACAGCGACGTCTGGATTCGCACCGCCGCGGCGCAGGCACTCGGTGAATATCACCATCAACTTGCGCTCGAGCCGCTGATGCGGCATCTCGAAAACGATCTGCCGCCGGTGCGCATCGCGGTCATCGAAGCGCTCGGAAAGCTCGGACAGTCCGGAGTCCGCAACGTTCTGTTCCGCTGTGCGGGTGATAACGATGTCGAGATCCGGCGGGCCGCGGTACTCGCGCTCGCAAAAGTTCACGGTGAGGATGTGTTCCGCCGGTTGCTCGACGCGCTCTCCGATTCGGACTGGCGCATCCGCGCCGCGGCCGCCGCAGCCCTCGGCATCCGCGGCGACACCAAAGCGCTTCCCGCGCTGCACCGCGCGCTCGAGGATTCCGACACGTACGTGCAGGAGTCGGCGGTGCTGGCTCTCGATCGCATTCCCGACCGCTCGTCATTTCCGCATCTCTTCAAGGCGCTCGAGAATGCGGCGATCATCGACGACGTCTCGGACGTTTTCATCCATCACAAAGATCTCTATCGCGATCTTCTCGAGCAGGCGTGGCGGACGGCCGACAGCCGCCGCGAGGTGGTCATCGCGGCGATCCTGTCGGCGATGAAATCGTGAGAATCAAAGTGCCGAGTGCCGAGTGCCGAGTGCCGAGTTTTCACTCCCTCGGCACTCGGCACCCGGCACCCGGCACTCATTGATTGCCCATGCCCCCATTGGACTTCTCCCTCAACCATCATCTCGATCTGCCGGATGATGTTTTTCGCCTGCTGCGCGATGCGATCTATCGCCGCACCGGTCTCTGGTTCGCCGATACGTCGAAGTACCTTTTGCAGAAGCGCCTCTCGCCGCGCGCGCGCGAGCTGAACTTCGAGTCGTTCCAGAAGTACTACTACTTCCTCCAGTACGACCCGCGCGCCGACGCCGAATTCGACGAGATCTACGACCTCGTCACGACCAAGGAAACGTATTTCTTTCGCGAACCGGCGCAGCTGACGGCCTTCGTCGAAGAAATAATACCTGATATATTGTCACGTAAAACAGTGAGGAAAGTCAGGGTGTGGTCGGCGGGGTGTGCGAGCGGCGAAGAGCCGTATTCGATCGCGATCCTGTTGCAGGAAGCGCGAGCCTACGATCGCGCGACGATCGAGATCTTCGCGAGCGACATCAGCAGCGAGGTCCTCGTGCGCGCGCGCAAGGGGCAATATCGCGAGACGGCATTCCGGACGACCGACCCGACGCTGCGCGACAAGTACTTCACGCGCGAGCCGGACGCATGCTGGCGCGTCTCCGACGAGATCCGCAATCGCGTCTCATTCGGCCGCCTCAACCTCTACGACGAGCCGCGCGTCTCGCTCCTCGGCAACGTCGACGTGATCTTCTGCCGTAACGTCATCATCTATTTCGACGACGCGTCGAAGCGCATGGTCATCAACAACTTCTACAACCGCCTGATCGACGGCGGCTACCTTCTGTTAGGCCACTCCGAATCGCTGATCACGCTCTCCACGCAATTCAAACTCAAGCACCTGAAGAACGACATGGTGTATCAGAAATAAGTGCCGAGTGCCGAGTGCCGAGTGCCGAGGGGCGGGAGAACTCGGCACTCGGCACCCGGCACTCGGCACTGACGAAATGATCAAAGCATTAGTCATCGATGACTCCGCATACAACCGCGTGACGATCTCGCGCATGCTGGAGTCCGACTCGGAAATCAACGTCGTCGCCACTGCCAACAACGGCGAGGACGGCATCAAGCAGGTCGTGAAGCATTCGCCGGATGTCATCACGCTCGATCTCGAAATGCCGGTGATGGACGGCTTCTCGTTTCTGCGCTGGCTGATGCAGAACCGGCCGACGCCGGTGATCGCGGTCTCGTCGAAGTCGAGCGACCGCAGCGTTTTCAAGGCGATGGACCTCGGCGCGATCGATTTCATCACCAAGCCGGGCGGAAACGTCTCGCCGCGCCTCGAGGAGATTCAGCGCGATCTGATCGCGAAGGTGAAGCAGTTCGCGAGCGTGCAGATGGCCAACGTCCGCGCGCGGATCGCGGAGGAAGAGGTGCAGCCGCCGCCGGCCGTTCACAAAATCGGGGACATCGAGCTGATCGCGATCGGCTGCTCGACCGGTGGCCCTCCCGCCCTGCAGCATCTCTTTCAGTCGCTGCCTCTGATGCCGATTCCGATCGTCGTCGCGCAGCACATGCCGCCCACCTTCACGCGCCTCTTCGCGGAACGCGTCGACCGCCTGACGAAATACAGCGTCAAGGAAGCGGTCGACGGCGAGCCCCTCGTTCAGGGCTGCGTCTATGTCGCACCGGGCGGATTGCAGATGGAGGTGCATCGCAGCAACGGCGGCTTGCAGGTGAAAATCACAGCTCCCGATGCGACCGACTTGTATGCGCCCTCCGTCGATCGCCTCTTCGGATCGGCCAGCGACGCGTGCGGCGAAAAACTCGTCGCGGTGATCATGACCGGCATGGGCGATGACGGCGCGCGCGCGATCCGCCGCGTTCGCGACCGCGGAGGCAAGACGATCGCGGAGTCATCCGACACCGCCATCATCTTCGGCATGCCCAACGAGGCGATCAAGACCGGTGCCGTCGATCAGATCCTTCCGCTGAGCGAGATCGCGCCCGCGATCGAGCGTCTCACCCGTGTAAAATTTGATCGCGATGACCGACGAGTCGAGAGCTGAGAAGTTCCTCGAGCTGTTCAACAAGAGCAGGGCCTTCACCGAAGAGCTGCTCCGCGACAACGAACGGCTCCGCAACCGTCTCGGCACCCTCCAGGAAGAGAACAAGGACTACGCCACCCGCTACACCGAGATCGAGGAGCAGAACGCGAACCTCGCCAGCCTCTACGTCGCGAGCTACCAACTCCATTCGACGCTCGATTTTCGCGAAGTCATCGACATCGTGCAGGACATCATCGTCAGCCTCATCGGTGCGAAGACGTACGCGATCCTGCTGCTCGACGAGAATACCGAGGAGCTGCGAGCGATCGCGTGCGGTGGGGAGGATGCGATGCCGGGTTGCGAGGACATCTCGACGCGGCTCGGTGAAGGAACCCTCGGCGGGGTCGCGCGCAGCGGAGAGAGTTTTTATCTGAGCGACGGCAAGGTCTCGCTCGATTGGCCGCTGGCCGCCATTCCGCTGAAGATCAAGGATCAGATGATCGGCGTGATCGCGGTCTACAAACTGATCGACGAGAAACACGTCTTCAGGGCCGTCGATTACGAGCTCTTCGCGCTGCTGGCGGCGCACGCCGCGACCGCGATTTTCTCCGCCAAGCTGTACGCACAATCGGAGCGGAAGCTCAACACGATCCAGAGTTTCCTCGATCTGCTGACGACGACGCCGTAGGTGAAGCGCGCCGTCGTTGGAATCGCCGCGCTGTTTTTCGTACCGCGGCTGATCCTCCTCTTCGTCCGCGAGCCTTTCTTCGACGAGCTCTTCACGCGCTGGATCAGCGGCCATGCGTTCGCGGGGATCCTGCAGGCGCTGCATTACGACTCCGGCCCGCCGCTGTATTACTTCCTGATTCACGCGCTCGGTAATCCGCCGATTCTCGTCATCCGCGCGATTTCGCTGTTGTTCAGCACGGTCCCGTTGATCGCATTGATCGCGTCGCGAAAACTGACGGCAGCCGCGCTGCTCGCCGTTTTTCCGCCGGCGGTTTTGCTGGCGGTCGATGCCCGCGCGTACGCGCTCTGCGCGATGTTCGTGGCGCTCGGAATCCTCGCGCTCGATCGAGAGAAGCCGTGGACCGCCGCGCTTCTCTTCGTCGCCGCCGCCTATTCGCATTACTACGGCGCGCTGTTCATTGTTTTGTTGTGGAGGAATTGGAAAGCGCTCGCGATTGCGATCGTTCTCTTCCTGCCCGGCGCCTGGCTCGCCCTGCATCAGCCGCGAGCGTCGATGGCGTGGATCGGCGCATTTCCCCAATATCCCGATGCGCTATTCGCGCGGCCGCCGATCTGGTTGGCGATCATCGCCGCCGTTTTGCTGGTCGCTGCGGCCCATCGACTCAATCGCTACGCGGCGATGACGCTCGTTCCACTCGCACTGGCGCTCGCATTGCGGATTTATTTTCCGCTGCGATTTGAATCGGTGATCGCGGTCCCGTTCGTGCTCTGGCTGTCGGTCTCCGCGCACAAGAAACTCATTCCGCTGTTGATCGCGGTCGGCGTCGCTACCTGCGCGATCGGGATCATCGATCACGCGCGGCGTCCGATCGACGACTACCGCGACGCGGCGCTGCATCTGCGCGGCTTGCCAGGGCCTGTCGTTGCCAGCGGATACCTCTATCTCGAGACGATCATGGTGCGGCCGGCGATCGCGTTCCCTCCCGAGCAGGCTCTGCATCCCGGATGGCGTGCGATGCCGTCGCCGGGAAGTGAAGTCCCCCCCGGCACGTTCTTGTGGATTGGCGAGCGCGGCGCTCCGGAACTGGCGATCATTCGGCGTTCCCGAAAGGTCACTCCGCTCTACGTCAACGAGAACGCAGCGATTGTTAAGGTAAACTGATCCGCCATGCCGCATTTCATCACCGACAAGTGCATTGGATGCACCGTTTGCGAGGTCAAGTGCCCGACGAACACCATCTGGGGCACCGCAAAAGGGCAGTACTACATCCACCCCGAGCGCTGCATCGACTGCTCTGTCTGCGGCATCTACTGCCCGGTCGACGCGATCCAGAACCAGCATGGCGAGTTCATCCCCCGCGTGAAGCCGAGAGACATCCCGAAAGCCGAGGTCATCAAGGAGCTCTGCACGGGATGCGAGTTCTGCGTCGACATCTGCCCGTTCGAGTGCATCGCGATGGTCGAGGCGCATGACGAGACCATTTCCAACCACTACAAGATCGCGTTCGTCGAAAAGAACAAATGCGTCGCGTGCAGACTTTGTGAATCGGTGTGCGATAAGGACGCGATTGTGGTGCCGGATGCACCCACGCAGCTCAAGGGGTATTTGCCCGATTTCGTCGTTGCCGGGACGGGGAGATGACGAGGAATGTTGAATGGTGAATGTTGAATGTTGAATGAGGGCTGCATTCAACATTCAACATTCAACATTTAACATTCCTCGTTCTCTGATGTCAGACATCCCCAAAGAAACCCCCCGCAACGTCCTCCTCCAATTCGTCCTATTCCCTCTCGGCATCGTGCTGGTGGCGGTCGGCGTTTTCTTTTTCTTCGGCAAACTCGCCACCGAGCAGCATTCGATTCCCGATTATCTGAACGCGATCCGTTCCGGCAGCTCGCACGAGCGCTGGCAGGCGGCGTATCAGCTTTCGAAATCGCTCAAGAGGGGAGAGGCAGCCCGCTATCCGAATCTCGAGCAGCAGGTTGCCGCGATCTACGAGCAATCGAAGAGCGACGATCCTCGCATCCGCCGCTACCTCAGCATGGTCCTCGGCTCGCTCGGCGACCGGCGCGCGACGCCGCTGCTCCTCGATGGCCTCAACGATCGCGATCCTGACAATCGCATCTACGTCCTGATGGCTCTCGGCGAGCTGAAAGACCCGGCTTCGGTCTGGCGCATCGAGCAGGTGACGAAGGACGCCGACAAGGATGTTCGCAAGACGGCATACTTCACGCTCGGCGAGCTCCGTGACCCCGGCTCGCTGCCGGAGCTGGTGGAGGGCCTCTCCGACGACGTGGCCGAGGTGCGCTGGAACGCAGCGATATCGCTGACGCGCTTCAACGATCGGCGGGCGGTGCCGGTGCTTCGCGAGATGCTCGATCGCACGCGGCTCAATCAGGTGAAGGACATGCGTGAGGACCAGAAGGAAGACGTCATGATGATGGCGATGGCGCCCTACGCGCGCCTCGCGGGAGCCGACGCGCGGGCCGATCTGCAGCGCCTTGGGGCCACCGATCCGAGTCTTCGAGTGCGCGCCGCGGCGAAATCGCTACTGCACTGAGTCACCTTTTCCGTTGACAGCGATCACCTAAATGACTGATATTTAGCGGCCGGAGCGAGCTTGTTCCGTTTCTTCACAATCTCCTGATGTCGGAAGAACTCACGCCATATCAGGTAGTACCGAAGACCCCCCTCGCGGGAAGCGCCGCCGCCGACATCCGCGAACAAGGGGAGATGACTCGTCGGAGCTTTCCCTTCGTTATTACCGCCGCCTGGCTTGCCCTGACCGCCGCCCTCGGCGGTCTGGCCAGCGTTCTCGGGCGATTCATGTTCCCCAACGTGCTCTTCGAGCCGGTCCAGAAGTTCAAGGCCGGCTTAGTGGCGGACTACGCCGTCGGCGAGGTCGATGAGCGCTGGAAGGACAAGTTCGGCATCTGGCTGGTGCGGACCGAGGACATCATGTACGCGCTGATTACCGTGTGCACGCACCTCGGATGCACCCCCAACTGGCTTCCGACGCAGAACAAGTTCAAGTGTCCGTGCCACGGCAGCGGCTACTACAAATCAGGAGTGAACTTCGAGGGACCGACGCCGCGTCCTCTCGAACGCGCCAAGATTTTCATCGATCCCGCGGACGGGCAGATCGTCGTCGACAAGTCGAAGCAATTCCACCAGGAAAGAGGCGAATGGACGGACCCGGAGGCGTTCATCAAACTGTGAAATGTCCAGCGTAAAAGCACTCCAGGAAAACATCGTTAACTCGCAGATCTGGAAGTCCGTCTTCCGGGTCGGCATCCCCAACACCAACCGCAAGCGCGTGCTGGCGGTCCTCGGCTCCCTGATCCTGCATCTGCATCCGGTCAAAGTGCGGCGCTCGGGCGTGCGCATGAGCTACACGTGGTGCATGGGCGGGACGTCGTTCTTTCTGTTCCTGGTCGAGACGGTAACAGGACTACTTTTAATGTTCTATTATCGTCCAACAATAGAATACGCATTTACCGACATCATGGACCTGCGCGAGCAGGCCCCGTTCGGGATCATGCGCGAGATGCACCGCTGGGGCGCGCACGCAATGGTCATCGCGGTGTGGCTGCACATGTTCCGCGTCTTCATGACCGGATCGTACAAGCCGCCCCGCGAGTTCAACTGGAACGTCGGCGTCATTCTGCTCGTGTTGACGCTGCTTCTTTCGTTCACCGGATATCTGCTGCCGTGGGATCAGCTCGCGATCTGGGCAATCACGGTCGGCTCGTCGATGGCGCGCGCAACACCCGGCGCGGGAAATGAGGGCCCCATGTCGGGGCTCATAAAACTCGGCGACATACGATTGATTCACGCCGGTGACGACGCCCGATTCGGTCTCATCGGCGGGCGATCCATCGGGGCGGCCACGCTGCTGCGTTTTTACGTGCTGCACTGCGTCGCGATCCCGCTGGTCGCCGGATTCCTGATGGCGATTCACTTCTGGCGAGTGCGCAAAGATGGAGGGATTTCGGGTCCGCTATGAAAAAAGTGCCGAGTGCCGCGTGCCGAGTGCCGAGGTGTTCTCGGCCTCTCCTCGGCACACGGCACTCAGCACTCGGCACTAAACGAAGATGACTTTCCTAAAAGACTTCATCAACGTTCTCTCGGGAGCCTCAATCTCCTTTCTACTGCTGTCTTCGACGTTCGGCGCCATCATCTATTTCAACTTGCTCGACGGGCGGCTGAAATCGAAGGGTGGCGCGGCATTCGTCGTCCTCGGAATCGTCTATTTCGTTCTGGGCATCTTCATCCGCCCGCTGATGTATCTGGCGGTGGCCTACCTGTTGATCCTGTTCGGTCTCGCGCACCTCGGTCCGCGCCTTTGGGACAAGAAGACCGGCAAGTGGCTGCTGATTTTCGGGATGATCGGGTTCTTCGTCTCGTTCCTCGATCCGAACTTCTATCTGATCGCCGCCAAGCCCGACAACGTTCCGATCGGCGCGATGATCTTCCTCCTCGGCATCTTCACGTGGATCGCGCTGCGCAAGGCCTATCTGAACGACAAGCAGATCGAGGCCGGCGGCATCCCGTGGGAGAAAACCGAAAGCAACGAGAAGCTCTTCGTGTGGCCCGACCTCGTCTACACCGAGATGCTCTGCATGATCATTCTTTCGATCGTGATGATCGTCTGGTCGGTCGGGCTGCGGGCGCCGCTCGAAGAAGCGGCCAATCCGACGTCGTCGCCGAATCCCGCGAAGGCGCCCTGGTATTTCCTCGGCTTGCAAGAGATGCTCGTCTACTTCGATCCCTGGCTCGCGGGCGTCGTGCTTCCGGGGCTGATCATCGTCGGATTGATGGCCATTCCCTACATCGACACGAATCCGAAGGGCAACGGCTATTACGGGTTCCGTGAGCGCAAGTGGGAGATCGCGATCTTCCTGTACGGCTTCCTCGTGCTGTGGTCATTCCTCATCATCACCGGCACGTTCCTGCGCGGCCCGAACTGGAACTTCTTCGGACCTTACGAATATTGGGACCCGAACAAGCTCGTTCCGCTCGTCAACGTCGATCTGTCGGAGCTCGTGTGGGTGTCGTGGCTCGGGATGCCGTTGCCGAAGCTGTGGCCGATCCGCGAGATTTTCGGAATCGTCCTGGTCGTCGGCTACATGAGCCTTCCACCGCTGCTGGCGGCAGGACCGTTCCGCCGCTTCTATCAGAAGATGGGAGGGCCGCGTTACTACGTCGGAGCGTTTCTGTTTCTGGTGATGATGGCGCTGCCGATCAAGATGATCTTACGGTGGCTGTTCAATCTGAAGTACATCGTTCACATCGGAGAGCTTTTCTTTA
>DATBSF010000131.1:0-3668 GCA_036559905.1 Thermoanaerobaculia bacterium | reverse complement strand
CCAAAGATCGCGATGAGCGGATTGCTGTAGCGGAATCGGATCGTGTGCGTTCCGGCGGGAACGATCACGCCCTGGAAGCCAACGTTCGCGTTTTGCAGTGGCGCAGCCGCGCCATCGATCGTGACGTTCCAGTAGCGATGCGGCGTCACGCTCGCCACCAGAAATGCCTTCCCGTCCGCACGCACGACGACTTCCGCGCGATTTGCGGATTCCGTTACCCGAAGCACTTCGGTGCGTGCAGGTGCGAACGCCGGCATCGTCACGAACGCGACGCGATCGCTCCAGCGCTTCGCAGTGAGATCGCGAACGAAATCCTCGCGGCGCGCGATCGTCGTGAGCTGATCCGCAAACCAGTAGCGCGGCAACGTCGCACCGCGCGCAATTCGGATGGGGCGTCCGGGCAGCACCAGATACTCTGCGTTTCCCATCAACATGAACGGGCGGATCGGCGCGCCGTTGCCCAGCGCTTCCCACATCGACTGTACGACCTCGGCGGTCGGACGCAGCGACGTGACGTTGATGTCGATCTCGTAAATCGTCTGCAGTCCGTAAAGCGCCGGCGTGAATGGCATCAGCGCGGTGCGTTGCGACCAGTACGTCCGCGGGGCGGGCTCGAGGACGATTCCCTTCGCCCCCCACACCGGCCACTCCGCCTGATGGAAGATGCGCGTCGGACCGCGGGCATCGGTCAGCGCGAGTGTCACCGGCGGCGGCGTGAAGAATCGGGGCGGCATGCGCGGCGCGAGCTCGTTCACGTGCAGCGCGAGATCGCCGACCGCCAGCAACATTAGAAATGGAGCGAAGCGCCGATCGATGCGGTCGAATGCCGCCGCCGCGAGGACGATCGACGCGAAGAGTCCGAAGAGAATGAATTTTTCGGGATAGCGAATCCAGCGATAGAAAATCGGCAGCGGACCGTTGGCGCCGATCGCCAGCAGATACGACAGGGGGATCGCGATCCACGTCCACCGCTGCAATCGCATCACGACGCCCGCGATCGCGAGAAGCGGCACGAGCAGTCCGCAATAGATGCTGAAGATCAACGGAAGGCGCGGCGGGTGGTAACGCGACGAGCCGCGATACTCGGCGCCGTCATCGGTGATGCGACCAAAAGCATATGGATAGAAAAGCTCGGCGGGGCGAACGAGAGGCATGCTCCATGACGTGCCGTCTTCGAAAGTCAGCGAGAGCGCGCGGCCGGAGTCGCGCATCAGATCGACGGCCGGGACGATTGCGACCGAGGCGATGCCGAACGCGAAAAGTATTGATAACGCGCCCCTCACCCGGTCCCGCTTTGCGGGACCACCCTCTCCCCGCTGCGCGGGGCGAGGGGTCTCATTGAGATCCTTCTCCCCGCGCGCGGGGAGAAGGTGCCCGAAGGGCGGATGAGGGGCGAGCAAAACGAGAATCAGCAGAATCGCCGTCTGCACGATCACCGATTGTTCAGCGGCGAGGAACAGCATACCAAGCGCGAGAGCGAGCGGTCCCCAGCGGCGCTGGCGCGCGAACATCACGATCAGCGGCCACCATGCGACGGATGTCAGAAATGGCAGCAGGTTCGTGAGCGAGAGAACGACGCCGCCCAATCCGAATGCGGTCGCGCCGAAGAGCGCCGATTCGATCCGCAGCTCCATCGATCGCAGAAGCAGAAACATTCCGATCGTCGCGAGCGCGATGTGCGCGACGATCTCGAGATTGAACCCAAAGAAGAAACTCGGTAGAAACACCAGCCACGTTCCGGGATAGAACGCCTGAAAGCCGGGATTGGCGGCCAGCGGCTGCCCTCCCGACCAGTAGCGATTCCACATCGGGAGCTCGCCGCCGGCGAGGACGGCGCGCAGAACAAATCGCGATGGCAGATAGTCGCGGTAAACATCGCGAATGTAGAAGCCGCTGCCGAAAAATAGGACGTCCGAAAAGATCAATGCGACGGCGACCGCCAGCAACGCGGCGATCTTTGCATCCGTCGAAACCCTGGGCATCACTTCATGCTGCTCTTCGCCGGCTCGTCGATCGCCACGCGCGGACCCATCTGCGTGAGCACGAACGCGTAGTCGAGAGCCAGATCGCGCAGCGCGTCGTACCGCCCCGATGCTCCGCCGTGGCCCGCGCCCATATTCACTTTCAGAAGCAGCGGATTGTTATCCGTCTTGTTCGCACGCAGCTTCGCGACCCACTTCGTCCCTTCCCAATATCCGACCTGACTGTCATTGAGCGATGTACGGACGAGCATCGTCGGATAGCGCTTCTTCGCGACATTCGAATACGGGTCGTAGCTCTTCATGTAGACGTAGGCCGCCTTCTCATTCGGATTGCCCCACTCGATGTACTCCTGCGTCGTGAGCGGCAAGGTTGGATCGAGCATCGTGTTGATCACATCGACGAACGGAACGTACGCGACCACGATGTGGAAGAGATCCGGCCGCATGTTCGTGACGGCGCCCATCAGCAATCCGCCGGCGCTGCCTCCCGAGATCACGAGCTTGTCCTTCGATGTGTACTTCTGCTTGACGAGGTAGTCCGCGGCTGCGACGAAGTCGGTGAAGGTGTTCTTCTTCGTCATCATCCGACCCGACTCGTGCCACTGCTTGCCCATCTCGCCGCCGCCGCGGATGTGCGCCATCGCGTACACGAAACCGCGATCGAGCAGCGAGAGGCGCGAGCTCGAGAACGCCGGATTCGTCGACGATCCATACGAACCGTACGAGTACAGCCAGAGCGGATTGACGCCCCGCGGATTCACATCCTTGCGATAGACGAGCGAGATCGGGATCTTCACGCCGTCCTTCGCCGTCGCATAGATCCGTTCCGAGGTGTACTTCGACGGATCGTAATTCGGGACTTCGACGCGCTTGAGCAGCGTCTGCTGGTGCGTGTCCATGTCGTAGTCGTACGTGCTGTTAGGCGTGACGAGCGAGGTGTACGTGTAGCGAAAGACCTGCGTGTCGAAAATGTGATTCTGACTCGCGCCGGTCGTGTAGGTAGGCTCCGGGAACGCGATGCGATGCGATTTGCCGTCGCGAAGGTCCACGATCTCGAGCTGGGTCAATCCCCCTTCACGCTCGGTGGCCACCAGGTAGTTCGCGAAGACACTGAGATCCGTGATGTTCACCGGCTTACGGTACGCAATCACTTCCGTCCAATTTTTCTGTTGCGGATCAGAAACCGGCGCGCTCACGACGCGGTAGTTGATGCCGGCGTCGTTGGTGCGGATGTAGAAACGATCGCCGCGATGATCGAGGTAATACTTCAGATCCTCTTTCCGCGGAACGATCACGCGCGGCGCGGCGGTCGGATCCTTAGCTGAAATCGCGCGCACTTCGGTCGCGGTCTTGCTCTCCGAAGTCATGAAGATCCAATCGCCGGAGAGCGATCGATCGCCATACAGGTCGTAGAGATCGTCCTTCTCCTCGTAGACCAGAGCATCATCGGCGCTGCCTAGCGTGTGGCGATATAGACGCCATTGGCGCTTCGCCGGATTCTCGACGGTGTAGAAGATCGTCTTGTTGTCCGCGGCCCACAACACGGTGCCGACTTTCTGCGCAGTGTCGGGAAGATTCTCCCCGGTGCGGAGATCCTTGACGTGCAGCACGTACTGGCGATAGCCGACGTTGTCGGTGGAGTATGCGAGCAGGTTGCCGTCGTCGCTGACTTCATATCGCCCGACC
>DATBSF010000130.1:0-3552 GCA_036559905.1 Thermoanaerobaculia bacterium | reverse complement strand
CTCGCATTACCGCATTCTGGAACCGCTCGGCGCCGGCGGGATGGGCGTCGTCTACAAAGCCGAAGACATGCGACTGGGGCGGCTGGTGGCGTTGAAGATGCTCTCCGAGGAGCTGTCGAAGGATCGCAACGCGCTGGAGCGATTTCAGCGTGAAGCGCGCGCGGCGTCGGCGCTCAATCATCCCAACATCTGCACGATCTACGAAGTCGATGAAGCGGATGGCCAGCCATTCCTGGTCATGGAGCTGCTCGACGGGAAAACGCTGCGCGAGTGCGATCGCCTGGAGAGTGAAAAGCTGATCGAGGTGGCCATCGAATTTGCCGACGCTCTGGCCACGGCGCACGACGCGCACATCGTCCATCGTGATCTCAAGCCTGCGAATCTCTTTCTCACCCGCCTCGGGCATCTGAAGATCCTCGATTTCGGTTTGGCCAAACACGTGACCGAAGGTTCGGCGACGGCGGTGCGTGAACTGACGGCGAGCGACACGACTGTCGGCACGGTCGCTTACATGTCGCCGGAGCAGGCTCGCGGACAAGATGTCGACGCGCGCACGGACCTCTTTTCGTTCGGCGCGGTGCTTTACGAGCTGGCGGCGGGTACGCGCGCGTTTCACGGCGCGACCACGGCGATGATCTTCGACGCGATCCTGCATCAGCAGCCGGAGACTCCGAAGAACATCGACCCACGGCTCGCCGCGATCATCATGAAAGCCCTCGAGAAGGATCGCGAGCTGCGCTACCAGTCGGCGGCGGACATCCGCGCGGATCTGAAGCGCTTGCAGCACGATTCCGGCGCTGTCGCTCGACCAAGGTCGCCACGATCGGCGATCTGGATCGCGGTCGCCGTGCTGGCCATTATCACCGCGGCGGTAATCTGGCGTTTACGACCGGCGGCAAAGCCGACGCCATCGCGACAGACCACCATCGCCGTTCTTCCCTTCGCAAACCTCGGCGCCAGTAGCGATCGCGATTACTTGAAACTTGCGCTGCCGGATGAGCTCATCACCATTCTCAGTCATAGTCATTCGCTCGCTGTGCGCCCGTTCGCGATGACGCGCAAGTTCGTTGGCGACATCGATCCGCAGCAGACCGGGCGAAATTTGCGAGTGGCAAACGTGGTCACGGGAAATTTCCGGGACACTGCAGGTCGGGTCGGCATCACGCTCGAGGCAATCGACGTCGAAAACGCCAATGTCCTATGGCGCGATTCGATTGAGATGCCGGCTGGGGACTTGATCGCCATACGCAACGGACTGTCGGACCGCATCCGGCGTGGCCTTCTTCCCTCCTTGCATATTGCCGAACCGAGCGAGCGAAATCGGCCACGCAATCAAGAGGCGTATCGGCTGTTTCTGGAAGCGGTGTCGATGTCCTTTGATCCGGAACCGAACAAGCGGGCGCTGGATCAGCTTGAAAAGGCGGTCGCACTCGACCCTGCGTATGCGCCTGCATGGGGTTGGCTCAGCGCCCGGTACTACCGGGACTATCAGTACGCTGGCGGCGGCCAAGCTTCGGCGGTCAAATCCGAGGCAGCAGCCGAGAAGGCGATCGCACTCGATCCGGATTTCGTCGGGGTAAGAAGGATCTTGATCAATTTCCGAACGGAGAGGGGTAATCTTGAAGGCGCCTATCCACTGGCGCGCGATCTAGTCGCTCGATGGCCACACAGCGCCGACGCGCACTTCACGCTCGGTTATGTTTTGCGCTACGCCGGGCTTCTCGATGAATCGATCCGCGAATGCGAAACCGCATTCTCTCTCGATCCCTCAGATCCAAGCCTGCGCTCGTGTTCTATCCCCTATCTGCTGATGGGCAAGTACACAGAAGCGCGGACCTTCGTCGATCTCGATGGTAATTCCGAGTGGGCCAGAGACTTCATCGCCCGAATTGTGCTTCGGCAGGGACGCCTCGCTGACGCGGTCCGTATGGTCGGCAGCGACATGACGCTTCGCCGGCCGCAATGGGTCCTGGTGCAGGGCGTCGTCGTCCGCCGTCCTCAGAAAGAAATCGACCACCTGGCGTCGGTCGCAAAAGACGAAGTCCTCCAGATTACCGACGGAGAAGTGGCGTTTTTCCTTGCCGAGATCTTCGCGGCTTGCAATCGTGACGACGACGCGCTGGAGCTTCTGCGTAACAGCGTAGCGAGCGGCTACTGTGCACATCCGGCGCTCGACCTCGATCCTCTGTTTGCGCAGATTCGGAGGAAACCGGAGTTTCAGAGAGTCCGCCAAGCGGCGGTTCAATGTCAGCAGCGATTCCTTCAATCGAGAGCGCAAAACGCACCTTAGAAACGCTCGGAATCGTCCATCTGGCCGCGTTCTTCGCCTTACAATCGCTGACACGTGATCGGCCGCACGATCTCGCATTACCGGATCCTGGAAGCGCTCGGCGCGGGTGGAATGGGAGTCGTCTACAAAGCCGAAGACACGCGCCTCGGCCGGCTCGTGGCGTTGAAAATGCTCTCCGACGCGCTGTCGAAGGATCGCAACGCGCTGGAGCGCTTTCAGCGCGAAGCGCGCGCGGCATCGGCGCTCAATCATCCGAACATCTGCACGATCTACGAAGTCGATGAGGTGGATGGCCAGCCATTCCTGGTCATGGAGCTCCTCGAAGGAAAGACGCTGCGAGAGTGCGAGCGCGTGGACAAGGAAAAGCTGATCGATGTGGCCATCGAGTTTGCCGACGCTCTGGCCACCGCGCACGAGGCGCACATCGTCCACCGCGATCTCAAGCCCGCGAACCTCTTCCTCACCCGCCTCGGGCACCTGAAGATCCTCGACTTCGGGCTGGCAAAACAGGTCACCGATGATTCGGCGACCGCAATTCGAGATCTCACGGCCGCGGATACGACCGTCGGCACCGCGGCCTACATGTCGCCCGAGCAGGCGCGGGGCGAGGTTGTCGACGCGCGCACCGATCTGTTCTCATTTGGTGCTGTCCTTTACGAGCTGGCCACGGGTGAGCGCGCGTTTCCCGGCCCCACAACCGCGGCGATCTCCGACGCGATCCTGCATCGCGATCCCCCGCCAATTCCCGGAGAGCTCGCCCCCATCGTCACGAAGGCCCTGCAGAAGGATCGCGAATTGCGATATCAGTCGGCAGCGGACATCCGCGCTGACCTCAGGCGGTTGAAGCACGACTCGGGCGTCGCCGCCGCAGCCAGGCCGCGGAGGCGAGCGCTCTGGTTTGCCGCAGCAGCAGCGGTGATGTTGATCGTCGCGGCGCTGGTCGTGTGGCGATTGCGGACTTCGCCGCTGCCGGCGACGAGCAAGCAGACGACCATCGCCGTCCTTCCCTTCGCCAATCTCGGCGGGAATCGCGAGCGCGATTATCTGACCCTCGCTCTTCCCGACGAGCTGATCACCATCCTCAGCCACAGCCGTTCCCTCGCCGTGCGCCCGTTCGCCAAGACCAGGAAGCTCACCGGTGACGTCGACCCACAGCAGACGGGAAAGAGTCTGAGTGTCGACAACGTGATCACCGGACATTTCCGCGACAGCGGCGGCCGCATCGCCGTGACGCTGGAGGCGATCAACGTCGACAGGAACGA
>DATBSF010000129.1:0-10480 GCA_036559905.1 Thermoanaerobaculia bacterium | reverse complement strand
GCGAAAGAGACCGCGGTCACTCCCGATGGCGAAAAGAAGATTGATGCGAGCCGGCGCCGCGGCGCGACGCCGAAGGAAGGGCCGGACGTGCCGATCGGAGTCACGGGATTTACGCTCGGGGAGATCGACGAATCCTGATCGGAAACACCTTCGCGTAGACCGCCGTGTTGATCGCAAACACGAACACGGCAATTGCGAGCTGAACGCCGCGAGTCAGGCCGGCTGGATAGATCAGCGTGTAGATGTGATGTGCGATGAAGCCCTCGTCGTAGCCTTGCATGCCGGCGCGAATCCGAAAGGTGTTCTCGTACGCGGTCAGCGGGCAGTTCCAGTTCGTGAATTCGATGAGCGCTCCCCAGATCGCCGCTGGAAGATGCACCCACGCGAGTTTTCGCCATCGCAGAACGAGCAGCCCGCCGAACGCGACGAACAGAACGAACGCGAGATGCCCGAGCGCCGTGGCGTCAACGAGGATTCGATAGAACATCTGCCCTCGCGCGGGCAAGTTCGATCTGCGATTCGAGAAAATCCCGAAAAGAGATTCCCGCCGCCTGCAGCTCTTTCGGAACGAGCGAGCTGGTCGTCAGTCCCGGAAGGGTGTTGAGCTCGAGAAAGTACATTGCATCCTCGGTCGCGACGACATCGGTCCGCGAGTAGCCCTCGCATCCAAGTGCCGTGTGAGCGATGATCGCGGCCCTCTGTGCCGCGTCCCGCATGCGATCGGAAATCCTGGCCGGACAGATCTCGCGCGTTCCGGAGCCGAGGTATTTGCCGGCGTAATCGAAGGAGCGGCCGGTGTCGACTTCCACCTCCAGCACCGGCAACGCGAACGGCTTGCCGTCACGATCGATGACGCCGATCGTCAGCTCGCGTCCGGTCAAAAACTCCTCCACGATGTACGGAACGTCCACCTCGGTCTTGAAATCCTCTCCCTTGTTGATGAAAAACAATCCGCGACTCGATCCTCCCGCCAGCGGTTTGGCGACGACGCGGTCGTATCTCGAAAGCATTTCGCGAACGGTCGCTCGCAATTTTTTCGGATCTGACGCAGTGCGCGACTCGGCCATCCGCGCGCGCCCTTTCAGCATGTCCTTCGCGCGTCCCTTGTCGAACGCGGCCGCGCTGGCGGCCGATCCCGATCCCGTGAAGGCGATGCCCCGCTGCTCCATCATCTTCTGCAGTGTGCCGTCCTCGCCCTCGCCGCCGTGCAGCGCGAGAACGAAGACCGGATCGTCCACCGGCAGCGTGTCGAGCGCCTGCTCGATATTCGGCCAGATCGCCGGCCGTCTCGGCTGGAAATCGATCTCGAACGGACGTTGATGCGACAGGAGATCGTCGACCGCCACGTCGTGCACGGGTCCGTCGGGCGCCCAGAACCAGGCGAGTGTATTGCCGAGCGCGCGCACGATGTTTTGTGCTGATGCGACCGAGACGTGACGCTCGTCAGAAGGGCCGCCGAACAGGACGATTGATGTCATGCGTGCTCCATTCTGCAGGAAGCGTGCTCTGATCGGATTGACCGATGTAACGATCACGTACAGCCGCCGCGGACTCAAAGGACGCCAGATCTGGGGAGGACTCGTTCCATACGACGTTGTCTGGCGCACTGGAGCCAACGAAGCGACGACGATCGCTTTCACGGACGACGTGACGATCAACGGCCAGGCGCTACCGAAAGGAACTTACAGCCTGCACACGATTCCAGGGAAAGACGAGTGGACGATCGTCTTCAACACCACTGCGAATCAGTGGGGCTCGTTCAACCACGACCCCGCCAAAGACGCGCTGCGCGTGAAAGCGAAACCGCAGTCTGCGCCGTTCGCGGAATGGATGACGTTCGAGGTCCCGTCGGTGGGCCCCGATCAGGCGACCGTGGCGATCCATTGGGAAAAGCTTTCGGTTCCATTCACGGTCGGAACGGGCACGACTAAGAAAGTTCTTTCCGATGCGCGCGCCGCAGTTGCCGCGGCGAAGCAGGATGATTGGCAGACTCCGTTGCGCGCGGCGACGTTCGCGATCGAGAACCGCGTGAATCTCGACGAGGCGAACCGGTGGCTCGATCAGTCGATCAAGGTGAATGAAAACATTCGCAACCTGTTCGAGAAGGCCCGCGCGCAGGCGATGGCGGGAGACCGCGCCGGCGCGATCGCGACGGCGCAGCGCGCGATCTCCAAAGCCGGCGAAAAAGATAAGGACGAAGTCGGCGAGATCCAACACTCGATCGCGAGCTGGCAGGGTTCGTCATCGTCAAAGTGACGCGCTAACGATTCACTTCCGCAGTCCAGTTGGTAATGAGCGTCAGTGGACGAGAGCCTCCAATTTTGGAGGAGACGTTCATTAGGAACTTCTGTCCGTCGGGCGAGACGTCGTACTGCGCTCCGGCAGGGCCAGAACTCGTAGCGAGATGGGTTTGAAACAACACGGAGGGCTGCGAGATCTGCAGGCCGTGAAGCGTCGCGTTGACCATGACCGAAGCCATCCGATCTTCGGTCGTCCGATAGAACAATTCCTTTCCGTCCCGGCGCCAACGCGGTTGGGTGGCGCCGCCAGTGGAAACCTGGTATTTCGCGCCCGTTTGCGGAAATGGCTCGATATAGACGTTATTCGCGCCTGCTTGATCAGAGATATAGGCAAGCCAGCGGCCGTCGGGCGAGAGTTGCGGAACCCCTTCATTGAACTTCGTGGCGATGAGATTGGCGGCCGTGCCGGTGTCGGCCGAAACGCGGATGATGTCCCAGTTGTTGCGTTGATAGGGATCGTTCGATTGTATGAAGATCGACTTTCCGTCAGCGGACCAGTCCATCGCGAACTTCAGAGCAGGCGAGGCGAACACTGGCTCCGAAACGCCGGCGCCGGTCGAAGGTTTCTTGTAGAGGTCGAAACCGCCGTTTGGCCGCTGGAACGAGTAGGCGATCGTCTGATCGTCGGGACTCCAGATCGGATACGCCTCGTTTTCGGCTTCGAACGTCAGCCGCGTGGGCACACGTCTGACCAGGTCAAAGATCCAGATATCCGATAGACCACTCTGCGAATCGAGGAGATCATAGGCGACGCGCTTGCCGTCGTGAGACAGGCGCGGGTGGCTGTAGTCGCCTGGTGGCGTAATGGTTTCGATCTCTTTTCCATTGCGATCGAACCATGAAAGATGCAGATCGGAGCTGTTCTCGCCGCGCTGGAACACGAGGACGCCATTGTCGGACACCGAGAAGATCGCGGTGCTGGTCTGGGGAAAAGACTCGATGCGTTCCGCAATCGGGAAAGGCTCGCCGATCAATTGCAGTTTTTTCGGGTCGAATCGCTGGGCCAGCAGCATGCGATCGCGTACGAACACGAGGTATCCGGGCGGCGCGTACATCGCCGCTCCGTTCGAATGAAACAACGGCCGCGCCTCGCCCGAATCGAGGGAGCCGATGTAGGTTTTGTCACGCTCGTTTGGCTGTCCCGCCCATGTCTGCGCGAAAAAGAGGAAATGCCGTCCGTCCGGCAAGAACGTCGGCCAGCGCTGGCTGTACTGCCCGGGTCCGATCTTTGTCACCTGAATCGGAGCTCCTCCTTCGGCCGCGACTTTTGAGACTGGATCACGAGTGCCGCCGCAAAAGAGGATGACTCCATCGCGGCCCCAACTGCCGCCGCGCGGTTGACTGCTCACGGCACAAATCGGCTGCGGAGGACCGCCATTCGCGTCGATCTTTTTCAATCTGCCGCCGGCGAAAAAGGCGATGAAGCGGCTGTCTGGTGACCAGAACGGAAGCGTTCCTTCCTCGGTGCCGAGAAGCGGTTGGGCGACCGATGTGTTCAGCGCGCGAACCCAGAGCATCGTTTTACCATCGGTCGTCACGCGGAAAACGATTCGGCGGCCGTCAGGTGAAATCGCCACTCCTCCGCTCGGTGGGCCAAATGCAAACACTCCATTCTCCGGCGGAAGGATTGCGCTCTGCACGCTCTGCGGCGGCTGGCCGATCGCGCGATGGTGCAGATAAGCGAAGACGGCCGCCGCCGCGATGGCGACCAGTGCCACAGACCACGCGATCCAGTCGCGCCTCGTCTTCTGTGCGAGAGGGGTCGCGGTCGCTGACTTCTGAATCCAGCGAAGCTCGTTCGCGACATCGCGCGCGCTCTGCCATCGGTCATCCGGATCTTTGGCCAGACACGTCGTCACCACGCGTTCGAATTCCGGTGGAGTCATCGGCTGGATCGTCGAGATCGCGGGCGGATCGCGATCGACGATCGCCGCGATCAGGCTGGTCTTGGTCTTACCTTCAAACGCGTGCCGGCCGGTCGCCATCTCATAGAGGACTGTGCCGAAGGCGAAGATGTCTGTGCGCGCATCAGCTTCCAGTCCTTCGAGCTGCTCGGGCGCCATGTACTGAAACGTGCCGAGGATCGTGCCTTCCTGCGTGAGCTGTCGTTGCGCGGTCGGAACATGGGAGAGCTGAATGACCGGGCTTTCTTCCGAGACGATCTTGGCGAGCCCGAAGTCGAGAAGCTTCGCGCCCGATTTCGCGATCATGATATTCGCGGGTTTGAGATCGCGATGGATGATGCCCTGTCGATGCGCTTTGTCCAAAGCATCGGCGATTTCGATTCCGTAGCGGAGGACCTGATCGATGGGAAGCGGCCCTTTGGCAAGCCGGTCGGCGAGTGTTTGTCCGTCCACAAACTCCATCACGAGAAAGTCGATGCCGTCGTGATGTCCGACGTCGTACAGCGTGCAGATGTGCGGATGGCTGAGAGAGGAGATCGTCCGCGCTTCGCGGTCGAAGCGCTCGCGGAACTGCGGATCGCGGGAGAGATGCGCCGGCAGAATCTTCAGAGCAACCGTGCGATCGAGGCGCGTGTCGCTCGCTCGATACACTTCGCCCATCCCGCCGGAGCCAAGGGGCGCTACTACCTCATACGGTCCCAGCCGCGCACCGGCCGCGATGTTCATGGAGCACTGCGATTATGACCCAGGAGTGACTCGTACAGGGAGCGCGGAGGGCAGCATTTTCTCGATCACCAGCGCCGCCGCCACACCCACCACACACCCGATCACGTTCCACCACAGCCACGCGAGGTTCGTGAACGCGGCGCACCACAGCACGGCCGCTTCGCCGATGATCGCGCCGAGCGACGCCGCCGTTCCGCTGATCTCCTTTGTGTAGAACGCGAGCAGGAAGATGCCGAGGATCGTGCCGTAGAAGAGCGAGCCGAGTTTGTTGACGGCCTCGATCAGCGATCCGAGCCGTCCCGCGAACTCGGCGAATGCGATCGCGAACACGCCCCAGAAAATCGTCAGCCATTTCGACACGACGACGTATTGATGGTCCGTCGCGTCGCGCCACACCAGCCGCTTGACGACATCGACCGCGGTCGTCGACGCGAGCGAGTTGAGTCCCGCTGCCGTCGAAGACATCGCGGCGCAGAAGATCGCGGCCAGGACCAATCCCACCACGCCGGCGGGAAGAAACTGCGTCACGAACGTGAGGAAAACGTAGTTCGTATCGTTTGCGTCGGCGCCGGGATTCTTCTTTCGGATCAGATCGACGGCCGCGCGGCGTGTCGCGTCTTCTTCATGCTGCAGCGCTCTGACACGCGCAATCGATGCCGGATCGTGACTCTGAACGAGCTGCAGAACTGCTGATCGCTTCGCGAGGAAGTTGGCGCGATGCGCCTCCTCGAGCCGCGCGAACTCCGGAGTACCCGCAACCCGGCCGCTCTCCACTGTGTTGAAGAAGAGCGGCGGCGCCACGAACTGATAGAAGACGAACACCATCGCGCCGACAAACAGGATGAAGAACTGCATCGGCACCTTCACCATCCCGTTGATCAGGAGGCCGAGCCGGCTTTCGGTCACCGAAGCGCCGGTGAGGTAGCGCTGGACCTGCGATTGATCGGTCCCGAAATACGACAGCGCGACCATCAGCCCGCCGATCATTCCCGACCAGAAGTTGTACGGCGTGGTCAGATTGAATGCGAAGTCGATCGTGTTCAGGCGTCCCATGCGTCCGGCGACGCGAATCGCATCGAGGAAGCTGACAGGCAGCGTATGGATCGCGATGATCAGCGCTACCGCCATTCCGCCTAACGCGATCAGCATCTGATGCACGTGCGTCCAGCTGACGGCCTTCGTGCCGCCGGAAGTGGTGTAGATGATGACCAGCACGCCGATGATGATGTTGGTCGCGTGGATGTTCCATCCGAGGATGACGGAGACGATGACGGCCGGGGCGTAGATCGTGATGCCGTTCGACAGTCCCCGCTGGAGGAGAAAGAGAAACGCGGTCAGCGTGCGCGTGCCGACGCCGAAGCGCGTCTCGAGATATTCGTACGCGGTGAATACTTTCAGCCGGTGAAAAATCGGGACGGCGGTGATGGAGAGAATCACCATCGCGATGGGAAGGCCGAGGTAGAACTGCACGAAGCGCATGCCATCGACGTAGGCTTGTCCCGGCGTCGACAGAAATGTGATCGCGCTGGCCTGCGTCGCCATGATCGAGAGGCCGATCGTCGGCCACTTCAGCTTGCGGTCGGCGAGCAGATATTCTGCGAGCTGCCGCTGCCGCCGCCCTTTCCAGACGCCGTACGCGACGATGATCAGGAGCGTCGCGATGAGAACGACCCAATCGATCGGCCTCATTGGAAGGCCTTCGTGAAGGCGTAGAAGATGATGATCGTGATCGCCAGCTCACCGAGGACCAGGAGATAGAGCCGGCGCCAGCGAATCATGAATTTCGAATTTCGAATGAAGAATGAAGAATGAAGAATTCTGAATTCTTCATTCGAAATTCGAAATTCTTCATTCGGTTCTCACTTCGCTGAAACGAGATTCGCAAACAACTTGTACGCTCCGGGCACGCCCGCCGGCAGCTCGCGGAACCAGTCATACGCGCTGTAGATGTACACGCCCTTGCCGTAGCGCGCGTACAGCTCGCCGCCTGACTTTTCCGGCTCGCCCGGATCGTTCGACCCGAGCGGCGTCTCGTATCGCGGGTCCCAGTCGCGCGTGAAATAGAGTCCGCGCTCCTGCACCCATCCTTCGAAATCAGCCGCCGTGATCTTGTTAGGCGTGTTGAGAAGCGGGTGATCGGGCTTCAGGAAGCGGATCGGCGCTTCTTCGACCGTCACGCGATCGTTCGACACCTTGAACGGATACGGCCCCGGACTCTCGAGGACGAGCTCCTGCAGCGTGTTGTACTGCACGACCAGCGTGCCGCCGTTCTTGACGTAATCGAGCAGCTTGGGCTGCGCGCCTTTCAGTCGCTTGCGGACGTTGTAGGCGCGGACGCCGGTGACGATCGCGTCGTACCTCGAGAAGTCGGCGCTCTCGAGATCGGAGTCCGACAGCAGCGTCACCTCGTATCCGATCTGCCGCAGCGCGTCGGGGACTTCATCGCCCGAGCCCATGATGTAGCCGATGCGCGATCCGCGTTTCTTCACGTTGACGCGCACGGTTTTCGATGCTGAGTCTCGGAAAACGCGCTGGGGAGTGATGTGGGGGTAGTCGATGGTCGTGATCGACTTCGACACTTTCTTACCGTTCGGCATCGCGACTTCCGCGAACAGCGCGCCGCTGGTTTCGGCCGCGGTCGGTGTCACGCGGAACGTCACGCGCGCTTCGTCGCCTTTTTTTTCGAAGGTGACGGGCGCGCTCTGCGGATCGATCTTCCATCCCAATGGACCTTCGAGATGCACGTTGGCGGTGGTCGGCCCGGTGAAGTTCTGCAGCGCGACGGTCACGCTCTTCGTTTGCGTATCAGGAAAAACGACGACCTTCGGGTCGAGGTTGGCCGTGACTTCCGGAACGACATCGACGGGGCGCGTCTGCTCGCCGCGAATCGGATCTACCCAACGGTAGAGGGCCGGAACCGTGAAGATCATTGTGTGGAACTGGTTGTCGTCGAGTGTGACGGTGATCGGAATCGCGGGCGGATTCTCCGCCAGTCCGATCCGCTCCTGATCGTCGACGGTGTACGCGCCTTTGCCGGGCGCTTTCTGCAGCCAGTACGGCTGCGAGATCGGCATGTCGTCGGGCACTTTGAACGACAGGTCGGTCTTGATCGGTTCGTTGTTCTTGAGCGGCTTGCCGACGCCCTTGCCCGGATTCGCGTAGCGCGACGCGATCATCGAGAGCGAGAACGGATAGTCGGATCGATTGACGATTGTGACGCTGATCGGGATCTCGCCGCCGGCGATCACCGACGAATCGGCGGCTGAGACGTCGACCGTCATTCCGGCGCATGCGCGGATGACGTCGAGCAGATCGCGCCGCTTGATTGCGATCCAAGGGTTCACGCGTGGATTCCAAGCCGGGGTTGCGCCTAACCGATCGAGTCCGTCGTACGCCTGCAGGAGCAGCGGAATGCTTTTCTGCGGATTCTTCGTATCGAAATTGTCGGCGGCCTGCTGCAGGATTTTTCCGACGGCGTCGCCGCCCGCGAAACGCGACCAGCTCGTGTCGACGCCTTCGAGGAGGTCGTTTTGCGCAGGATCACCGCCCAGGAGATCGAAGTAATTCAGGATCGATCCCTTCCGCTCCGCGCCGCCGGTGCCCTGACTCTTGTTCATCGTGCGGCTGATGCCCGCGATCTCGCCGTACGAACGGCCTAACACCGGGTTGTAGGTGCCGAGGTCGATGCGGAGCGATTTGGCGAGCGAGGGATCGTCCGGCGCGGTCTGCCGACCCAGAAATTTGTTCCAGAACAACCGCCGCGGCTGCCACTGGCTGACGTAGCGCAGTTGCTCCGGAAACTTCGACGGATCCCCGGCGGCCGCGAATGCCTCGCCGGCCAGAATCGCCGACGCGGTGTGATGACCGTGTCCGCCTTCGCCGGTCGTCGGGAAACGAGTGATGATCACATCGGGTTGAAAGCGGCGGATGTTCCACACCACATCGGCGAGGATCGTGTCGTGTCCCCAGATCTGCAGCGTCTCGGCGGGGCCTTTCGAGAAACCGAAGTCGATCGCGCGCGTGAAGAACTGTTCGCCGCCGTCGATGCGCCGCGAGTCGAGCAGCTCCTGCGTGCGGAGGAGGCCGAGGAGCTCGCTTTTTTCGTCGCCGATGAGGTTTTGTCCGCCGTCGCCGCGCGTCATCGAAAGATATGCGGTGCGAAGAAGACGATCGTTGGCGAGATAGGCGATCAGCGCGGTGTTGTCGTCATCGGGATGCGCGGCGACATACATCGCGCTGCCGACCACCGTCAGCTTTTTGATGGCAAGCTGCAGTTGCGCGGCGTCCATCGCGAAAGCGTTCGCGCAGACGAAGATCAGGAGGATCGATGCGATTCGTCGAAACATGGGCGGGAATCTTAAACGAAGGCGTCGGGCGTCCGGCGTCAGGCGTCAGAAAACTATCGATGGCAGAGTGTGAAAAGGATCAGCAGCGCGACGGCGGCAGCCAGGATGATGTTCCTCACCAAGATCGCCTGCCGGCGCCGTGCGATTTCCATGGCGCGAAGCTCCTCGAACTTGCGAAGCGCCTCCGCCACTGCCGGCGGCTCCGCTGCCGGCTGCGTGGTATGCATCGAATACCACGTCGCGAACACCGTCCCGCATCGCGAGCAAGCCGTGGTCGACGGCTCCTCGAAGTGGCACTTCGGGCAAATCGTATACGCCGTGGCTGATCCTTCAACGCGATATTGTTGCAAGCATCGATTTTCCCATGAACATGAAAGGCAGAAGGCAGAAGGCAGAAGGCAGAAGTCTTCTGATTCTTTTCACCTCTGCCTTCTGCCTTCTGCCTTCTGCCTTACTTGCGCAATCCCCCAGTGCTCAATGGCAGACGCTCAAAACGTCGCACTTTCGCATTCACTACCCCGCGCAGTACCAGGCGTGGGCGATGGAGATGGCGTCGCACATCGAGTCGGTCCGCGACGCCCTGGTGCGCGAAGTCGGATTCTCACCGAAGGAAATCACCGACATCGTGGTGATGAATCCAATCGCCGACGCCAACGGCATCACTCTCCCACTCCTGGGCCACCCTCGCATCGTTCTGTACACCGATCCGCCGGAGCCGGAGAGCCAGGTCGGCGAGTTTAACGACTGGATCGATCTCCTGACCACGCACGAGATGACGCATCTCGTGCACCTTTTGCGTCCATCTCGCAATCCGATGCAGCGTTTCCTCTCGCGTTTTCTGGGGCTCAATCCGATCACGCTCTCCGCGCCGCGATGGGTGATCGAGGGATACGCGACTGTCGAAGAGGGGCGCATCACGGGATGGGGACGGCCTAACGGCTCATTGCGCGCGGCGATCCTGCGCAAATGGGCGATCAGCGGGCGCCTTCCAACCTACGCGCAACTCAATTCCGATCGCACTTTCGCCGGCATGGCCATGGCCTACCTCGGCGGCTCCGCATTTCTGGAATGGCTCGAACAGCGCAGCGGCGAAGATTCAGTGCGGAAGTTGTGGGCGCGCATGACGGCGCGTCAGCGTCGCAGCTTCGATCAGGCGTTCGAAGGCGTATTCGGCGACTCGCCCGAGCGGCTGTACGGAAAATTC
>DATBSF010000128.1:0-28948 GCA_036559905.1 Thermoanaerobaculia bacterium | reverse complement strand
TTCGCATTCGGCCGAGGCGCTCCGTAAGGCTTCCTGTTTGGCGTGCAGAAGGTCGTTCAATTCTGCGTCGGACGGAAAACGAGTTTTCTCGAGAAGACTCAGAACGAAGAAGTTCTTGTCCTGAACCGGCGCCGATAGTGGAAGAGGAGCACGCGCCGGCCCCTCGGCATGCAGCCAGCCTGCGACGAACAGAAGTGCGACGAGACTGCGGTGCATGGCCTGAAAGGGTACAAAAAAAGCCCGCCGGGTGGCGGGCCTTTGATTGATTACTGGCCTCGTTTTGTGCCGGATGGTCGCGCTTTCTTTTTCGGCGCGGCGGATTTGGCAGGTTTCTTCGTCTTCGCGGCGGCAGCGGGCTTCTCTTTTTTTGGAACAGCCTTTTTCTTCGGCTTCTCTTCCGCGGCCGCTTCTTTCTCCTCGCCCTCTTCCTTCTTCGCCGAAGCGGCCTTCTTACCCTTCTCCTCGGCCGGCGCCTCTTCGATCTTCGGCTCGTAGCCGATGAACTCGAGGATCGCCATCTCGGCGGCGTCGCCGCGACGCGAGCCGAGCTTGATGATGCGCGTGTAGCCGCCCGGACGCTCGTTGAAACGCGGTCCCAGCGTGTCGAACAGCTTGGTGATCAGATGATCATCAGGTACGACGCGCTCGACCTGCCGGCGATTGTGGATGCTGTCGCTTTTTCCGAGCGTGATGAGACGCTCGATCTGCGGTCGCAGCTCTTTCGCCTTCGGCAGCGTCGTGATGATGCGTTCCTTGTCAATGAGCGAGGCGAGCTGGTTGCGGAACAGCGCATTGCGATGGCTGCTCGTTCTTCCCAGTTTTCGATTCGCCAGTCCGTGTCGCATTCAAAACTCCTACTCGCGCATCTCGCCGGCGCGCGAAGCCCGCGTCATACCGAACGACAAACCCATGTTGGCAAGAACGTCTTTGATCTCATCGAGAGACTTGCGGCCGAAGTTCTTGGTCGAAAGCATCTCGCGCTCGGTGCGCTGCACCAGATCGCCAAGCGTACGGATGTTGGCGTTCTTGAGGCAGTTGGCGGACCGGACGGAGAGGTCGAGCTCTTCGATCGGCTTGGCAAGCAGCTCGGAGAGCCGCGGATCGACTTCCGGCGCTGCTGCTTCCTCCGCTTCCTCGCCTCGGGTCTCGAACGAGCTGAAGATCCGCAGGTGATCGCCGAGGAGGTCGGCGGCAAGGCCGACGGCTTCCTGGGGCGAGACTGCGCCGTTCGTCCATACTTCGAGAACGAGCTTGTCGTAGTCGGTCATCTGTCCGACGCGCGCGCCTTCGACGTGATAGTTGACGCGGCGCACCGGCGAATGGATCGAGTCGACCGGGATGTAGCCGAGCGGCAGATCGCCGTCGGCATTGCGGTCGGCGACGACGTAGCCGCGGCCGCGCTTCAGGCGCGCTTCGAGCTTGAGGTTGCCCTCTTTCGAAAGCGTCGCGAGATGCGCGGTCGGATCGAGGATCTCGATGTCGGAGTCCTGATCGAAGTCGGCGGCCGTGACGACGCCCGGCCCCTTCTTCTCGAGGTACAGCGTCTTCGGACCTTCGCCGTGCAGCTTGAAGGGAATCTGCTTGAGATTGAGAACGACGTCGGTCATGTCTTCGACCACGCCGGTGAGCGATGAGAACTCGTGGAGCACACCCTCGACGCGAATGGCGGTGATGGCCGCCCCTTCGATCGAGGAGAGAAGCACGCGACGGAGCGCGTTGCCGATCGTGGTCCCGAATCCGCGCTCAAACGGCTGCGCGGTAAAACGGCCGTAATTGGCGGTGAGTGTCTCGGGATCGTAATCGAGCTTTTTGGGTTTCTGGAAATCTGACCACAGCATGTAAGCGGCCTCCTCGCCTGTTTCTTACTTCGAGTAGAGCTCGACGATGAGCTGTTCCTGGATCGGCAGCCGGATGTCTTCGCGTTTCGGAAGATCGAGCACCGTTCCGAGGAACTGATCGGGTGTCAATTGCAACCACGGCGGAACGCCGCGGCCGCTGGCCGTTTCGACGGCCTGGCGGATCTGGTCATTCTTGCGGCTCTTTTCACGAACCTGAATGACATCGCCTTTGCGAACCTGGTACGAGGGAATGTTGATCTTCTTTCCGTTGACCTCGATGTGTCCATGCCGGACGAGCTGCCGCGCTTGAGCGCGCGACGAAGCGAATCCGAGCGAGTAGACGACGTTGTCGAGCCGCAGCTCGAGTTGCCGAAGCAGGTTGTCGCCGGTGATGCCATGCTTCTCGGAAGCCCGCCTGAAGTACAGACGGAACTGCCGTTCCAGCAGGCCGTAAATGCGCTTCACTTTCTGTTTTTCGCGAAGCTGCAAACCATATCCGAGGACCTTGGACCGGCGCCGGCCGTGCTGGCCGGGCGCGTAGTTGCGACGTTCGATCGCGCACTTGTCCTTGAAGCAACGGTCCCCTTTCAGGAACAGCTTCATGCCCTCGCGCCGGCAGAGCCGGCAAACGGGATCGGAATAACGAGCCACTTCTCCTCCTGATGTTTCGGACCCGCGTCACCATGACGCGTTCCGCATACGCCGGCTGCTGCTCGGCGTAACTTGGTGCCTGAACCTCAGACGCGGCGCCGCTTTGGCGGACGGCAACCGTTGTGCGGGATGGGAGTCACGTCCTTGATGGACTTGATGTCCAATCCGCTGGCGGCGAGCGCGCGAATCGCGGATTCGCGTCCCGCTCCCGGACCCTTGACCTTCACGTCGACGGTCCGTACTCCATGTTCCTGCGCGAGCTGGGCCGCATTCTGCGCGGCGACCTGCGCTGCGAACGGAGTCCCCTTGCGCGATCCTTTGAATCCGATACGGCCGGCGCTCGACCACGCGAGCACGTTGCCCACCGGATCGGTGATGGCGACGATCGTGTTGTTGAACGTGGCGGCAATGGATGCCACGCCGTGCGGCACGTTCTTCTTTTCCTTCTTCTTCGTTCCAGCGCGGCGGGCGCCGGCTTTCGGTGCTTTTGCTGTTGTTGTCGTCGCCATCGTGAATCCTTACTTTTTGGTTGCTTTCTTCTTGCCTGCGATTGCGCCCTTACGCGGGCCTTTTCGCGTGCGAGCATTTGTATGCGTTCTCTGTCCGCGCACCGGCAGTCCTCGGCGATGCCGCATGCCGCGGTAGCAGTTGATCTCCATCAGCCGCTTGATATCGAGGCCGACGTCCTTGCGGAGGTCGCCCTCGACCTTGTAGTTGTCGGTAATCACCTGCCGGATCTTGCGGACATCGTCTTCGGACAGGTCCTTGACGCGGGTGTCCTTGTTCACGCCGGCTTCAACGCAGATGTGCGTTGCCGACGGACGGCCGATGCCGAAGATGTAAGTTAGACCGATCTCCACTCTCTTGTTCAGTGGAAGATCTACGCCTGCAATACGAGCCATGTCTTCTCCAGTGCCTAGTGCCTAGTGCCCAGTGCCTAGTTGCCTTGCTTTGACTCGGCACTCGGCACTAGGCACTCGGCACTTTTTTCTTAACCCTGCCGCTGTTTGTGTTTTGGAATAGAGCAGATGATCCGGATCACGCCCTGACGCCGGACGATCTTGCACTTGCTGCAGATTCTCTTCACTGATGAACGTACTTTCATAATCGACTCACTTGTACCGATAGGTGATGCGCCCGCGCGTCAAGTCGTACGGCGAGAGCTCCACCAGAACCTTGTCTCCCGGAAGAATTCGAATGAAGTGTTTCCGCATCTTGCCGGAGATATGGGCCAGTACTTTGTGCTTGTTCTCCAGCTCGACCTGGAACATCGCGTTGGGCAATGTCTCCAGGACCGTGCCTGTCACTTCTATCGCGTCTTCCTTCGGCATCCTTCTCCTACTTACCTAGAACCATCGGGCCATTCCCGGTGATCGCTACTGAGTGTTCAAAATGCGCTGCCAGCGTCCCGTCGAGCGTCCGCGCCGTCCAGCGGTCGCTATCTGTCCGGACGTCTTCCATCGCGCCGTTCCCACCCGCCCGTTCCACCCGCTGACGCAGCTTCGGACCGATGTCGCAGAGCATCGGCTCGATCGCCAGCACCAATCCCTCGCGCAGCTCGATACCGCGCCCGCGCTTTCCGTAGTTGTAAACCTGCGGGTCCTCGTGCATCCGGCGTCCGATTCCGTGTCCCACGAAATTGCGGATGACGTGGAAATCGTGCGACTCGGCGTGCTCCTGCACCGCTGCGCCGATATCGCCGAGGTGATTGCCAGGACGCATCTCCTTGATGGCGAGCTCCAGGCATTCACGTGTCGTGTCGCACAGCTCCTGCGCTCTTGGCGACACTTTCCCGACCGGCACCGTGATCGCGCCGTCGCCGACGAAGCCTTCGAGAACAGCGCCGAAGTCGAGGCCGACGATGTCGCCCTCCTGCAGCTTCGCGCGATTCGGGATGCCGTGCACGATGACGTCATTTACAGATGCACAGACAACGGCGGGATACGGCGGAAGGCCCATCGGCGAGTAGCCCTTGAAAGGCGACTTCGCGCCGCGTTTCGCGAGCTCTTCCTCCGCTACCGCGTTGAGCTGTGCCGTCGTCACGCCCGGCTTCACCATCGCGCGCATGATCTCGAGGATCTCGAGGACAACGCGATTGGCACGATCCATCACCGCGATCTCATCGCGGCTCTTCAGGATCGGCCCTTTCATTCGGTCCAGCATCTACGATAGGGATTTTTCGATTCGTTCAAAGACCTCATCGACGGGACCAACCCCGTCGACTTGACGCAGCACAGACTTCGTTTTGTAGAACGTCGCGACCGGAAGCGTTTGCCTGTGGAACGCTTCGAGTCGAGTCCGGACAGCCTGCTCGTTATCGTCGGGACGAGCAATCAGCTCCGCACCATCACGATCGCAAACTTGATCGTTCCGAGGCGGGGCTGTTTCCAGGTGGTAGATCGCTCCGCATTGTGGACAAGACCGGCGGAGCGCGATCCTTTTTACGATAACGTCATCAGGGACCAGCAGTTGGACAACGCGAACCCCCCCAGTGCCATTCCCGACCAGATTTTCCAGCTTTTCGGCCTGAACCACGGTCCTGGGAAACCCATCCAGGATGAAGCCCCTCTTCGCGTCAGCCTTCTTGAGCCTGTCTTTAATGATGCCGACCATCAGCTCATCAGAGACCAGACCGCCTGAGGCGACCACCGGCGCGGCTTTACGGCCGAGCTCGGTTCCATCGGCAATTGCCTCGCGGAGCATGTCGCCGGTCGAGATATGCGGGACGGCGTGCTGGCTGGCCAGCCGCTTCGCCTGAGTTCCCTTCCCGCTCCCGGGCGGTCCGATGAAAATCACACGCATCAGCCGCGACGCCCTCGAATCCGCCCGCGTTTCATGAATCCGTCGTAATGGCGCATCACCAGCTGCGATTCGATCTGCTGGATGGTGTCCATCGCGACGCCGACGACGATCAGCAGCGAAGTGCCGCCGAAGTAGAAATTGAAGCCCATGCCTTCCGTGAACCACACCGGCAGGAATCGGTCGAGCCACGCGCCGAGGCCGAACGGCAGCTGCGCGACGTGCACGCCGGTGATCAGAAACTCCGGCAGCAGGCAGACCGCGGCCAGGTAGACCGATCCGACGAACGTGATGCGCGTGAGCACGCGGTCGATGTAGTCGGAGGTCTTCTTGCCCGGACGGATGCCGGGGATGAAGCCGCCGTACTTGCGCATGTTGTCAGCCGTGTCGACTGGATTGAATACAATTGATGTATAGAAATAACCGAAGAATATAATGCCAATCAATTGCAGCAGGTAATACAGCGGCTCGCCGACCTTCATCTGGTTGCCGATCGCTGCTGCCCACGGAGTCTTGATCATCGACGCGAGCGTCTGCGGGATGACCAGGATCGATGACGCGAAGATGACCGGGATGACGCCGGCGGTGTTCACGCGCAGCGGCAGGTATGTGTTCGCGCCGCCGTAGACCTTGCGGCCGACGACGCGCTTGGCGTACTGCACCGGAATGCGTCGCTGTGCGCGCTCCATGAACACGACGAATGCGACGACCGCGATCATGAAGATGACCAGGCCGAGCATCGCGAAGAGATTGCGCTGGCCGGTGCGGATGTCCTCAACCAGGCCGAACGCCGCGTGCGGCAGGTTGACGACGATGCCCGCGAAGATGATCAGCGAGATTCCGTTGCCGATGCCGCGCTCGGAGATCTGCTCACCGAGCCACATGATGAACGCCGTGCCGGTGGTCAGCGTGAGGACCGTCATGATCGGAAATCCGAGTCCCCACAACGCGTCCTGCACGTAAGGCGGAACGAGTGGCGCGCCGCCCGGCGAAGTCTGCGCCTTCAGCCAGAACGCAACGCCGAGGGACTGAATGATCGACAGGGCGATGGTGCCGTAGCGCGTGTACTGATTGATCTTGCGGCGGCCCATCTCGCCTTCCTTCGACAGTTTCTCGAGGTAAGGCCACACGACGGTGAGCAGCTGCAGGATGATCGACGCCGAAATGTACGGCATGATGCCGAGGGCGAAGACGGAGAGACGGCGAAGAGCGCCGCCGGAGAAGAGATCGAGGAATCCGAAAACGCCGCCCTGCAGCGACTTGAAAAATTCGGCGAGTGCGACCGGATCGACACCAGGCGTGGGAATGTGCGCGCCAAGCCGATAGACGGCCAGCAGACCGAACGTGTACAGGACCCGCTTGCGCAGATCCTCGATTGCCCAGATGTTGCGAACGGTCTCTGCGAAGTTCACTCCTGAGTCTCCTGCTTCTGCTGCGTCTCCTGGCAGGAGCCGCCTGCCGATTCGATCTGCTTGCGGGCCGCGTCCGAGAATTTGTTCGCGTGCACCGTGAGCTTCTTGGTCAGTTTTCCATCGCTGAGGACTTTGATGCTGTCGGCGCGGCCGCGAATCAGACCGGCCGAGCGCAACGCTGCTTCGTCGACGTTCGCTCCGTTGTCGAAGCGCTCCAGATCGGAGACCTTCACGATGACGTTTTCTTTCTTGAAGATATTGGTGAAGCCGCGCTTCGGCAAACGCCGATGCAGCGGCATCTGGCCGCCTTCAAATCCGCGCATGCGGCTGAAGCCCGAGCGGGACTTTTGCCCCTTCTCACCCTTGCCAGCGGTCTTGCCATGGCCCGAACCGGGCCCCCGGCCCACCCGCTTTTTCGCGTGGCGTGCGCCTTTTTTTGGTTTGAGTTTTCCGAGTTCCATTGTCTTACTCCACCACTTCGACGAGATGCGGAATCTTGGCGATCATCCCGCGCACTTCCTTCGTGTCCGGCCGCTCGGCGATTCGATGCATCTTGCCGAGTCCGAGCGACTTGAGTGTCTCGCGCATTCCGCGCGGGCATCCGATGCCGCTGCGGATCTGTTTCACGCGCAGCTTTTTCGTCTGCTCATTCTTCTTCGCGCTCACGCCTCGCCTCCCTCACTCTCTTCACCGTTGCGGCCGCGCAGCGCCTTGTATTCGCTTTCACTGCGAAGCTGTTTGAGCGCTTCGAACGTCGCCTTGACGACGTTGTGCGGATTGGCAGTGCCGAGCGATTTGGTCAGGATGTTTTGAATGCCGGCCGACTCGAGAATCGCGCGCACCGGTCCGCCCGCGATGACGCCGGTTCCATCAGCGGCCGGCTTGAGCAGCACGCGTCCGGCGCCGTAATGGCCGGTCGCGGCGTGCGGGATCGTCGTTCCCGACATCGAGATCGCGATCATGTTCTTCTTCGCGATTTCGATTCCCTTCTTGATGGCCGCCGGAACTTCCTTCGCCTTGCCCGATCCGAAGCCCACGCGGCCCTGACCGTCGCCGACGACCACCAGCGCGCTGAAGCTGAAGTTCTTGCCGCCCTTGACGACTTTTGTCACGCGGTTGATGTGGACGACCTTGTCGATCATCCCGCTTTCGCTTCTATCGTCACCGCGGCGATCGCCGCGCTGTGAACCTTGACCTGGACGCTGCATCAGAACTCCAATCCGTTTTCGCGCGCCGCATCGGCGAGCGCCTTGATATTGCCGTGATACTGGTAGCCGCCGCGGTCGAAGACCACGCGCTTCACACCTTTGTCCTTGGCCTTCTTCGCGATCAGCGCGCCGACAGCTTTAGCCGCCGCCTTATTCGATCCGCCGTTTACGCCGGAATCCTTGTCGCGCGTCGACGCCGCCGCGATCGTCTTGCCTGACGCGTCGTCGATCACCTGCACGTAGATGTGCTTGAGGCTCTTCTTCACCGCGAGGCGCGGGCGCTCCGCTGTGCCGCTGACTTTGCTGCGGATCCGCGCGCGGATCCGGCCTCGACTAACAATTCGCTCTTTTGCTCTATCCATAATCTTTCAGTGCCTAGTGCCTAGTGCCGAGCAGAGTGCCTTTCTCGGCACTCGGCACTCGGCACTTGTTTTACTTCCCAGCGGCCTTGCCCGCCTTTCTCCGAATCACTTCGTCGGAGTACTTGATTCCTTTGCCCTTGTAGGGATCGGGCTCGCGCAGCGACCGGATTTCCGCCGCCGTCTGTCCGACCTGCTGTTTGTCGATACCGCTGATCGTGATGTGACCGCTCTTCGCGTCGACGTTGATGTCGATACCCTTTGGAATCGGGAAGCGGATGGGATGCGAATAGCCGAGCTGGAAAACGACTTCCTTTCCCTTCACTTCGGCGCGATAGCCGACGCCCACGATGTCCAGCTCTTTCTTGAATCCCTCGGTCACGCCGGTGACGTTGTTGGCGACCAGCGCGCGCATGAGGCCGTGGAGCGCGCGGACCTTTCCCTCGTTGTCGGTGCGCGTGAACGAGACGACGTTCTTCTCGACCTTCACGCCGATGCCGGCGACGATGGGCGTCACGAGACTTCCCTTCGGTCCCTTGACCGTGATGGCGTTTCCGTCCTGCTTGATCTCCACGCCTTTCGGCACGGGAATCGGCTTGTTACCAATGCGCGACATGGAACCTTCTCCTTACCAGACCTGGCAGAGGACTTCGCCGCCGATGCCATTCTTCGCAGCTTCGTGGCCCGCCAACACGCCCTTGGACGTGGAGACGATCGCGAGTCCGAGACCGCCGAGGACGCTCGGGATCTCTTTCGTGTTGCGATAGACGCGGCGGCCCGGGCGCGAGATGCGCTCGATGCCGTGAATGACCGGCTCACCGTCGGACGAATATTTGAGATCGATCCGAAGCGTCGGCTGGATCTTGTCCTTCTCGGTGAGCGTGAAATTGCGGATGAAGCCTTCGCTCTTGAGGATCTTCGCGATCTCGACTTTGAGCTTCGACGCCGGAATCTCCACGCGATCGTGATGCGACTGGATACCGTTGCGGATGCGCGTCAACATATCCGCGATTGGGTCTGTCATTGACATTCGTTAGCTCCTACCAGCTCGCCTTTGTAATGCCGGGGATGTATCCGCCCAGCGACAGCTGCCGGAAGCAGATCCGGCAGAGTTGAAACTTGCGCAGATAGCCGCGCGCCCGACCGCAAACCTTGCAGCGATTCTTCTTGCGGGTCATAAACTTCGGCTTCCGCTCCGCCTTGACGATCATTGCCGTTCTTGCCATGTGTGTCCCTTACCTCTGCCCAAACGGCATACCCAGCTCCCGGAGGAGGAAGCGAGCCTGCTCGTCGTTTTTCGCCGTCGTGACGATGGTGATGTTCATGCCCTTCGACTTGTCGACCTTGGCGACGTCGATCTCCGGGAAGATGAAGTGATCGCGGATGCCGATCGTGTAGTTGCCGCGGCCGTCGAATGATTTGGTCGGCACGCCGCGGAAGTCGCGCACGCGCGGCAGCGCGATGTTGATCAGGCGATCGAGGAAGTCGTACATCTTCTCGCCGCGGAGGGTGACCATCGTGCCGATGGGCGCGCCTTCGCGCAGCTTGAAGCTGGCGATCGACTTCTTCGCGCGCGTGATCACGGGCTTCTGTCCGGCGATCTGCGCCAGCTCCTCGGCCGCGCTATCCAGGACCTTCATGTTCTGGATCGCTTCGCCGATGCCCATGTTCACGACGATCTTGTCGATCTTCGGGATCGCCATGACGTTCTTGATCCCGAATTCGTCCTGAATCTTCTTGCGGACTTCTTTTTGATATCGCTCTTTTAGTCTTGCCGCCATATGTCCTCAGTGCCGAGTGCCGTGTGCCGAGTGCCGCGTGAGTACCCTCTCGGCACTCGGCACCTGGCACTCGGCACTTTTCCTACATCTCCGTATCGCAGTTCTTGCAGTACCGCTTGGCTCCCTCAGCGGTGCGATGAGAGCCGGTTCGTGTTGCTTCGTTGCAGCTCGGACAGACCACCTGAAGCTTGACCAGGCGGATCGGCGCCTCGCGCTCCAGGATTCCACCCTTGACGTTCTTCTGAGGATTCGCCTTGCTGTGCTTCTTCGCCAGATTCACGCGCTCGACGATGGCCGTCCCCTTCGAAGGAATCACGCGCAGGACTTTCGCCTGCTTGCCGCGATCCTTTCCCGACAGGACGAGGACCGTATCGCCCTTGCGGACATGGCCCTTGTGCAGCGGAACTTCTTTCTGTTTTCTCGATCCTGCGTACATTTCAAATGACCTCGGGTGCGAGCGAAATGATCTTCATGAACTTCCGCTCGCGGAGCTCGCGGGCCACCGGTCCGAAGACGCGCGTGCCCACCGGCTCGTTCTGATCGTTGATGAGGACTGCCGCGTTGTCGTCAAACTTGATGTACGAGCCGTCGCGCCGGCGAAGCTCTTTCACGGTCCGGACGATGACTGCCTGCACGACGGCGCCCTTCTTGACGGTGCCATCGGGCGAGGCTTCTTTCACGGACGCAGTGATGACATCGCCGATCCGGGCGTACTTGCCGGCCGTCGAACCACCCCGCATCTTGATACACGCGATCTTCTTGGCGCCGGTGTTGTCGGCGACATTGAGAATCGTACGCATCTGAATCATGACGACTTCTCCAGTACTTCCCGAACGTTCCACCGCTTCCGCTTCGACAGCGGACGCGTCTCTTCGATCACCACGCGATCGCCAACGTTGAGGTTCGGGTCCTCGTTGTGAGCCAGGAACTTGTTCGTGCGCTTGATGTACTTCTGATACATCCCGTGCTGGAACAGGTTCTCGACCGCCACCACGACGGTCTTGTTCATCTTGTTCGAGACGACCACGCCGACTTTCGTCTGCTTTCTCGACTCTTTCTTTTCCTTCTCAACCATCGGCTTAGGCCCTCGACTTCTCGTTCAGCAATGTCTTGATCCGCGCAATCTCGCGGCGAACTTGTCGCATCTTGGCCGGACTCTCCATCCGTCCGGTCGCGCGCTGGAATCGCAATTTGAAAAGCTGCTCGACCAGCTCGCGCTCGCGCGTGTGCAGCTCGTCGACCGACTTCTCACGCAGCTCAGCGGTGTTGTTCGACTTCATTCCGCCACCTCCAGCATTTCGCGGCTGACGAAGCGCGTCTTGAGCGGCAGCTTGCTGCCGGCCAGACGGAATGCTTCCTCAGCGACTTCGCGCGTCACGCCTTCCATCTCGTACAGAATCCTCGCCGGCTTGATCACGCATACCCACTCCTCAGGCGCGCCTTTGCCTTTGCCCATGCGCGTCTCGAGCGGCTTCTTGGTGACCGGCTTGTCGGGAAAGATGCGGATCCAGATCTTGCCGCCGCGCTTGACGTGACGCGTCATCGCGATACGTGCGGCTTCGATCTGACGCGCGGTGAGCCAGCCCGGCTCGAGCGCCTGCAGTCCGTAATCTCCGAACGAGATCTTCTGCCCGCGGGTCGCCATGCCACGACGGCGTCCGCGCTGCTGTTTTCTGAACTTAACTTTCTTCGGCATCATCATGATGCGTTGTCTCCGTAACTACTGCGGGCGCCGGCGCGACCGCGCCTTCGCCATTTCGCCCTTGAAAATCCACACCTTGACGCCGATGGTTCCGTACGTCGTATTGGAAGTTGCCCAGCCGTAATCGATGTCTGCCTTGAGCGTGTGCAGCGGAAGCCGTCCATCCTGGTACCACTCGGAGCGCGCGATTTCGGCGCCGTTGAGGCGTCCTGCGACGCGGACCTTGATGCCCTTCGCGCCGAAGCGGAATGCGCTCTCCATCGCCTTCTTCATCGCGCGGCGGAATGCGATGCGGCGCTCGAGCTGCGTGGCGATGTTCTCGCTCACCAGCTGTGCGTCGAGCTCGGGACGCTGGATCTCCTGGATGTTGATGTAGACCTCGCCGTTGACCAGCTTCTGCAGCTCGTCGCGCAGCTTGTCGACCTCTGCACCCTTGCGGCCGATGATGATTCCCGGACGCGAGGTGTAGATGTTGATCCGCATCTTGTTGGCTGTCCGCTCGATGTCGATCTCGGACACACCGGCGTGCGCCAGACGCTTCTTGAGATCTTCGCGAAGCTTCAGATCGCGATGGAGCGTCTCCGCGTAGTTCTTTCCCGCGAACCAGCGCGAGTGCCACGTCTTGTTGAATCCGAGTCGAAATCCGTACGGGTTGACCTTTTGACCCAAGCTTGCCTCCGTTATTTCGCTGCTGCGCGCGAGCGCGTTGTTTTGCGCGTTGTCGTGCGCGGTGCTGCTGTGCGCGGCGCAGTGCTTCGTTTGCTCTCGCCTTTGCGCTCGTTGACTGCTTTCACTTCGTCCGAAACATGCACCGTCACGTGCGCCTTGCGCTTCTGAATGCGATAGGCGCGGCCCATCGGGGCCGGCTGCACGCGCTTCTCGCGCGGGCCCTCGTTGACGTAAATCTTCGAGACCACCAGATCGTCGCTGTCGACGCCGTTCTCCGTGTTCTCGGCGTTGGCGACCGCGGAACGGAGCAGCTTCTCGATGTCCTTCGCGGAGTGCTTCTTCAGGAAGCGAAGGATGCTCAAAGCCTCATCGACTTTTTTGCCGCGGATCAGATCGGCCACCAGCCGGACCTTCTGCGGCGATGCTTTCAAATACCTGAGAGTTGCGGTCGCTTCCATCTCGATCTCCGTTATGACTTGCCTGCCGGCGGCGCTGCAGGCGCACCAGCTCCCGCTCCAGGCGCTTTCGCTCCCGGTGCTCCCGGTGCGCCCGGCGTCGGCGTCACGACTTTCTCGACCTTCTTGCCGCTGTGGCCTTTGAAAGTGCGCGTGAGCGCGAATTCGCCCAGCTTGTGACCGACCATGTTTTCCGAGATGTAGACCGGCACGAACTTGCGGCCGTTGTGCACCGCAATCGTGTGACCGACCATCTCCGGGATGATCGTCGAGCGGCGCGACCAGGTCTTGATGACCTTCTTCTCGCGCTCGCGATTCATCGTTTCCACCTTCTTCGCGAGGTGGTCGTCCACGAAGGGACCTTTCTTCAGTGATCTCGCCATTACTTGGTTCTCCGCTTGACGATGAATTTCGTCGTTCGCTTGTTGCGCCGCGTTTTGTAGCCCTTCGTCGGCTGACCCCACGGACTCACCGGATGACGTCCGCCGGAAGTCTTTCCTTCACCGCCGCCGAGGGGATGATCGACAGGATTCATCGACACGCCGCGGTTGTGCGGCATTTTTCCCAGGTGACGCGTGCGGCCGGCCTTGCCGATCGAAACGTTTTCATGATCGAGATTTCCGACCTGGCCGATCGTCGCGTAGCAGCGGTTGTGCACCTTGCGCATCTCGCCCGAGGGAAGTCGCAGGGTCGCCCACTCGCCTTCGCGAGCCATGAGCTGCGCGCTCGTGCCGGCCGAGCGAGCCATCTGTCCGCCCTTCCCTTCCTTCAGCTCGATGTTGTGAATCATCGTGCCGAGGGGGATGCCGGAAAGAGGAAGCGAGTTGCCGACCAGAATGTCGGCATCCGGGCCTGACGTGACCGTCGAGCCGACCTGCAATCCATCCGGCGCGAGGATGTAGCGCTTCTCGCCGTCGGCGTAATGCAACAGCGCAATGCGCGCGCTGCGGTTCGGGTCGTACTCGATGGCTGCGACCTTCGCCGGAATCCCGCGCTTGTCGCGCTTGAAGTCGATGTCGCGATAGCGTTGCTTGTGGCCGCCACCGATGAAGCGCGAAGTCACACGCCCGGTGTTGCCGCGGCCGCCCGTCTTCGGCTTGCCCTTGGTCAGCGCCTTTTCCGGCTTCGTCTTGGTGATCTCCTCGAAGCCGAGGTGCGTTTGAGCGCGTCGGCCGGGAGTAGTCGGTTTGTAGGATTTCATTGCCATGATCGTTTACACACCTTCGATGAAGTCGGGAGCTTTCTCCCCTTCCTTCAATCGCACATACGCTTTGCGCCAGTCGCGGCGTTTGCCGGCGTAGCGGCCCATCCGCTTCACTTTTCCCTTCACGTTGAAGAGCCGCACTTCATCGACTTTGACTTTGAAGAGCTCTTCGACCGCGTCCTTGACTTCGATCTTGTTCGCGCCCGGATCGACTTCGAAGGCGATCACATTCGCGCCTGTTTCGCGCATCAGCGTCGACTTCTCAGTCACCAGCGGGCGACGGATGATCCGATTCGCTTTCATGACTCGAGTGCCTCCGTCAGACGCTGCAGCGCATCCTGGCTGAGCACGATGTAGCGGCTGTTCACGACGTCGTACACGTTGACGTGCAGAGGATCGACGAGCACGAGCCGCGGATTGTTGCGCGCCGCCAGAGCGAGATTGGTGTTCTCGAAGGACTCGACGATCAGCGCTTTTCCTTCGACGCCGATCTTCGTCACTTTCTCCGCCAGCGCTTTCGTCTTCGGCTCATCGACCGAGAGATTGCTGAGCAGAACGAGCTTGCCTTCCTTGACGCGCTGCGACAACGCCGACTTCAGCGCGTTTTTCTTTTCCTTCGAGTTCATCTTGTACGAGTAATCGCGAGGAACCGGACCGAAGACCGTGCCGCCGTGACGATGAATCGGCGGGCGATTGCCGCCCTGACGCGCGCGGCCGGTGCCCTTCTGGCGGAACGGCTTCTTGCCCGAGCCGCTGACTTCCGAGCGGTTCTTGACCTTGGCGGTTCCCTGCCGAAGCGACGCGAGGTAGTTGCGCACGGCCTCGTGAATCAGATGCTCTTTGTACGGATACGCGAAGATCTCTTCCGACAGATCCACCGATCCGACCTTCTTGTTGTTCCAGTCCTTGACGTCAATTTTCGGCATGGCTACTTACCATCCTGCTTCCCGTTTTTCGAGAAACGCACGACAACCAGGCCATTGCGTCCGCCCGGAACGGCGCCGCGAACGTAGAGCAGATTGTTTTCGGCATCCACTTTCGCAACGCGCAGATTCTTGACCGTCACCTGATCGCCGCCCATCCGCCCGCCCATGCGCATTCCCTTGAGCACGCGCGACGGAAACGCCGACGCGCCGATCGATCCCGGCGCGCGGTGGAACATCGAACCGTGCGACTCGCGGCCGCCTTTGAAGTGATGGCGCTTGACGACACCCTGGAAGCCTTTGCCCTTCGACTGACCGACGACGTCGATCGAATCGCCCGGCTTGAAGATGTCGACCTGCACTTTGTCGCCGACGTTCGCTTCGCCGTTGTACGGCAGCTCGACGAGCGTGCGCACGGGCGGAATGCCGGCCTTCTCGAAGTGGCCGCGCTGCGCGCCCGTCACTCGACGATTCGAAATCTTTTCGACCAGGCCGACCTGCACGGCGTTGTAGCCGTCAACCTCGGCGGTCTTCTTCTGCACGACGAGACAAGGGCCGGCCTGAATGACCGTCACCGGGACGAGTGCTCCATCCTCGGCGAACACCTGGGTCATTCCGACCTTCTTGCCAATGATTCCTTCGATAGCCATATCAATTCACCTTGGAACCGATTGCGCGGTTCGTGTGTAGTGCCGAGCGCCGAGTGCCGAGTGCCGAGTCCCGCCCACCCAGAGCGGCTTTTCCTCGGCACTCGGCACTCGGCACTCGGCACTTTTCTTCATTTGCCGAACGCCTTGATTTCCACGTCCACACCCGCCGGCAACTCGAGCTTCATGAGCGCGTCGACCGTCTGGGTCGTCGGCTCGAGAATGTCGAGCAGCCGCTTGTGCGTCCGCATCTCGAATTGTTCGCGGGACTTCTTGTCCACATGCGGGCTGCGCAGGACCGTGTAGCGCGAGATCTGCGTCGGCAGCGGAATCGGTCCCGCCACTTTCGCTCCAGTGCGCTTGGCCGTGTCGACGATCTCCGAAGTCGATTGATCGAGGACGCGGTAGTCATACGCTTTGAGTCGGATGCGGATCTTTTCGTTCATCATTTTTTGTTTGCCTTTAAAGAACAGTTGGACCCCGCACTGCGGGGTCCCTATGTTTATTCGATGATGTCCGTGACCGTGCCGGCGCCGACGGTGCGGCCGCCTTCACGAATCGCGAAGCGGAGTCCCTTCTCCATCGCGATCGGCGCGATGAGCTGAATTGTCAGCGAGGTGTTGTCGCCCGGCATGACCATCTCCGCTCCCGACGGCAGCTCGGCGGTGCCGGTGACGTCAGTCGTGCGGAAGTAGAACTGCGGACGATAGCCGTTGAAGAACGGCGTGTGACGTCCGCCCTCTTCCTTGGTCAGGATGTAGACCTCGGCTTTGAATTTGGTGTGCGGCGTAATCGAGCCCGGCTTGGCGCAAACCTGACCGCGCTCGACGTCCTTGCGCTCGACGCCGCGGAGCAGAAGGCCGACGTTGTCGCCCGCCTGTCCCTCATCGAGCAGCTTGCGGAACATCTCGACGCCCGTGACGACCTTCTTCTGCGTCGGACGCAGACCGACGATTTCCACTTCCTCGCCGACCTTGATGATTCCGCGGTCGATGCGGCCTGTGACAACCGTGCCGCGTCCCGAGATCGAGAAGATGTCTTCGACCGGCATCAGGAACGGCTTGTCGATGACGCGCTGAGGCATCGGAATGTACGTGTCGACCGCGTCCATCAACTGCATGATCTTCTGACCCCACTCGTCCTTGGGGTTGCCGCTCTCCAGCGCCTTCAGCGCGGAGACGCGGATGACGGGAATCTCATCGCCCGGGAACTCGTAGCTCGAGAGCAGCTCGCGAACTTCGAGCTCGACGAGGTCGAGCAGCTCGGGGTCATCGACGGCGTCGACTTTGTTGAGCGCCACGACGATGTAGGGAACGCCGACCTGACGCGCAAGCAGGATGTGCTCGCGGGTCTGCGGCATTGGACCGTCAGCAGCGGAGACGACGAGAATTGCCCCGTCCATCTGCGCTGCGCCGGTAATCATGTTCTTGACGTAGTCGGCATGGCCCGGGCAGTCGACGTGCGCGTAGTGCCGCTTGTCAGTCGAATACTCGACGTGCGCTGTCGCGATCGTAATGCCGCGCTCGCGCTCCTCGGGAGCTTTGTCGATCTGGTCGAACGCAACGAACGTCGCCGTTCCTTTCGCCGCCAGAATCTTCGTGATGGCCGCGGTGAGCGTCGTCTTGCCATGGTCGACGTGGCCGATGGTCCCGACGTTCACGTGCGGTTTGCTGCGATCGAATTTTTCTTTTGCCATTTGCTTCTAACCTCCAGTCCTGACTCTTAGCGGGCTAACCCGCCACCTTTGCGATGACTTCATCCGCCACGTTCTTCGGCGCTGGCTCGTACGACGAGAATTGCATCGTGTAGCTGGCGCGTCCCTGCGACATGGAGCGCAGTTGCGTGGAATAACCAAACATTTCCGAGAGAGGCACGTGCGCGCGAATGACTTTCGCTCCGCCGCGCTCGTCCATCTGTTGAATCTTTCCGCGACGGCGCGACAGATCGCCCATCACGTCGCCGGCATACTCCTCGGGCGTCACGGCCTCGACGTCCATGATCGGTTCCTTGAGAATCGGGCCGGCTTTCTTGGCCGCTTCCTGGAACGCCATCGAACCGGCGATCTTGAACGCCATTTCGCTCGAGTCGACGTCGTGGTAAGAGCCGTCGTACAGCGTGACTTTGATCCCGGTCATCGGATATCCGGCCAGGATTCCCTTCTCCATCGCCTCGCGGATGCCCTGATCGGTCGGCTTGATGAATTCCTTCGGGATCGAGCCGCCCTTGATGTCGTTGACGAACTCGTAATCCTTCTCCTTGTTCGGTTCGATGCGGATCTTGACGTCGCCAAACTGACCCTTGCCGCCCGACTGGCGGATAAAGCGCCCGTGCGCGTCCGCGCTTCGCGTGATCGCTTCGCGATACGCGACCTGCGGCTTGCCGACGTTCGCCTGCACGTTGAACTCGCGCATCATGCGGTCGACGATGATCTCCAGATGGAGCTCACCCATTCCGCGGATGATCACCTGGTTCGTTTCAACGTCCGTATGGACCTTGAACGTCGGATCTTCCTGCATCAGCTTGGCGAGCGCGACGCCCATTTTTTCCTGATCGACCTTGGTCTTCGGCTCGATGGCGACGGCGATGACCGGCTCGGGGAAGGTCATTGTCTCCAGAACGATCGCGTCGTCTTTGTCGCAAATCGTGTCGCCGGTGGTGACGCTGCGCAGACCGACTGCCGCGCCGATGTCACCCGCCCACACTTCCTTGATCTCTTCACGCTTGTTGGCGTGCATCTTCAGGAGGCGGCCGATGCGCTCGGTGTTGCCTTTGGTGGTGTTGAGAACCGCGGTGCCTGAATCGATGTGCCCGGAGTAAACGCGGAAGAACGCCAACTGACCAACGAACGGATCAGTCATGATCTTGAAAATCAGCGCGGAAAATGGCGCTTTGTCATCGGCCGCACGCTCGATGAGCGACTCGTCGTCCGGGTTGATGCCCTTCACCGGCGGAATGTCGACCGGCGACGGCAGATAGTCGACGACTGCGTCGAGCAGCGGCTGCACGCCTTTGTTCTTGAACGCTGATCCGCACATCACGGGCGTGATCTTCTGCGCGATCGTTGCTTCGCGCAGCGCGGCCTTCAGCTCCGGAATGCTGAGCGTCTCGCCGGCAAGATACTTCTCGAGCAGCTCGTCGTGCTGTTCGGCGATCGACTCGACCAGCTTCTCGCGATAGTGCTCGGCGTCGGCTTTCTGATCGGCCGGAATGTCGGTCACTTCGTACTTCGCGCCCAGGTTCTCGTCTTTGAAGACGAGCGCTTTCATCTGCACGAGGTCGATGACGCCTTTGAACTGGTCTTCGGCGCCGATCGGAAGCTGCAGAGGAACGGCGTTCTTGCCGAGCTTCTGTTTGATCTGGTTGACGACGGCCATGAAGTTCGCGCCGACGCGGTCCATCTTGTTGACGAACGCGATGCGCGGGACGCCGTACTTGTCAGCCTGGCGCCACACCGTCTCCGATTGCGGCTCGACTCCGCCGACCGCGCAGAAAACGCCGACGGCGCCGTCGAGAACGCGCAGCGAACGCTCGACTTCTACCGTGAAGTCGACGTGGCCGGGCGTGTCGATGATGTTGATGCGGCAATCGGCCCAGAACGCAGTCGTGGCAGCCGAGGTGATGGTGATGCCGCGCTCCTGCTCCTGGACCATCCAGTCCATCGTGGCAGTCCCCTCGTGTACCTCGCCGATCTTGTGCGTGATCCCCGTGTAATAGAGGATGCGCTCGGTCGTGGTCGTCTTGCCGGCATCGATGTGCGCCATGATGCCGATGTTTCGCGTCTTCTCGAGAGGTACTTGCCGTGCCATGTCTTTTTTCTCAGAAACTCACAATCGGCGCACACGTGGCGCCGATACACCCAATCGATCAATTTTTGTTTCCCGTTGCTCGGTCCGGAACCGCAGAACCACCGCTTTTCTGTGTTATCCGGTCGAGACGGAGCTAGGGGAAAACCTTGCAGTTGGGAAGTTAGGATGTTGGGACGTTGGGATGACCCAACCGCCCAATTTCTTTTTCGTCCTAACTTCCTAACATCCTAACATCTTAACTACTACCTACCACCGATAATCCGCAAAAGCCTTATTCGCTTCCGCCATCTTGTGCGTATCTTCCTTCTTTTTGATCGCGTTGCCGCGGTTGTTGGCGGCATCCATGATCTCGCCGGCGAGCTTGTCCTGCATCGTCTTCTCGCCGCGATCGTTCGCGTAGCTGATCAGCCATCGGATCGCCAGGGCGGTTCGGCGGGCTGGCCGCACTTCCACCGGGACCTGATAGTTCGATCCGCCGACGCGCCGGCTCTTCACTTCGAGCGCCGGCTTGACGTTGTCGACGGCCTTCTTGAACAGCTTGATCGGGTCGTCCTTGGCACGATCCTCAACCTTCTTCAGTGCGCCGTAGAACACGCCCTCGGCGACCGATTTCTTTCCCTGAAGCATCAGCGAGTTGATGAACTTGGTCACCAGCTGGCTGTTGTAAACCGGATCCGGCAGGATCTCGCGTTTCGGAACTTCGCGTCTGCGTGGCATCGGAGTTAACCCTTCTTTGGCCGCTTCGCGCCGTATTTGCTGCGGCCCTGCATCCGTTTGGCGACGCCGACCGTGTCGAGCGTGCCGCGGATGACGTGATAGCGAACGCCGGGGAGGTCCTTCACACGTCCTCCACGAATCAGAACAATCGAGTGTTCCTGGAGGTTGTGGCCGACGCCCGGGATGTAGGTCGTGACCTCGACGCCGTTGGTCAAACGGACGCGCGCGACTTTACGGAGCGCCGAATTCGGTTTCTTCGGCGTGGAAGTGTAGACGCGCGTGCAGACGCCGCGCTTCTGCGGGCTCGATTGCAGCGCCGGCGACTTGGTCTTGTAGCGGACCTTTTCGCGGCCCTGGCTCACGAGTTGGCTGATCGTTGGCATTCGTCGAAAAATCCTTTGTTGGGAGACACGTACAGCGAAAAATGACTGCCTGTGGAGGCAAACCCGCGCACTGTAACCGCGGATTTCCGACCTGTCAAGTCCGGAACCGACTCAACGCCTTCAGGACACCCCTTATTCCGCTAAAACTCGACCCATGTACCGGTTCCGAGGCGTTTGGCCTCCCCGAAAAGGAACTGGGCGGAGGCCAAATCTTCGATCGCAAGACCCAGCGATTTGAACAATGTGATCTCGTCCTTCGAAGTCCGGCCCTTGGCCTTGCCGATCAGGATCTCGCCGAGCTCAGCACGGATGTGATCGGGCCCAACGCCGGACATGAGGTAGTCGCCAGACTCGTTCAAAGTCGACTCCCGGCGATCGACGAACAGGGACGCGGCCTTTACCGTCTCCGAATCGAGCTCGCGCGTCGTCTTGATGCTCGAACCGACCGCATTGATGTAGGCGCCAGGCTTGATCCATTCGCGCTTAATGATTGGCTCCTTGGCACTTGTGGCCGTCACGATGATGTCTGCGCCTCGGACGGCCTCTTCGGCCGAGGTGGCCGGTTGCCGGTTGCCGGTCAGCTTTTTTGCCTTTTCGGGCGATCTCGAGAAAATCCGCACCTCTTTGATGTCTCTCACGACGGGGATCGCCTCCAGGTGACTTTTCGCCTGGACGCCGGCGCCAAGGATGGCCAGCACTTTTGCGTCTTCACGGGCGAGAAGTTTGGTGGCGACTGCTGAGACCGCCGCAGTCCGGATCGCGGTGATGGCAGAGGCGTTGATCACCGCCTTGAGCTCGCCCGTTTCGCCGCTGTGCAGGAGCACGGCACCCAGATGGGTATCGAGGCCTCGAGCCGGATTGCCCGGAAAGACGCAGACCTCTTTCAGGCCGTAGTCGCCGCGATACGACGGCATGAGACCCAGAAATCCGGTCGCGCCCTCAGCCCGGATCACGTTGCGCAGCGGATTGGTGACCTTGCCGCGAGCGAGATCGGCGAGGGCCTCCTCCATCACGCGGATGCATTCGGGCATCGTCAACATCTGCGTGACTTCGTGTTCGTTGAGAATCAGGATCTTCATCAGCGGGCCGTATCATCGCACGGTCGATGCTTGTCCTTCGCGCGTACGCCCTCGCCCATCGAACGGGCTTCCTGAACACGCGGATCGGCGACGCGATGTTCAGCCGCGCTTACTTCGCCTACAAACGATTCGAGGATCCGCACGCGGCGTTGATCCAGGCACATCCGGAGCTCTTTCGCGGCGGACATGTCATCGACGTCGGCGCGAACATCGGATACACGGCCGTCCTGTTCGCGCGCGCAATCGACGAAGGCTTCAAGGTCTTCGCGCTCGAGCCGGAGCTGGAGAACTTTGCGCGGCTCGAGCGCAATCTGCAGCGCTATCGCGTCGCCGATCGCGTCGTCGCGCGTCGGGCTGCCGCCGGCGCGAAATCGGGCTCGATAGGACTGCGCATCAATCCCGAGCATCACGGCGATCATCAGGTCGATCCATCGGGGTCCACGACTCCGCTCGTCTCACTCGACGAATTTCAGGGACCCATCCGATTCGTGAAGATCGATGTCCAGGGCTACGAGCCGGCAGTGCTCGCCGGCATGCACAAATTGCTGCAATCGGATGTCACGATCAGCACCGAGGTCGATGCGCCGTCTTTGCGCTCGTTCGGCTACACGATTGCGGACATTGAAACGCCGCTCCGCGAGTTCTCGCCGCACCGCATTGGCGCTGACGGAAAACTGGAGCGCATCGCGAAGGTCACGGACGCGACGGATCGCCGCGGCTATGCCGACGTGATCTGGCGGCGCTCTTGATCCGCCACCATCCGAGGAGCGTCATCTTCAGGAGGACGGAGCCGTCGCGAAAACGGTTGATGTTCGTCGATCCGTACGATCGCGCGCGATAGCGCACCGGCACGTCGATCACACCAAACGACAGAACCGCTGCCGGGAAAAGCAGCTCGAAGTCGCCGAACGGATCGAATTCGCCGAAGTCGCGGCGCCAGGCGGTCATGCGAGCGTAATCGTGCCGCGCGAAAAGCTTCGTGCCGCATAGCGAGTCGCCGATCGCGGTGTCGAGGACGTAGCTGAGCGCCTTCGCGAAGAAGACGTTGCCGAGGCGATTGAGGAAGCGCATCGCGTTGCCTTCCATCGGATAGACGAGACGGCTGCCGTTGATGAAATCTGCGAGGCCACGCACCCATGCTTCATAAAACTGAACGAGCAGCTCGGGAGGCATGGACAAGTCGGCATCGAGGATCGTCAGCAGATCGCCGGTCGCCTGCGAGAATCCCATCCGCACCGCGTCGTTCTTGCCTCTCCCCGTCTGCTGCAGAGTCTTGATCGCGAACCGGTCGCGCCACAGATCGGCGATGCGCTGGATCTCCTCCCACGTCCCGTCGCTCGAACCGCCCTCAACGAAGATGATCTCGATCTGCGTGCGCAGATCGGGCATGCGCCGCAGCGCTTCCTCAATGTTGCCGCGCTCGTTGCGCGCCGGAATCACCACCGACAGCGAAGGACGTTCGCCGTCGACTTCCAACGGCCGCAACGTAATCACGTGCACCAGCGCGCGCCAGCGGAAGAACGGGAGTATCGACAGCAGCGCGTTGATCGCCGAGCCGATGCCGAGCATCCGCCACGGAAAAGCCACGCAGGGACGCACGCGAACGATCTCGAGTCCGGACAGCCGCGCGAGATTGCGCAGATCGGTCAGCGTCACGAATGTCATGTTCGGCTCTGCCTGACGCAGGCCGAGCCACGTCGTCAGCCGATAGAGAAGCGCGAGGTACGGGTTGTAGCTGACTACCACCACGCGCGATGTGCGCGCCATGCCGGCGCGAATCCGCATCAGCAGATCCTGGATGTTCAGCTCGCGATTCAGATTGCCGTTGAGCAGAACGGCCGTGCGCCGCTCGCGCTCGTTGCGCACATCGATCGCATATTTGGCAGTCGTCTTCTGCGGCGCGTCGATGCACTCGAGCAGATATCCGGTATCCGATGGCGGTGGATCGAACTGGACGACGGCGTCGTAGTAACGCGTCATCGCGGAGATTTCGCCGGCGATCCGCTCGTAGAACGTCCGCTTCCATCGCTGAATCATCGCCTTAGTGTAGTGGCCGATACAGCCAGAAACGCTCATCCTGATGCGCGAATACCGGAACACCGGTCTGGTGCAGGAGCGCGAATCCGTTCGACGCGGGGTCCGGCATCTCGACATTCAGCAGCAGCAGGTAGTCCGTTCCCGCGAAGTGCCGTTTCGCATTCGCGACCGCATCGGGATACGGTACTTCCAGGCCGCGCTCGAATTGCTGATCCCACATCGTGAACGTTCCGAGACGCCGGCTGCCGGCGTACCAGAATGGATGCCGGATCCATGGGCAGACCGCGGAGGCGGTCGTCTCGCTATGCGCCGCGATCGGAAGCGCTTCCAGTCGCGCTTGTCGAATGAATCCGGCCATCTCCTCCGCGCCCGAGAAGGCGTACTTCAATTCCAATTGCGAGACGCGAAACGTCGCGACGATGGAGACGATCAGGGTCACGAACAGAACGAATTGCGCGAGAAGCCGGCTGCGATCGTTCGTCGTCGATGTCCAGAGCGCGTAGAGCAGGACCAGCAGGACGAAGCCGGTGTGCCGGAAGCCTCCGATCCATTTATAGGTGTAGAGGAACGCGAGGCCGGCGTACGTGCCGCATAAAACCAGCAGCGGAACGCGATCTTTTCTGAGCGCGAAGGCGACGATCGCGATGACGACGCCTCCCGCGATCGCACTCCCTGCGAAGGGAAAGCTCGGAAAAAAAGCCGCGCTCGTCGCGAGCGGCACCGCCTGCGGCGTGAAGAGCATGACGCTCGTGCGCGCGATCGAATCGGGCCGCGGATAAACCTGCACAGCGGCCGCGAGACCGCCGATCAACATCACCGCGGCGCCAACGATCCATCGCTGCCGAAGAAGAATGCCTTCGATCGCGTAGCCCGCGCCGATCATCGCCGCGATGATCAGGCTATGCGTGTTGCAGTTCGCCAGGAGCGCGACCAGCAGTCCGAAGATGACAGGCTTCTCAAATCGCCTCGGATAAAGCGCCGCGACGCTGAAAAGAAACAGGATGCCGAGCGCGTAGCTGCGGACGACGACGGAATATTCATATGATAAATAGTAGCAAAAAATAATAGCGATTCTGAGCCATATCGGAAAGGGCGCCTTCCACAGGACGATCGCGGCGGTGCAGATCGCGATGATGATGTGCAGGACCGCCTGCGAGCCGTACGGCAATCCGGTTCGCGCGAGCGGAACGAGCAGCGTGTGCCACAGGCCCGGCGTCCCCGCGAGTCCCATGCGGTGGAAAAACGTGACCACGTCCGCATCGCGTGCGAGGAGCCACGGATCGGCCTCGTCGCGCCACGGCTCGTGATGCATCTCGAGGGTGATCACCAGCGCCGCGTAGACAAGGAGCGCCACGAGTGGCACCGTTCTTGACGGCGTAGTCGGCGTGCTGCCGGCGATCATCATCTCCCTCGCCATCACTCTCGTCCCCCTCACCGACCTGGGACCATCCGAATACGCCTACGGTTATCTCGGCGGGCTGTACGAGGATGGTAGCAACACTGTGCCGTCCGATCATCTGGCGGCCGGACTGCGGCGGGCGGCGCTCATCGCGCCGCGCGACGGCAAGATCGTCTTCCTGTCGATCGGATTCGGCGAGACCGAGCGCATTTTCGATGTTTTCACCGCGATGACACGCTCCGATCCGCGCGTCGACCGGCAGGTCGTGTTCGTCAACGGCGCGCGCGAAGGCGCCGACAGCCAGCAATGGATCGCGCCGATGAGCACCGCGAATTTCAATCGCATTCGCGATTCGATCCTCACGCCCGCGGGACTCCACGAAAACCAGGTGCAGGTCGCGTGGGTGCAGATGGTGACGAACTCTCCGAGCCGCTCGCTGCCGCCGCAGGACTCGGATGCCTATCGGCTGAAGGGCGCGATCGCCGCGGCGCTGCGCGAGCTGAAAGCGCGATATCCGAATCTGCAGATCGCGTATTTGTCGAGCCGCATCTACGGCGGATACGCGACCACATCCTGGAACCCGGAGCCGTTCGCCTACGAGACCGCGCTCTCGAATCGCTGGGTGATCATGGGGCAGATCACGACTATGCGAGTCGGATCGCTGTGGGACACGCGCATCGGCGACGTCAATTACGAAAGAGGATCAGTTCCGTGGCTCGCATGGGGACCGTACCTGTGGGCCGACGGAACGATGCCGCGATCCGACGGCCTCACGTGGCAACGCGATGATTTCGAAGCCGACGGAGAGCATGTTTCCGCGAAGGGCGCCGATAAAGGGGCGCGCCTCCTCTTCGATTTCCTGATGCATGAACCGACGGCATCGTGGTTCCGCGTCAGCGCCCGACTGCGGGCGGTCCACCCGTAGCCACGACGAAGCGTCCGATCCGCGTTCGTCGCGGATAGTTCTTGTCGACCCATGCAAAGAGCCACGGAGCGCGCTCGCGATTCGTCTTCCCGTCGAAATTGGCAATGACCGGCAAGCCCTCCACGATCACGACCGCCGGCGGATTTCGCTGCAGCTGCTGCAACGCCTCGCGCGCCAGCGACGGCACCGCAAGAAACGGGACGTCGAAGCAACGCATCGGCGGACGCCGCTGCAGCAGGTAGTACAACGCCCGCTCGTTCGCGATGTCGAGGATCGTCGCGTCAGGCGCAGAGTTCGCGATGACGAACGCGTTGAGCGCCGCGAGATCGCGCGCGTCATCGGGCGTCGTGTAGATGTGGCGGCCCGTCGGAACCGGATAGGGCACGAGTCCGGCGTGACTCTGACGCGCCTTCCAGTCGGCAATGAACTTCGCAGCCGAGATCGTGTTTGGAATCAATTCCACCAGCACGATGACCGGAATCGCGGCAGCGAGCGCAGCGATCCATCGTTTTTTCGCGATCAGCGGCTCGAGAACAAACGCGACGATGGCAAGGCCGAGGAGCGGAGTGCCGTAGCGGGTGTGGCTCCAGCTACAACGGCCAGCGGCGCTGCGAAACGCGATGATCGAAAAGATCGCCACGACGATGCCGCGCATGTCGCGGCGTCGAATCGATATCGCCAGCAGCCATCCGAAAAAAACCGGCGGGAGGTAGTAGCGCGCCGATTCCCAATCGATCGTTCTTCGCGCCGGCAGCGACCAGATTCTGTCGATCCATCGCGGAATGATCACGAACGAGTCGATCGCGAACCGCCACAGATCGGCGCGCAGCGCGAGAAGGATCACGATCGGCAACGCGATTGCGATCGCCCCCGAAATCGCGACGCGCTTCAGCGGCGGACGCAGGATCGCGGTGCAGATCGCGGTCGCCGCCAGCGCGTACATGCCGGTGTCGAGGCTCCACAGCAGGCCGAGCGTGGAAGCGGCGAAGGCGAGAAAGAGTCCGCGGCCCGTGCGCACGTAGCGGAGGATGCCGAGGACTGCGAGGTAGATCGGGGCGAGACGGTAGTAGGGAAATATCGGGACGAGTCCCGCGCCAATTGCGCAGAGAGCGATGATCGCGGCTGCCGTCGCGCCGCCTGACGTCGAACAAATCTCCGCGGCGATCAGCGCGATCAGCGCGAGTGTTGCGGCGTCGAGAATCGTCTCGAGGCGGCGCGTGCGCAGCGGCGAAGCCGGGTTGCCGAGGACGAGGGCGTCGAGGCCGCCGTCGTAGGCGAGGCCGTGCAGGACGAAGACGTCTTTGTACGGCCGCTCGCCCGATCGATACAAAAACGCCGGCGTCAGGTGCTCACCTTCGTGAAACGGATCCATCACCACGAAGGGATGGTCGTGCACGAAAAGCATTGCGATAAATATCGCGAGAAAAAGCGGCCAAACTCTGTGTCCTCTGTGCTCTCTGTGGTGAAAAGCCTTCACCACAGAGATCACAGAGAGCACAGAGCCGAGCAAGACCAGCACCACGACGACGCAGTAATCAATCCATTTCACGTGAGGCGATTAGACTAGCGCGCTGCATGCCGCGCAAGTCGCGAAAGGTCGTTGCCGAAGTCCCGAATGGCGTCATCCTCCTTTTCCTCGGCCTCCTCACGCTCGTCGTCTACGCGCAGGTCACGACGCACTCGTTTCTCAACTACGACGACGGCCAGTTCGTCACCGAAAACCCGCATGTGTCGCGCGGACTGACGGGTGAATCGATCGGATGGGCGATCGGATCGGCGTCGATCGGCTGGTATCCGATCACGTGGTTGTCGCACATGCTCGATGTCGATCTGTGGCACGCGCAGGCCGGGATGCACGTGCTGACCAGCGTGCTGCTGCATCTTGCCAGCACGTGTTTGCTGTTTCTCGCGTTGCAGCGGATGACGCTCGCCACCTGGCCGAGTGCGTTCGCGGCGGCGATCTTCGCGATTCATCCGGCGCACGTCGAATCGGTCGCGTGGGTGTCGGAGCGCAAGGACACGCTCAGCACATTTTTCGCGATGCTCGCGATCTTCTTCTACGCATCCGCTCCCGCGCGACGCTGGCGCGTCTTCGTCGCGATGGCGCTCAGCCTCATGGCGAAGCAGATGTACATCACGCTTCCGTTCGTGCTCCTGCTCCTCGATTTCTGGCCGCTGGCACGCCGCGGAATTCGCGCGCTGGTGATCGAGAAGCTCCCGCTGTTCGGTCTAACAATTCTCGGAGCGATCATGGCCGTCATCGGCCAGCGCAATCTCACTGCGATGCAGAGTGTGGAGAATGTTCCGCTCGCGCTCCGTCTCAGCAACGCTGCGGTCGCGTATATCCGCTACATCGGAAAATTCTTCGCCCCGATCAACCTCGCGGTCGTCTATCCGATGGTTCCGATCCCCAACGCCGTCGCGATCGGCGCCGTGATTCTCCTGCTCGCGATCTCGATCGCGGCGTTCTATTACCGCAACGCGGTTCCGTATCTCTTCACAGGTTGGTTCTGGTTTCTTGGAACGCTCGTGCCGGTCATCGGCATCGTGCAGATCGGCATTCAGGCGATCGCGGACCGCTACACGTATTTCTCGTTCATCGGATTATCGATCATGGTGATTTGGGCGATCCCCAAGCGCGCGCTGATCGCGCTCGGAACGATCGCGACCATCGCGTTCGCAGCGATCGCATTCCGCCAGGTCGGTTACTGGAAAAACAGCGTGTTGCTTTTCGAGCACACGATCGCCGTTACCCCGCCTAACGCGCTCGCCGAATACACCCTCGGGCAGACTCTCGAGATGACGGCGCCCGATCGCGCGATCACGCATCTGCGTCGCGGGATCGAGCTGGTGGAGCAGGTGCGCGGCGCCGATCCGAAATGGCGTGCCCAGGCCTACGTCGGCCTTGGAACGGCATTGATGATGCGAGCGCGGCCGCTGCCGGTCGGTGCCGA
>DATBSF010000127.1:0-4873 GCA_036559905.1 Thermoanaerobaculia bacterium | reverse complement strand
GGTGATGTCCTTCTCCGCAACGTACCGGATCATGTCGGTGTAACTGTCGATCGCAACGCGCTCCGCGATGAGATCTTCCCGGATCATGTCGACGAGCGTGTCGCCTTCGACGTACTCCGAGTGCGATCGCCCGAGGAGGCCCTCGGGACTGAAATTCGGCGCGCCGCCGAGCTGGATGATGCGGGCCGCGATCTGATCGGCGTGTCCCTGCTCGTCGTTCGCGTGCTGCAGAAACTCTTGCGCGATCGGATCGGAGTGGATGCCCTGCGCCATGAAGTAATGGCGCTTGTAGCGCAGAACGCAGACGATCTCAGTGGCCAGCGCCTCGTTGAGGAGCTTGATCACCGTCTCGCGGTCGGCCTGGTATCCATCGGTGACCGCGCCCGATTCGATGTGCTTGCGCGCGCGCCGGCGGATTTCCTTGATGTCGGTGAGAAAAGGTTTTGGTTTCGTAGCCATGGCGCCCTTATATCACCGGTGCGCGCCGAAATGAGTCTCTGTAGCGTCGTACGTTCTTCCGCGCCATCGGATCTGGTTCCGAATGCCGGTGATCCATACCGATCGAAGCATGATCCAGGCCCACAGAGTCACCATCAGCGGGTGCAGAAAGAGGGCGTTGGCGAGGCGGTAGTGAAATGAACGGAAAATCACGATGCGCGTCATCGTGATGAGTACAACGCACCCGATCGCAGCCCAGTCACCGGTCAAAGCGAAACCGTACGGGAACAGATGAAGAATCACGGTCAACGCGATCGCGAACCCCGCCATCAGGTAGCTGCGGTTCATGATCGGAAAAGAGTTTTTGGTAAAGCCGTCGACAACTGCGCGCGCGCCGTCGTACATCCTGACGCTCAGGAAGTTCTCCGCGCGCACCGCGCGAGTCGCGTAGCCATGCTGGCGCGCGAGTCGCGCGAGGCCCACGTCGTCGACGACGGCGCCCTGGAGCGCCTGAAATCCCCCGATCGATTTGAAGGCGTCGTGCCGAATCAGATTTCCTGAGCCGCCGCCCAGGGCGAGCCGCACCGCTTTCGATCGATTGGAGTACCAGAGTGGCATTCCGGAGAAGACGAAAAAAGCCAGCATCGGCATGCCGACCTGTTCGCCGAAAGTCTTCATCTCGAAATGGGGCAGGAGTGTCAGCATCGCGGCGCCGCTGTTCTCGAGCTCGGCGACCGCGCCGCGAATGGCCGACGGCGCGTAGATCAGATCGGCATCGACGAACAGCAGGAGCTCGCCGCGCGCTCGCGCGCTCCCCTGCTGGAGCGCCCATGTCTTGCCGAGCCATCCGGGAGCTGGTTCCACACCGTCGATGACACTCAGGCGAGGATCGCCGATGCCCCGGAGGATGTCAGCGGTCGCGTCCTTCGATCGATCGTTGACGACGATCACCTCGATGTTCGCGTAATCCTGCGCGAGAAAAGCGCGCGCTGTACGTTCGATGATGTGCGCCTCATCGCGCGCCGGAATGACAATCGAAACCAGCGGCGTATTGCGCGGGCTCAGATCGGCATTGAGCCGCGGCATGACGCGAAGGTTGACGAGAGTTTGGATGAAGGCCAGCAGCCAGAGGACGAAGGCAAAGACCGCCAGCGCGTGCAGCAACGCCTACGCTACGCGGGTCCCATGCGACGCTGCGCTTCCAGCGCGTACGGCGAGTCGGGGAACTCCGTCGTGATCCGGCGATAGGCTTCCTTCGACTTCTGCGCGTTCCCCTGAACGTCCCAGGCGTGCGCCAGCAGAACGAGCAGCGAGTCGGTGGGAAGCACCGGATCGCTCTTGTTGACCTCATTCTGCAGCTCGCTGGCGACCTGAGCCGCTTCGCCACTCTCGATCCGAATCTGATAGAGGCTGAAACGCGCCGATCCAACCAGCACGTGTTTCGGATGCTCTTCGATGAAGGCGTTGAGGAGCTTGCGCGCGCCGGCGACGTCGCCGCGTCCGGCATCGAGCCGGGCGACGTAGAGATTTCCGACATCAGCGGCGTCCGTTCCGCTGTACTTCGATTCCAGATCCTTGAATTGTTTTTCGGCGGCGGCGTTGCGCTCCGCTTCGGTCTTGTATTTCGCGCCGGGCTGCTGCGGCTGCTGCGATCCGGGCGCGTTCAAGAGCGGCGAATCGATCGTGTCGATGGCAGTGGCGAGCGCCTCCTGCGCCTGCTGCTCGCGGTTGTTGCGGTAGAAGTAGATGCCGTACGCGAGGAGTGCCGCGGCGACCACGCCCACCGTGATGAGGAGGAGGAATCGCCGGTTCTCACTGGCTCTCGACGAGAGGCTGCCCATCTCGTCGACAAACTTGTCGTGCTTCAGTTCTCTGCGATGTTCGCGGCGCATACTCGAAAGGACCTCCGGGTGGGTGCGAGAGAGTAACTTAGGCCCTAGCAACGGTCAAACGCATGGCATCGATTCCTGCCCCGCGAACTGATAAAATTCGGCGCACAAGACGAGGCATCTACATTGCACGGCGTCGTTTTCTGATCACGGCGGGGATAACCATGACATCGAAGGGGTTCCGGGCAATGATTGCCGCGTCGCTCATGACGGCAGCGCCGCTCCTGGCGGCCAAGCCGTTTCCAGAGCTCGATGCGTCCGGCGCCACGATCCTCTGCTATCACATCGTCGAGTTTCCCGCCGATCCACGGATGGAGATCAGCCGCGAGGCCTTCCGCCAGCAGATGCGCTATCTCGACATGACCGGCTACACGGTCGTGCCTCTTCGCGACATCTACGAGTATTCGACCGGAAAACGCGCCTCCCTTCCCAAGAACGCAGTCGCGATCACGATCGACGACGGCTGGCGAAGCACGTACACCGAGGCGTTTCCGGAGCTGAAGAAGCGGCATTTCCCGTTCACGCTCTTCATCTATCCGAAGATCATCGGAATGACGCCGTACGCGCTGACGTGGAGACAGATCAAGGAGATGGCCGACGCGGGGGCGGATATCGAGAGCCACTCACTCTCGCATCCGTTTCTGACCAAGCGGCGCCACGCGACCTTCGATGCGAAGCAGTACGCCGATTGGCTCCAGAACGAGCTGGTTGAGAGCCGCCGGATTCTCGAGAAGGAGACCGGCCGTAAGGTTCGCTTCCTCGCCTATCCATATGGCGATTACGATCACTACCTGACCACCAGCGTCGCCAAGGCAGGCTATGACGCGGCGCTCACCTGCGACTACGGCCGCGTCAGCCGAGGAGCAAATCCGTATCGCTTCAAACGCGTCGTCATCGAGAAGCGCATGGACTTTGCCACGTTCCGCCACTACCTCGGCGCCCGTCCGCTTCCGCTCCAGGACGTGACGCCGCTCCCCGGACAGCTTCTCGATCCGGGGCAGATGATCATCTCGGCGCGCATCCCGAACTATGAGACCCTCGAGCCGAAATCGGTCGGCATCGCGCTGCTCTCGATGGCCGGAACCATTCCGTACTCCTACGATTCGAAGTCCGGCCTGATCTCTCTCATGCTCAATGAAGGTCTGCAGGGGACGCTGCAGCGCGCGCTGGTGTGGGCGACCGAGCGGAAATCGGGACGAAGAGTCGAGGCCAGCTGGACATTCCGTCTGCCCGATATTTTCGGCGATCCGGCCTTCTGCCCGCCGATCGATCCGGTGTCGGTTGCGCAGCGCGCGCCGCAAACGGGCGGCGCCGCTGCAGCGTCAGCAGGTGCGCCCCGCGCGCAAACAGCAGCGGCCCCTCGCCTGCAGAACTAATCGAATCGATCAGTGCTTGGTCGGCGCTTTTCCTTCTTCTCCTGTGCTTTCTCTGCCGCTTCCGCCGCGGGCGTCTCGTGGTGCACATCGACCACCGCACCGGTGATTGCGTCGACGGCAACTTCGGTAATCCCGGTCTGCCCGCTCTGCTTGATGTCGAACGAGTAGATCAGCTTCCCCTTTTCGCGCTCGAGCTCTGCGCTGGAAATCTTTCCGGGCGCTTTCTTCAGCGCGATACCGCGCGCTTTCTTCATTGAGATCTTCGCTTCTTTCCTGAGCTGCGCCTGGGTTTCGGCCGCCGTGGAAATGATTGGGCAGGACAGCGCGACGGCCAATCCGAAAACTGCAAGGCGTGATTTCATTTTCAACCTCCGTGGTTTTTGAGAGCGCGCACATGTTGCGCCGGGGAACATGAACATGCGATGAACGCGACCAGGCGCTACCTGGGCAGGACGATCTTCGGTTTTTCCGCTCGCGCCCGGTAGAGAACCGCCAGCTTTCCGATCGTCGCGGCGATCGATGCATCCGCGGCTCGCGCCAGCCCCTCGGCGATCGACGTGCGCGTCGCGGCGTCGTCCGCATCGATGCGCACTTTGATCAGCTCGTGTGCCTCCAGCGAATTCTTCGCTTCGTTGATGACCGCCGGCGTCAGTCCGGCCTTGCCGATCCGGACGACCGGAGAAAGCGGATGGGCCAGACCTTTGAGGAACTGCTTTTGTTTCGGTGTCAGCATCTGCCGCCAAATGAAAGGGCAGCCTCGCGGCTGCCCTCTCGCACTCCGATTGCGGAGTTGTTTACGGGAGTAAGAGGCGGATGACTACCCGGCGATTCTTGAGTCGCCCTTCCGCCGTGTTGTTGTCGCCGACCGGCTCGCGTGCGTCGCGACCTTCGATGGTGATGCGCGACGGATCGATTCCGTGACGGCTGACGAGGTAATCCTTGACTGCCTGCGCCCGGCGAACGTCGAGATCGGCGTTCGGACCGGTCGATTCGCGATTGTCGGTGTAGCCGATGACGACGGCCGTCGAAGTCGGCTCCTGCTTCATGCGCAGCGCCACATCGTCGAGGATGGCCTTGGCGATGTTGGTGAGGCGCGCCGATCCGATCTCGAAGTGGATCTCGTCGGTGCGGATCTCGGTCGGCACGCGCGGCGGCGTGACCGGAGGCGCC
>DATBSF010000126.1:0-6558 GCA_036559905.1 Thermoanaerobaculia bacterium | reverse complement strand
ACGAGAAGGTCTACCTGGCGTTCATTGCGGGCATCGCGGGCTACGGTCTTGTTCCAACCGCCGCGGTCCGCGATCCGTCGAGCCATTACCAATTGGAGCGCATCTTCAATCTCATCTCGAGCGCGCAATACTCATTTCACGACTTGTCGTGGATGTCGCTAGACCGTACTCCGCCGCGAACTCCACGCCTGAACATGGCATTTGAGCTCGGCCTTGCAATCGCATACACAAAATGTAAGGACGCTGACCATCAGTGGTTCGTTTTCGACACCATGAGGTATCGCCTCGGGAAAGCGCTCAGCGATCTCGGAGGCATCAACGCTCGCATCCACGACAGGTCACCGCGAAGCGTGTTGCGAGCGCTCATGAACGCGCTGGCCCGTGAAGAACACCAACCGACGCTCCAAAACCTGATGCAGATCTACAGGGACGTTGAAACAATGTCTCGCAGGATCAAAGCCGCGTATTCAGATGATATCTTCGAAACGCGACCATTCGCAGACCTTGCTTACGTCGCAAACATATCCGCGCATACACACGTCCCTTCGCTCGTTCAACAACCGGAGCCTTGAAGACAATGTCGCGCTACCACATAGCCCAGGTCAACATCGCACGCATGAAAGCCCCGCTCGACGATCCGATCATGGCCGGCTTCGTCGCGCGGCTCGACGAGATCAACGCGCTCGCGGACGGCAGCCCCGGATTCGTGTGGCGATTGCAGACCGACGCCGGCAATGCGACCTACCTGCGGCCGTACGATGACGATCGGATTCTCTTCAACTTCTCGATCTGGGAATCGATCGAATCGCTGCGCGCCTATGTGTACAAGACGGCGCACGCGGAGCTTCTCCGCCAGCGCCGCGACTGGTTCGAGCACTTCGACGGTGCATTCCTAGGGCTGTGGTGGGTTCCTGCCGGTTACATCCCCGGCATCGACGAAGCGAAAAAGCGCCTCGCGCATCTCGAGGCGCACGGCCCGTCGCAGTTCGCATTCACATTCAAAACGACGTTTCCGCCCGACGAGGAGTACCTCGAAGCGTTCGACTGGTCGGTTTTCAAACCGTGCGCGATGTCGGCCGGCTAAAGCTTCCCGGCCTCCACATCCTTGATGAACTTCACCAGCTCGCGAAAGTATGTCTGCTGATCGTCGTACATCTCGAGATGGCTTCCCTTGGTGAGCACCACGCGTGAGCGCGGAATGAGCTTGCCCATCCGCCGGATATCGTCCGGATTCATCGTCCCTTTTTCGCCCGCGATGATCAGCGTCGGCACTTTGATTCTCGGCAGGTCCGCCCAGCGGTCCCAATTCTTGAAGTTGCCGGTGATCACGAACTCGTTCGGCCCCTGCATCGTGTTGTAGATCTTTCCGTTGAATTTCTTGAACGCGCGAGCAACGGGTTCCGGCCAGGGATCGAGCCGGATGAGATGCGCGGCGTAGACCTTTCCCATCATGATGGTCTGGTACTCGGGCGCCTCGTAGTTGCCGGCGGCCGCGTACTTCGCGAGCGTGTTTCGGTCATCCTCGGACAGCTCCGCCAGCAGTTTCTGAGCGTACGCTTCGTATGCCGGGATGCCGGCCGTCATGTCGGAGATGATCAGCGCCTTCAGGTGATCCTGATGCGCGAGCGCGTACTCGATCCCCAGCATGCCTCCCCACGAGTGGCCGTACAGATAGAACTTGTCGAGGCCGAGGCCTTTGCGGACCTGTTCGACTTCTTCGCGGTAGCGATCGACGGTCCACAGCGTGTCGTCATCGGACTGATCGGAGTTCCCGACGCCCAGCTGGTCGTAGTAGTAGAACTGCACGCCCTGCTGCGGCAGAAAATCCTCGAAACATTCGAGGTAGTCGTGCGGAAAACCGGGACCGCCGTGCAGCGTCAGCATCTTGACCGGTCCCTTGCCGACGCGATCGGTCCACACGTGATACTTGCCGCCGTCGATGTCGATCATCCGGCTCCCGCCGGTCATCACGGTGGCAGCGAGGAGAGCCGCAAGGATTCTCATATTCGTGTGATTCTAGCGATTGCGGTAAGCTTTCGCCTCACCGTCCAAAAATAGGAGACCACCATGCCCCGAATCGTAAAGTGCGGACTGATTCAGACCGCCCTGGCCGCAAAGACCGACGAGAGCCACGAGAAAATCCGCGACGCGCAGATCGAGCGCACGGTCAAATTCATCGATCAGGCAGGCGCCGAAGGCGTGCAGATGCTGTGCATGCAGGAGATTTTCACGGGACCGTATTTTTGCGCCGAACAGAATGCGCGCTGGTACGACGCCGTCGAGCCGATTCCCGACGGCCATACGACGAGGCTGATGCAGGAGTACGCGAAGAAATACAGCATGGTCATCGTCGTACCGCTGTATGAAGAAGATGGTCCGGGCGTTTACTACAACACCGCCGCCGTCATCGACGCCGACGGCGAATACCTCGGCAAATACCGCAAGAATCACATTCCGCACACCGCTCCCGGCTTCTGGGAGAAGTACTACTTCCGCCCCGGCAACCTCGGATACCCGGTGTTCAACACGAGGTACGGCAAAGTCGGCGTCTACATCTGCTACGACCGGCATTTCCCCGAGGGCGCACGCGAGCTCGGACTGGCGGGCGCGGAGGTCGTTTTCAATCCGTCGGCAACCGTCGCAGGATTGTCCGAGTACCTATGGAAGCTCGAGCAGCCGGCGCACGCGGTCGCGAACGGATATTTCATCGGCGCGATCAATCGCGTCGGCTACGAAGCGCCGTGGAACATCGGCGAGTTTTACGGGCAGAGCTACTTCTGCGATCCGCGCGGACAGATTCTCGCAATCGCGCCGCGCGACAAGGACGCGCTCGTGACCGCCGATCTGGATTTCGACAAAATCCGAGAAGTGCGGCACACGTGGCAGTTCTATCGCGACCGGCGGCCGGAGACGTACAGCGGTTTGGTTCGGCTGTAGTCGTTCACTGCAAAGGTTCGCGCAGCATCATCCGCATCGACGGTCCGGCGACGGCGCTCGTGACGACCGCCATCACGACCAGCGCGACGAACATTCGCGTGTCGATGAGCTTTGCTTCGAGCGCGACAGAAGCCAGCACCATCTCGACCGCGCCGCGCGCATTCATCGCCATACCGACCGCCGCCGCTTCCCGTAGCGGCAATCCGCCGAGCCGCGCTCCGAGTGTGGCGCCGGCAATCTTGCCGGCCGACGCGATCACGACGACCACGATGACAAGCAACCAGTCGAAATTCGCGATGAAGTCGACGCGTAGCCCGAGCGAGACGAAGAAAAGCGGCGCGAGTACGCCGATCGCTAACTGACGCAGGCCCTCGGACTCGCGCTCATCGGGCTCGCGCGCCATCGCCACACCCGCGAGAAAAGCGCCGAAGACCGCGTTGACTCCGATCCACTCCAGTAGCACTGCCAGCAGGATCACCACCACTGCTGCGATCGCGATCCGGCTTCCTGCGTGGATGCGTTGTCGCGCCGAGACGATGAGTCTTCGCCCGACTGTCGCGATGAAGATCGTCAGGACGATGACCGTAATGACGGTGAGCGTGATGTTCGTCGCGGCGTGTACCGGCGACAACGTGGCCAGCACGAGCGCGAAAAGCGACCAGCCGAGCAGATCGTCGATCGTGGCCGACGCCAGCACGATCGACGCGATCGGCAGTTTCTCGTATCCGAGGTCGAGGATGATGCGCGCGATGACGGGCAGGGCGGATATCGCGAGCGCCGCGCCCAGGAAAAGTGCGAAGTGGTTGATGGGGAGCGACTGCCTCCACAGCGAAGGGGCGAGCTGCACGGCGAGCCACGCTGTTCCGAACGGGAGCAGAATGCCCCCGATACTGGTTCCCGCCACGGCGACTCCGTGACGCCGAATGTGCCGCAGGTTGACTTCGAGTCCCGCCACGAACAGAAAGCAAATCAGACCGAGCTTGACGATCGCTTCCCGCCCGATCGCCGCTACGCCGGTCGGCGGAAAGAGCCACTGCTCGAATCCAGGTGCGATGCGTCCAACGATTGTCGGCCCGAGGACAATGCCGCCAAACAGCTCACCGATGACCGTCGGCATCTTCAGCAAACGCGCGAGCTGACCAAAGATGACAGCGAAAGTCAGCATGGACGCCGCCTGCAGCAGGAGAAGAAGTGTTTCTTCGCGGGTCACGTGGCCTCAGGATAACTCTGTGTTCTCTGTGCCTCTGTGGTGAAAAGCCTTCACCACAGAGGCACAGAGAACACAGAGAGAGCGCTCGCGATAAACTAGCGAGTTCGAAAATGCGCGACCACATCCTTTTCGCCATCAACGGGCGCGAACACCGCGCCGGTGGCCGCGAAATCTTCACCACGCTGGCGAACTGGCTCCGCTACGACGCCTGCGCGACCGGTACGAAAATCGTCTGCGAAGAAGGCGACTGCGGCGCGTGCACGGTGCTCATCCGCCGATCGAAGAGCGAAGAGTTTGTTCCGGTCAACTCGTGCATCCTCTCGCTGTGCCAGCTCGATGGCGCGAGCATCGTGACGGTCGAGGGAATGCGCATGAACGCCGTGCAGCAGTCGATGATCGCGCATCATGGCGCGCAGTGCGGTTACTGCACGCCTGGATTCGTCGTCGCGATGTGCGGGATGTTCGAGACATGCGATCGCGTCACGGAGCAACAGGTGCGCGACGGACTGACCGGCAACCTCTGTCGCTGCACCGGCTACGAGCCGATCATCAAAGCGGCGCTGGCGGTCGACGGCAAGACGATGCCGAAGATGCGCGAGGTCTATCCCGACATTCCGAACGCGCGCGACGCAGTCCGCATCGACAGTTTCTTCGCGCCGACGACCATCGAAGACGCCGTTCGATTCAAATCCGAGAATCCCGGCTGCACGATTCTGCAGGGCGGCACCGACGTCGGCGTCTGGATCAACAAGCGTCACTTCAAAGCGCCCGCGATGTTGTTCCTCGGGAAGATCGCCGCGCTCAACGAGCTCAGTGACAAAAAACAGATCACGGTTGGCGCGAATGTCAGCCTGGCCGCGTTCGAGATTTTCATCCGCGAACGCATTCCTGAGCTGTACCGCATTCTCAACGTCTTCGGTTCGCCGCAGATCAAATGGGCGGGCACGCTGGCGGGAAATATCGCGAACGGATCGCCGATCGGCGACACGCTGCCGTACCTCTTCGTCGCCGACGCGCAGCTCGAGCTGACCGGCACCGGCGGCACGCGCACCGTTCCGATCAACAGTTTCTATCGCGGTTACAAACAATTCGATCTGAAGCCGGACGAGATCATCACGCGCGTTTTCGTTCCGGTCGTCGACGACACGGTCAAGCTCTACAAAGTCTCGCGGCGCAAGGACCTCGACATCTCGGCGTTCACTGCCGCGATCCGACTTCGCATGAATGGCCGCATCGAAGAGGCGCGCATCGCGTACGGCGGCGTCGCGCCGACTGTCATCCGACTGCCGAAGACCGAAGCGTTCCTCAAAGGGAAATCGCCGTCGCTGGATGTCTTCGAGCGCGCGGGCGAGATCGCGCGCAGCGAGGTCAAGCCGATCTCCGACGTTCGCGGGTCAGCCGATTACCGCCTGCAGCTCGCGGAAAACATCCTGTGCAAGTTCTGGTATGAGGTCGGCGCGTGAGCACGGTCGGAAAGAACATTCCTCACGATTCGGCCGCCGGCCACGTCAGCGGCGAGTCGCTGTACGTCGATGACGTGCCCTTCGCGAAGAACGAGCTGATCGTCGATCACTTCTGGTCGCCGGTTGCACACGGGCGGATTCGATCGCTCGACACGACAGCGGCCTGCAATGTGCCGGGCGTGGTCGCGCTCTTCACGTACCACGACCTCGCGCACAATCTGTTCGGTCCGATCATCAAAGACGAGATCCTGCTGGCGGAGGACACGGTTAACTTCATCGGCCAGCCGATCGTCGTGATCGCGGCTGAGAATCGTGAAGCGATCCGACTCGCGAAGGCGGCGATCAAGATCGACATCGAGAAGCTCGAGCCGGTCTTCACGATCGACGACGCGAAGCGCAAGCAACAGTTCATCGGCCCGACGCGGCACATCGCTCGCGGCGACTGCCAGAAAGCATTCGCGAACGCCGAGCACATCCTCCTGGGTACATGGATCAATGGCGGACAGGACCAGTTCTATCTCGAGTCGCAGGCCGCGCTCGCGTATCCCGGCGAATTCGATCAGCTGAGCGTGCTGTCGTCGACGCAGAATCCGTCCGAGGTACAGGAAGTGATCGCGCATCTGTTGGGATTGCCGATCAACAAAGTCGTCGTGACAACGAAGCGGATGGGCGGCGCGTTCGGAGGGACGGAATGTCAGGCGACGCATCCCGCGGCGATGGCGGCGCTGGTCGCGCACAAGACCAAGCGGCCCGCGCGCATCGCGTACAGCAAGGACGACGACATGTGCGTCACCGGCGGACGCCATCCGTTCCAGAACGATTACAAAGTCGCGTTCACGAACGACGGTGTGATCACGGCGATGCACGTCGATCTCTTTTCCGACGGCGGCGCGTACGCCGATCTGTCGACGGCGGTGATGGGACGGGCGATGACGCACGTCGACAACG
>DATBSF010000125.1:0-4045 GCA_036559905.1 Thermoanaerobaculia bacterium | reverse complement strand
CGACCCCGCCCTCGGCCCCGTTGCATTTCCGCACCGCGCGTCGGCTGCCGAGATCCCACAGGCGCCGCTGTCGCATCACCTCCAGGACTCGACGCACATCGCATCGAGCGTCGTGACGATCGGCGCGAAGCAGAAGGAGTTCGGCGTCGCCGTCAGCGCGTTTCACGGACGCGAGCCCGACGACAGCCGCTGGAACATCGACAAGGGCAGGATCGACTCATGGTCGATTCGCGGAACGTGGGACCCGACGCCGAACTGGACGGCGCAAGTCTCGACCGGTCATCTGCAGGATCCCGAGGTCGACGAGCCGGGAGACATTCAGCGGACGACGGCGTCGGTCGCGCATTCCGACGGCGAATGGTCGAGCACACTGGTCTGGGGATGGAATCGCGAGCACGGAAACAACGCGAACTCCCTGCTGGCCGAAACGAACCGCCGGTTCAACGTTTCGAATTACGTGACGGGACGATTCGAGATCGTGCGCGGCGTGAAAGCGCTGACCGGGGGCTACACCAAGGATGTTTTCCGGAGCCGCGATTTGTTAGGCGGCGTCGGCGGGAATGTCACGGTTTATCGAAGAGCGGACGAGCATCCGGTCAGTTTCTATGCGTTCGTGCGGCTGCGGAGTCCGTCGGCGCATTGAGCGAGTCCACCACGCTCAACACATCCCGCAAGTCCTGAATTGTCGCCACCGGCTCGATGACGTGGTCATGGTCGACTGGCGGAGCCACCGCGGTGCCACGCTGCTGCGGAACGAAGTGAATCGCCGTCATACCGCAGTGCTGCGCGCCATGGACGTCGACGTAGAGGTTGTCGCCGACGAAAAGCATCTCCTCGAACTCGACGTCGAGCGATCGCCGAAGCACCTCGAAAATCGATCGCTGCGGTTTGCATTCGCCGTGCTCGTTCGAAAACACCATCGCGTCGAAATGGAGGCCCAGCCGATCGAGGATCGCGCGGAGTGCATAGCCTGGAGTTCGGCCGGTGTTGCTGATCAATCCCAATCGAAAACCCCGCGACCGCAGCTCGCGAATGACGTCGAGCGCGCCGGGAACAATCACCGGAAGAAAATCCACGATCGCGAAGGCGTAGGCCTCCTCCAGCGATTGCTTTGCCGGTTCATCGAGATCGAGCTGCAGCGCCTCGAGGAAATGATCGATCTGTGTGCGGCACGGGATGTCCTTGTCGCGCGACCAGTACAGGTCCTGACAGCGGTCCCAAACGTGGCGATAAGGAGCCTCGAGTGTCGACGGATGCCGGCCGAGGATTTTGGCCATCCGCTCGAGACGCACTTCTTTGTGCGTGTGCGTGAGGTCGGGCGGGTTGGTGATCAGCGTTTCCCAGAGATCGAAGCCGATGGCCTTCAGCATGAGTTCCTGGTTCCTGGTTCCTGGTTCCTGGTTCCTGGTTCTTGGTTCCTGGTTGCCAAGAACCAGGAACCAGGAACCAAGAACCCTCACTGCAACTTCACGCGCCCACCGAATCCCTCTTCATACCCGTGGAAGTACTGCAGTGATTCTTCGGGGTACTGCCAGCAGTAGTAGCCGCTGCCGTTGTCGAAGTCGATCAGCCACAAACCTTTCACTTCGATCCCCATTTTCATGACCGCCTCGGCCCATTTTGCGACGACCTGCTGGCCGGCATCACGCGGTGCGTCGCTGGCAAGCGCTTCCACTTCTTCCACTGCAATGCTCGTCAACTCCTGCACCTGCGGGAGGAGGGCCGCAGCCTCTTCATAGGAAAAGATCTTCTTCACCAGGCGCAAGGTTAGCAGGGTGGTTCGCCCGACCGTGGGGATTTGTGCTAAAACGCACCTGCATTACGGGTAGCGCGCAACAAGACTGATGGAGGAAGACCGATGTCGGTTGAGGAAAGGGTCAAGTCAATCATCGTCGAACAACTCGGAGTCGACGCGGACGAAGTCACCGCCGACGCGTCCTTCGTCGAGGACCTCGGTGCCGATTCGCTCGACCAGGTTGAGCTGATCATGGCCTTTGAAGAGGAGTTCGGCGTTGAGATTTCCGACGACGAGGCCGAGAAGATCCGGAAAGTCAAAGACGCGGTCGACTACATCGAAAAACGCGCGAAAGCATCGTAACGAGCTCCTGCTCCTTCCCGCATAACCATGACTAAGCGCCGCGTCGTCATAACCGGCATCGGCATGATTTCCCCGCTCGGCATCGGGAATGACGCGACATGGCAGGGGCTTCTCGAGGGACGATCGGGCATCGGGCGCATCACCAAATTCGATCCGACTGCGTTCGCGTGCAAGATCGCGGGCGAGGTGAAGGGCTTCAATCCCGAGAACTGGATCGAGAAAAAGGAAGTCAAGAAATCCGACACGTTCATCCACTATGCGATCGCCGCAGCGCAGATGGCGGTGGATGACGCCAGCCTCGACACGACGAAGGAAGATGCCGACCGCTTCGGCGTGATCATCGGATCGGGCATCGGCGGCCTGCCGCTGATCGAAGAGATGCATCAGAAGATGCTCGAGCGCGGGCCGAGTCGCATCTCTCCGTTCTTCATTCCGGGCCTGATCGTGAATCTCGCGTCGGGCCACATTTCCATTCGATTCAATTGCCGAGGACCGAGCTCGGCGCCGGCGACGGCGTGTGCGACGGGCGCGCACGCGATCGGTGATGCCTTCAAGATCATTCAGCGTGACGACGCCGATCTGATGTTCGCCGGCGGAAGCGAGGCCGTCATCACGCCGCTGGCGGTCGGCGGCTTCTCCGCGATGCGCGCACTCTCCACGCGGAATGATGATCCGGAACACGCGTCGCGGCCCTTCGACCTCAACCGCGACGGCTTCGTCATGGGCGAAGGTGCCGGCGTCCTGCTGATCGAGGAACGCGAGCACGCGCTGGCGCGCGGAGCGAAGATCTACTGCGAGCTGACCGGCTATGGCATGTCGAGCGACGCGTACCACATCACTTCGCCTTCGGAAGATGGCGGCGGCATGACCCGCGTGATGCAACGCGCGCTGAAAGACGCTAGACTAAATCCTGCTGATATTCAGTACATTAATGCGCACGGCACATCGACTCCGGTTGGGGACCGCATCGAGACGATCGCGATCAAGGCGGTCTTTGGCGATCAGGCTCACAAGGTTGCGGTCAGCTCCACCAAATCGATGACCGGACACCTCCTGGGTGCGGCGGGAGGGCTGGAAACGGCCATCTGCGCGCTGGTGGTCAAGAACTCCATCCTTCCGCCAACGACGAATTACGAGACTCCCGACCCGGAGTGCGATCTCGACTACATCCCCAACAAGGCGCGTCCTATGAAAGTGCAGCATGTGCTGTCGAATTCGTTCGGCTTCGGTGGGACGAACGCCTCTCTGATTCTCTCCGCACATGAATGAGTTCGCGCCCGCCTGGTGGATCAGGGGCCCGCATGCGCAAACGGTCTGGGGACGCGTCACCCGTACGCGCCGCGCGATGGCGCTCCGCCGCGAGGTTCTTCGCACGCCCGATGACGACGACCTGATCGTCGATCATCTCGATGGATCGCGTTTGCGATTCGTCCTTCTGCACGGCCTCGAAGGCAGCTCGAATTCGGTCTACATGCAGGGCCTGCTGCGCATCATCGCGCGACATGGTTACGCCGCGACCGCGATGAACTTCCGCTCCTGCGCGCGTGACCCAAACGATCTCTCGCGCATGCTGATGAATCGAACGCCGTGGCTCTATCACTCCGGCGACACCCGCGATCTCGATTTTCTAGTTCGCACTCTGCCGAACGATGTTCCGCTGGTTGCGATTGGCGCATCGTTAGGCGGAAACGCGCTTCTGAAATGGCTCGGCGAAAACCCACAGCAGAATCTCGTGAAGGCCGCCGCCACGATGTCCGTCCCATACGATCTGGCAGCCGGCGCACGCGTCCTCTCGATCGGCGCGGGGCGTTTTTACACTGCTCAATTCTTCAAGACGATGCGGCAGAAAACGGTCTCGGTGGTGGAGCGCTTCGGCGTGAAACTCGATGTGCCGGGCGCGATGCGCGCGAAAACGTTTCACGACTTCGACAACGCCTCGACCGCGCC
>DATBSF010000124.1:0-3535 GCA_036559905.1 Thermoanaerobaculia bacterium | reverse complement strand
TCAAGTCCTTGTATGACCACTCTTCGAGTTTTCATTCCTGCCGCTGTTGCGGCAATGTGTCTCAATCTCACGTCTTCTGACGTAGTGGTAAGACCAATAGTGCTTCGGGTGACGACTCTCGAAGCGAGTGGCGCCGGCTCGTTCCGGGAAGCGCTCGAGGATCGGCGGCCGCGGCTCATCGTTTTCGAGGTCGGCGGCGTCATCGATCTCGACGGCAAGTCGCTGCTCGTGAGGAATCCGTATCTGACAGTTGCCGGTCAAACGGCGCCCGATCCCGGAATCACTCTGATCCGCGGAGGATTGATCGTCGAAACGCACGACGTGACGATTCAGCATCTCGGCGTTCGTCCCGGCGATCGCTCCGTCGGCGCTCCCGACGCCCTGGGCACGCATCGCGGGAGCGCAGGTCCGGTACATCACGTCATCTTCGATCACTGCTCGGCGACCTGGGGCATCGATGAGAACCTTTCCGCATCCGGCCCGGCGGATGTGGACAGCTCCAAAGATCCCGATGCGACATCGCACGACATCACGCTGCGGAATTGCCTCATCGCGGAGGGACTCTCGCACGCGAACCATCCGAAGGGCGAGCACTCGAAGGGGACGCTGATCCATGATGGCGTTCGCAACGTCGTGATCACCGGTTGCGTCTACGCGCACAACCGCGAGCGCAATCCGCGGTTGAAAGGCGGGACGACTTCGACGATTTCGGGCAACGTGATGTACAACTGGGGTTCGGCGTGCATCGGCATCGGCTCGCGCGGAAATCAGCGGACGCTGCAGCCTGCTGAAGCGCTCATCACCGACAACGTCGCGATTCCCGGTCCCGATACGCGATTTCGGGCAATGATCAAGAATGTCGATCCCGGCGGACGCGCAACGCTGCGCAATAACGACATTACAGATCGCGAACATCTCCTGCCGCTCTTGCGCGCAGGATCGCGGCCGGCAAGGCGCGATCCGATCGATGCGCGCATCGTGCGGTCGATCGTCGACGGTACGGGGCGCATCATCGATAGTCAGGAGCAAGTGGGCGGCTATCCGGTCCGTCCCGCGACTCGTCGCGCGCTCGTCGTTCCTGATGATCTGCTCGAGCGTCAGCGATGGCTGGATGCACTCTCTCGCGAGTTGTCGGAGGACAAAACTCTCGATCTCGTGCCTCTCATGAAAAGGCTTCACCACAGAGGCACAGAGAGCACAGAGACCTTTGTGTCCTCTGTGCCTCTGTGGTGAACGTTCTCCATTTCGAGGCTCGCGAAAATGAACGGACCGACCGCCTTCGGATCATTGCTGCGCACTTTCTCGCCGGCGTAGTACTCGAACGTGCCGTCGCGATAGCGCTCTTTTTCAGGATCGCCGCCGAGGCCCGCGACGGCGATCGCGCGATTGATGTTCGTCAGGCCGTCTTTGTCGACCTCGATGAATTCTTTCAGGATGCCGGCGTAAGCGCGGCGTCCGCTCGCCGCATATTTCGGATCGATGTATCCGAGGCGTGCGGCTTTGAGAAGGACGAAGGCGAACATCGACGATGACGAGGATTCGAGATAGTTCCCGTCGCGTCCCGGCTGATCGACGACCAGCCACCACACGCCGCTTTTGGGATCCTGAACTCTCGTGATCGCCTCGGCGAACCGCTGCAGGATGGCGATCAGCTCGCCGCGCCGGGGATGATCGTAGGGAAGGTAGTCGAGCGTTTCGACGAGGCCCATTGCGTACCAGCCCATCGCGCGACCCCAGAACGCCGGTGATCGACCGGTTTTCGGATCGGCCCACCTCTGCTGCCGGCTTTCGTCATACCCGTGATACAGCAGTCCCGTTTTCTCGTCGCGGGCGTGCTTCTCCATCAACACGAATTGGGTGATGACGTCGTCGAATGCCGCCGGCTCGTTGTAGACCTTCGCGTATTGCGCGAGAAACGGCGCGCCCATGTAGAGACCGTCGAGCCACATCTGATGCGGGTAGCGCTGCTTGTGCCAGAAGCCGCCGTCGGAATTGCGCGGCTGTCCGCGAAATTGCTGGCGAAGAGTCTCGATCGCTTTTCGATACTTTTCTTCTTTGAATGCGAAGAGGACCTTGCCGGCGTTGACGCGATCGAGGCTGTATTCGTCCATCTTGTATGCGCGAATTTTTCCTTCGGCGTCGATCATGCCGTCGTAGTACGCCTTGACATACTTTGCGTATCGCGCGTCGCCGTTGCGCTCCGCCAGCTTCTGCATTGCGAGCAGCACCAGGCCTTGCGTGTAATCCCACTTCGGCGTGTTGTTGGTAACGTCGAGCAGCAGCGGATCGGTCGTTCGCTGCATCACGGAGTCGGCCATCCGGACGGACCAGGGGATCTCGATGACCGGCAGCTTCGGTTCGGCGATGAAGGATTCAAGCTCGGGGACGGCATGACGGAGCTCCCCGGCCATGAGCGCGCCGAACAGCGCGCTGCCCTGCGCGTTGAGATGCGTCTTATCGATCGTGCCGTCGGTTTTCAACGGGCTGATCGCGGAGGCGATCGAAGGACCGATCTTCTCGAGCACCTCGATGCTCTTCGCATGCAGATCGACGAGAGGAACGTTTTTCTCTGCTGCTACCTGGCGTGTTGCTTCCGCATGTTGATTCAGATCGGAGTGAATTTTTCCATCGGCGCCGAAGTATCGGCGCGTAAGCGGCGTGACGAGGATCGGTTTTGCTCCGGCGGCCCGCGCCTCATCGACGTAGCGCGCCATGTTTGCTCGAAACGTCGGAAGATCCGTTTCACGATCGAGACCTTTGCCGGCAACGTCGTTGTGGCCGAATTGAATGACGATGTACGTCGGCTTCTGACGGAGGACGTCCGTCCAGTGTCCTTCCGCCGAATAGCTTTTCGAGCTGCGACCGTTGCGGGCGGCATTGATCAGCGCAGCGCGTTCGTCGACGTACGCTTTGAAGCCCGTGCCCCATCCCGAACCTTCGTTGACGGTGGAATCGCCAACCAGCGCGATGCGCATCATGCGCGGATCGGCGCGGAACGACCACACCGGACCGTCATCGATGCGCCAGTAGTACGTTTGGCCTGGCTCGAGCGGACCGGTGTCGGACTTTGATTCGGTCTGCGGCGGATTCGTGTCGCCGAAGTAGATGTGTTGTGACGACGCGTTACGCGATGGCTTCCAGCGTAGAGTCACGCCGGCGGGATCGACCCAGCGCGCGCCGTTTTCTGGATTCGGAATGGCGGCGAAGGGGAGAACTGCCGTTAGCTTTGCGGGGTCCCACTGTCCGTCGAAGGCCCATGTGGCGGTGATGTCTTCGTCGCGTGCAATGCGAAGGTTGTCGGCGAACCAGGCGAAGTCGCCGCCCGCCCGGTGTGCATTCGCGTAGTAATACCGCTCGCCCCACCGCCGCGGGTCGGGGGCAGGGGAGGGATAGATCGGTTTGTCGGCCATGTTCGACGAGAACTCGGCGTCCAGCAGGTAGAACTGCGCGTCGCGATGATTCCGGCCTAACGCGAAGCCTGGGATGCCGTCGAATTGCGAATGACGGATCACAAACTTTTGATCGCGATTCTTAC
>DATBSF010000123.1:0-2250 GCA_036559905.1 Thermoanaerobaculia bacterium | reverse complement strand
GCGAGACGATCAACACCGTCCTCCCCTTTCGAATCTCGCGCAACGCCCGCAGAATCCGCTCCTCGGTCGCCGTATCGACTGCACTCAGCGAATCGTCGAGGATCAGAATCAGCGGATCGCGAATGAGCGCGCGCGCAATCGCGGTGCGCTGTTTCTGACCGCCCGACAGCGTGATGCCGCGCTCGCCGATCACCGTTTCGAGACCCTGGGCGAATGTCGCCACATCTCCCGACAACCCTGCTTCCTCGGCCGATGTTCGCACTTCCTCCGCCGTCGCTTCCGCGCGTCCGAAGCGGATGTTTTCTGCGATCGATTCCGAAAAAAGGAACGTCTCCTGCGGAACGACGCCGATCCAATCGCGCAACTGCCGCAACGGAATCGTCTCGACCGGCTGGCCATCGATGAGGATCGTCCGCGGCGGCGGCTCGAACGTGCGCGTGATCAGCGAGAGCAGCGTCGACTTGCCGCTTCCGGTGCGGCCAACGATGCCGACCGTTTCGCCATGCCGCACGCTGAGCGAGACATTGCTGAGGACTGGATGCGCGTCGTACTTGTAGGTCAGATCCCGGATATCGATGTCGCCCCTCGGTGTCTCGCTAACCGACGGCGGTTCCACCATCACATCCGGTTCGACGCGCAGTACTTCATCGAGCCGCACCATCGACGCCATTCCGCGCTGCACCAGATTGATCACCCAGCCGATCGCGATCAGCGGCCAGATCATGCGTCCGAGGTAGAACTGGAACGCGACGAAGTCGCCGATGTTCATCGCGCCGGATAGCATCTTGCGGCTGCCGAGGAAGAAGACGATGCCGAACATGACGCCGATCACGCCGTGCAGCGCGGGATAGAACGTCGCGGTCAGCTTGATCAGCGATCGATTCCGTTCGACGTATTCGTGATTCATCTTCTTGAACGTGTCGATCTCGTTCTGCTCCTGGCCGAACGCGCGCACGACGCGCACGCCGGCGAGGTTCTCCTGCACGCGTGCGGAGATGTCGCCGAAGTAATCCTGGACGGCCTTGAATCGCAGATGGATCTGTTGCCCGAAAATCTTTACGAGTCCCGCGACGATCGGCAGTGCGACCAGCGAGATCAGCGCCATCGTGTGATCGATGCGGATCATCATGATGAAGGCGCCGGTGACCACCAGCAGCGATGAAGCGGTGTACATCACCGCCGGCCCGATCAGCATGCGGACCGATCCGAGATCGTTGGTCGCGCGCGACATCAGATCGCCGGTGCGCTGACCGTGGTAATAGCGGACCGGAAGTTTCTCGAGATGCTGGAAAAAGTCGTTGCGGATCTCGTACTCGATGTTGCGCGACACGCCGATGATGATCCAGCGCTGGAGATACAGGAATAAGCCTTCGATGGCCGACGCGCCGACCAGCATCAATCCGTAGCGAATGAGCACTGCCCGGTTGATGGATCTCGCGAGCTCGTTGACCGCGCTTCCCACGATCCACGGCTTGGCCAGCGAGAAGATCGCCGAGCCGGCGACACACAGTCCGCCCAGGGCGAGCGATTTTTTGTGGCGGAGCAGGTATGAGATCAGGCGGCGGAGCGGAGTCATCGAGCGAGTCATTTTATCTCTGTGTTCTCTGTGCCTCTGTGGTGAAAACAGTTCACCACAGAGGCACAGAGAACACAGAGAGAACCCTTAACCCCGCAACGGAATTCGCTTGATCTCCTGCAGCGCGATGCGCAGCACCTTTTGCAACGAGAACCCTTTGGGAAACGCATGCGGAATTCGAATGCCGCCGCCGCTGAGCTCGAGAAAATCGAGCGGCGGTTTCTGCCGCGCCAGCACGTGCAACAATTTGCGCGGCAGGTCCTCGCGATCGTCGGCGTTCAGATGCAGCGGCTGCATGTAGTAGCCGAAGTGCATCGTGCGCTTCGCGGTCTCGCCCTCCGCGAATTCGGGAAGCGTGACGCTGAGCGACAGCGCGCCGAAGATCCAGTTCACAGTCGCGAGCTCGGCGCGCCAGTGTTCTTCGTCTTTTTCGGAGAGCCGCTCGAGACGCATTACTGCGAGAGCTTCCGCAGACCGGTCACGATCTCTTCCATCTTCGCCTGATGGAAGGTGTCGACGGTTTTCTGCAGCTGGGCTTCCGGCGTGGACGCGAGATCCTCGGTGTAGACCTTCTTGAGCGCGCCGCCGAGGTAGACCTTGGTTTCGATGCGCCAGGTGGGGCGGACGAAGAACTCGGTCTGCACGGTCAGTTTTTTGGAGCCGATGTCGACGGC
>DATBSF010000122.1:0-9759 GCA_036559905.1 Thermoanaerobaculia bacterium | reverse complement strand
GGTCGGCATCGGCGGCGATCCTCTTCCCGGAACGAACTTCATCGACTGCCTCGCGGCATTCGAAAAAGATCCCGACACAAAGGCGATCATCATGATCGGCGAGATCGGCGGCACGGCTGAAGAAGATGCAGCGGCGTTCGTAAAGGGCAACGTGAAGAAGCCGGTGGTCGCGTTCATCGCGGGACAGACCGCGCCGCCCGGGCGGCGGATGGGTCACGCCGGCGCGATCATCAGCGGCGGCACCGGTACTGCCGCCGAAAAAATGAAAGCGCTCGAGAGCGCCGGCATTCACGTGGTGAAATCGCCGGCGGATATGGGTAAACGAGTTCGCGAGGTAGCTCTGTGATCTCTGTGTCCTCTGTGGTGAGAATCTTTCACCACAGAGAGCACAGAGGCCACAGAGACTACGATCTGTTGATCACGATTTCGCCCACGTTCACACCCCGCTGAATCGCGTCCAGCACAATCGCCGCAATAGCCTTCGGATCCATGAAATCCGACTTGCGCTCGCTCCAGAACGCGGTGTCCATCCCGCCCGGCGCGACGGTCATGATCCGCGCCTTCGTTCCCTTCGCCTCCGCGCGCAATGACTCGCTGTAGCCGCGCGCGCCCCACTTTGCTGCGCAATAGACACTCTCGTTTGGTTTTCCGATCAGTGCCGCGGTCGAAAGAATGTTCACGATCGTGCCGCCATCGTTGCGAAAGCCCGGAAATAGCGCTTCGCAAAAAATGATGGTGGCGATGAGATTCGATTCGATCACGCGCGCGATCGCGGCATCGTCGTACGATCCGACCGGACCGAAGACTCCGGCGCCCGCGCAGTTGACCAGCAGGTTGATGCGGCCGAGCTGCTTCGCGACATCCACCGCACGCGATGCCGTGTCGCGGAGCGAGGCATCGCCGGCCACGCTGGCAATCGGCGGCTCGTGAAACGGCCGTCGCGCGACGCCGACGACCTGCCGATCTTCTTCATCGGCCAGAAGCAGAGCGATCTCGCGGCCAAGCCCGGAGGAAGCGCCGGTGACGATCGCGACGTCGGTCACTTCAGACGCTCGACCACGCCGCTGTCGAGGTGATAGACCGCGGTCACCACCGCGACGCGTTTGCTGTCGACAGCATCGCGAATCACTTTGCTATGCGTGAGCAGATACGCCGCACTCGCCCGCGCGTTCGCTGCGATCGCCTTATCGAGTGTTGGCGGCTTCTGCGCCCACGACCCGCGGATCCGCTGAACGAGTACGCCGAGGCTCGGAGTCGGCGCGTCTTCAGGCGACATCGCGGCTTTCACGGCACCGCAGCTGTCATGTCCGAGGACAACGATCAGTTTCGTGTAGCCGTTGGCGATCGCGAACTCGATGCTCGCCAATTCGAAATCGGCGGCCACGTTTCCCGCGACTCGAATCACGAACAGTTGATCGATCGAACGATTGAAGATGAGCTCCGGCGGCACGCGGCTGTCGGAGCACGACAAAACCGTGACGGGCGGATTCTGATGATCGGCAGAATGATGTCGCTGATCGCCGAGGTGATCGAATGTGATCTTCCCCGCGACGTACGCGCGATTCCCGTCCATGAGAGACTGCCAGATCGCGTCGGGTTTTTGCGCGGCCGCAGGCGTAGCGAGACAAAGAGCCAGCAAAATGTGACGCATCGACAAAGCATAACGCGATGACGCAGCCTTTGAACGTGCAACTCGCGACTCCGGTCACGCTGCTGGTGCTGATCGGCGGCGGCGAGTTTTCCTTCGGTGAGACGCGCGAGATCGACGAGTTTCTCGTCAGTCGCATGCAACGCAAGACGATCGCCTTCCTGCCGACGGCGTCTGAATCGGCCGAATACGCGGTGCATCTCGGCAAATACTTCAAGCAGATCGATCCGCAAGTCGAAACGATCAACGTCCCGATCTATCGCGGCCGCGACAGCCGCCGCCAGAAGAACCTCAATCATCTGCTGGCCGCCGGAATGATCTACGTCGGCGGCGGAGTCACGAATAACCTTCTCGGCACACTCCGCGAATCGCCGGCCGAGATCGCAATGCGCGACGCAGCCGCGAACGGCGCCGTGATCGCCGCCATCGGCGCGGGCGCGGCATCATTCGGAACACAGGCGCGCGACATGCGCTCCTCCGCCTCCGCCCTCCCCGCCCTCGGCTGGCTCGGGAACACCGTCGTCGAGACCGCATTCGACCCGCGGGACGACACGATGGTGCGGCGCCTGATGTCGCTTCCCGACGTGAAAGTCGGCATCGGCATTCCGCCGGGCACTGCTGTCGCGATCGAGAGCGGCGGGACAACTTCCGTGCTCGGCACCGGAAACATCGCCGTCTTCCGCAAACCGTAGGCAGGCGGCTTGCTTTGATCGCTCGCGACGGAGGCGCATCATCGTAGTTCTGGACCAGAAGGAAACGGATCGAAGCGAAGTCACGCTGGATGAGTTGATCCGGCTTTTCTCCGTGCTTTCGCACGATCTGAAATCGCCGATCTTCTCGATCGACGGATTCAGCGAGCTGCTGGTCGGCGATTACACCGACAAGCTCGATGCCGAAGGTCAGGATTTTCTGCGGCGCATTCGTTCGTGCTCGCAGCAGATGAAAAAAATCCTCGACGACATGTCGCACATGGTGAAGCTGCTGGCGCGCGCAGATTCGAAACGACCGACGCCGCTGCGCGAGATCGTCGAAGAGGTCATGCTCAAGTACAACTATCAGATCGAAGAGGGCGGCGTGCGAGTCGAGATCCCCAACGACCTTCCGACCGTGAATGTCGATCCCGAAAAAATGCGCGAGGCCATCGGCGCGCTGATCTCGAACGCGCTCTTCTTCAACGATCGGCCGAAGGGCGAACGCACGATGACGGTCGAATGCACTCCCGATCCGAGCGGTTATCGATTGTGCGTTCGCGATAACGGCATCGGCATCGATCCCCGCTACACCAACCAGATCTTCGATCTCGGCCTCAAGCTCGATAAGTCGCGCGGCGGCGGTCCCGGCTACGGGCTGTACCTCGCGAAGCGCGTGATCGAGGGCAACGGCGGCACGATCAGCGTTGACACCGCACTCGATCAGGGCAGCACGTTCTGTTTCACGATTCCGCGCTAACGCCCGTCGACTTCTTCCCCGATCACAGTGTCCGGACCCGCGAGTGCAGCCTCAGACAACGGACGTTCACCTGGCAACCCGATGATGCGAATCATCACCGTGCGATCTTCGGCGATGTCGACGCCCAGGGCGCGGGCTGCGGTGCGCGATAGATCGATGACGAACTTGTGGACGTACGGACCACGGTCGTTGACGCGCAATCGGATCTTCTTGCCGGTCGCCTTCGACTGGATCTCGACCCACGAGCCCAGCGGGAGCGTCAGATGCGCGGCCGACAGCTTCTTCATATGGTAGCGCTCGCCATTGGCGGTCAGCGTTCCATCGAGCGAGTTCGAGTAATAGCTCGCCAAACCATTGAGGCGGTGCCGCGACTCGATGAGCGAGTACTTCAGCAGCCGCTGAATATCGGGGTCGAGTTTGACCTCGGGACGGGGCATGACAGGCTCAACAGTGGCGGGCCGATCGATGTTGAAAAAGTCCTCGCAGAGGTAATTCTGTGCATGAAGCGGGGCCGCCATTGCGGCGCAAAACAGCGCGATTGAAAGCATTCGCACGCATTATGGCCTATTCAACCGGCAGGCCATATGGATGGGCTCGTAACACATTGCAGCTCAGCAGTTTGCCAGTGGCTTCGCAATTGCAAAATAAGTGAGCCATGGGCGAGGTCAAAACTAACCGGCCGTTCCGGGAGCGGTTCCTTGACGGCTACGACCGTTCGCAGCTGCGCGAGGAAGTACAAAAGGTCAAGCCGAGCAGATCGCTTCGAAAGAAGTACGCGACCTGGGCGCTTGGAGGCGCCCTTGCCCTCGGCAGCATCGGGATTCCGATGAAGGTGGGCAACTTGCTCCTTACGGCCGGCGACAGCGCGAAACCGCAGCCGCCGCCGAAACCCACCTCGCTCGAACAACAGCCAACAGGACAGATCGCGGCCGATCTGCAGACCGCGAAGCAGATTGCCGATCAGGTAGCGGGCGGAGTGCAGGGCGCAGTCAGCACCGTCGCCGACACCGCCAAGGCTGCACCGGCCGCAATCGCGGACACAGTGGTCGAGGCTCCGAAAAAAGTAGCCGACGTCGCGGAGCAGGTGAAGGAAAACTTCTTCAAGACGCAGGTGCCGTTCGGCTCGATCATTTACAGCGAAGCGAAGAGAAACAACTTGCCGCCCGAGCTTGTCGCGGCCGTCGTGCAGCAGGAATCGAAATTCAAGCCGACCGCACGATCGGGCGCGGGAGCCGTCGGTCTCATGCAGCTCGTACCGAAAACCGGCCGCTGGATGGGCGCCAAAGATCTGACGAACCCGTCGCAGAACATCACGGCCGGAGTGAAGTACCTCAAGTACCTCAGCGAGCAATTCAACGGCGATCAGCAAAAGGTGATCGCTGCGTACAACGCGGGGGAAGGTACCGTGCGGCGATTTGGTGGCATTCCGCCGTACCGCGAGACGCGGAACTACGTGCAGAAGGTGAAGAATTATCAGCAGGACTTCGGCGACCGCGTGCAGGGCCATGCCGTCCAGGTCGCGGCATTGCCGTCACCGGGACTGTGATTCAATAGCCGCGTGTCTGGACGCCGCTTGATTGTCGGCGCGATCGGAATGGGCATCATCCTTCCCCTCGCCCTTTTCCTGCTTCTCGGCCTGCAAACGCTGTCGCAGTTCTTCACGATCGCGGCTTCGACTTTTCTCGCGTGGGGCGCCGCGGATCTGCTGGCGAGCATCCTCGAGAAGCCGCGGCTGACGGATCGAACACCGGGCGGCGCGATCAGGGAAGATTGGGAGAGAAGGGCCGGAGAGTAGCTAGATCCAGTCGTTCATCTTTTCCAGCAGCTGATCGATCGACATCAATCGTTCCTGGCCGTCGGAATCGCGGCGGAAAATCGCGTGGTACCAACCCTTCATGCCGATCGGACGATAGATGTCGCTGCCAACGCGCAGGCGTCCGCCCGAAACGAGCTTGAGGAAAACCTGCTCGTACGCCGACCGCGTGAGACGGCGATCGGGATAAGGAATCGCGAAGTGATTCTTTCGGCGTTCGCCGCGCCGGCGGCGCTCCTTCGACATCGGAGCCGCAAGCAGGGACGTTCCGCGCCGATCGAGGTAGTCGTTGGAGCGAGGCGGCATCATGCGGCCTGTTGTGTCGTTCCGGCGGCGCGTCATTGACGCGCGTCGCCGCCGCTTCAGGGGGCGGCGTAAGGTCCTGGGCATCAGCGCGACGGGCTTCGGGTCCTGCTTCGTTCCGACGGAATCGAGCTCCCTCGAAAGGAACGCACGAGCTCTTTCGCGCTCGAGAACGTGTTCGTCGATCGACTCAGCGTCCCATGCATTCCGCTTCGGCCGGAGAAGTCCCATCTCGGCGTCGTAGTTTTTCATTTCGTGAATGACCATGCCCCATCGACAGAGGTGTCCGACGTCGTCGTAGGCGGTCGGCCGGTCGATCAGCTCGAGCATCGAAGGCGCGCGTCCGTCGAGGATCGCGAAGAGCAGCCGGAAGCTGAACGGATCGGAGAACCTGCGAATCGATCGGCGGAAGTACCACGCGACCTGCTTCGCCATTCCTCGCAGCGACAGTTTCTTTCCGTACTGCGTCATCCAGATCGGCGCGTTGATGTCGGAGGTGTAGGGACTCTGCGGATAGTGAAAATCCTTGGTGAGCCACCCCTTCCGCGTGGTGTGCTTTCCCGGGACGACTCCCGCGATCACGGGAATCGGCAGTTTCTGCAGAATCGACAGGTCATAAGTCGGCCATGAGATCACTTCGCGGACGATGCCCACGATCAGCGTGGCCGTCGCGACCATGAGTCCCGGATCGGGAGTGAAATCGGCCGTGATTTCGATGCGGTTGCCGCGAGGCCTGACACCGACGCCCGTCGATCGCCGATTCGTCCCGACCAGCATGACCGGCACCGGCAGGATGTACGCAAGCAGGAGGGCAAGCTTTCGGATATTGCGGTTCGGGCTCTGCGCCGACCTGGGAATCTCGAAAGAGATGTTGTAGTGGGCGCTGTAACCCTTGAGGCGAACCGTGTGCCCGGTCCGCTTCTCCCACTTCGTCAGCTCGTCGCGAACGAATCCAATCTGTTCCCACAGATTTCGGACCATGCGAGCCGTGCTGTGCGGGCCGAGCTCAATGACGGGTGTCACAACTTCGATGACTCCGCGATCAAAATAAACCGCCCCGCCGGTCGGCAATTGGAGGGAAGATTTTTCGCGGGGGAGCAGCTGGCGGTCGATGAAGGCGCCAGGATGCTTCCAATACTTCTTCGGATCGATCTCTCGTTCGTCCAGCCAGACGTTGAACTCGGATTCCATCCCGATAACCGGCATGCTGAGCCAGGTCCGCTGTGGAACCCGCTCATTTCCAATTTCATCTTTCCAAGTCGTTGGCATTTCGGGAGTTCCGGGTGTTCCGAGTGGGCGATCGTCGCAACAGAACTGCTGAGCTAACACTAAGCAAACGGCAGGCCCGCGTTTAGACGAGTGTTATTGAGTTTTTTCGTCTTCGGAACCGGCCGCGACGGGGAGTCGGCGTTCGCGTTTCCTACGGTCTTCGAATGCGAAGCGGGGGCGGGCTTCCTGCGGAACTTCCATGCGGTCTTCGCTGATCTCGCGCGGAATTACGGTGAGATATCCGAGGTCGATGTGGACGTGATCGTCGACGGTCTTGCCGGTCTCGTGACCGTACTGCATCACCATCACGTCGTCGCTCAACTCTTCGGCGAGATCGTTGAAGCGATCGATCAGCTCTTTCGTTTTCAGGATGGAGCCGCCGATCCGATAGATGTCGGCGGCCGTCCCCCACATATGCGGACTCGCGTCGGAAGCCATTTTGTGCGCCGGCGATCGATACGCCCCGTTCACCGCGATGTGGATCGAGGCTCCGGCGGCCGACCGAAACTGCTCCAGGAAAAACGCGAGCATCCGCACCGCGCACGGAACGTAGCGCGGAAACTGCTGCAGTCGCGACGCCTCTCGCAGATCGACGAGGATGAACTCATTGATGCCGAAATGGTGCGTCAGGCGGATCTGCGTCGCGTCTTCATGCGTCGGGATCTCGTAAAAGTAGCGCGGGAGGCGATGGCGCCGGCCATGTTCGTCGCGCAGCATCTCTCCCGGTTTCAGAAGGGTGCGCAACTCGTCGTCGAGATCGAAGGCGTCGACGACTTTGATCTGCTGATGCGACTCACTCATACGTCAGTTCGGCGATCGTGTTGTAGATGTCGCGCGAGACGTCCGCCACCGCCGTTCCCCTCCCCGTCTCCGCGCGGAACTGCGTGAGGATCACCAGCACGTACGGCTTGCGATCCTCCATGAACACGATGCCGGCATCGTGATGGACCGTCGAGATGTTGCCGGTTTTGTGAGCGACCTTTACGGCTTTCGGCAGGCCCGCCGGGATGCCGCTGCGATATTGCTGCTCGAGCAGAATGTTGAGCATCTCGTCGCTGGCGTGTTTCGAATACGCCTTCTCGTCCGCGATCAGGCGCAGAAGTTTCAGCAGTCCGTTGGCGGTGACTTCGTTGTTCAATCCTGCTTCGAACGCTGCCGAGTCTTCGACTCCGCGCAGGATCCGGACGCCGTCGATCTCCAGCTCATCGAGCGCGAGCTGAATCGTCTGGATGCCGACGACATCGACGAGAAGATTCGTCGCGAGGTTGCTCGACTTCGTGATCATCCAGTACGCGAGCTCGCGAATCGTCAGCGCCTTACCGAGGTGGCCGTAGACGTCGGGATCGGCGTCGCGGCCGAGGTCGAGCATGAACGGTTCCTGATTGACGATGCTGGTGAAGCGATTGCGAACGTGTACCGGCGCATCGAGCGACAACTCGCCGCGCTCGATCTGACGAAAAACGCCGAGCAGCACCGCGAGCTTCATCGTCGACGCGGCGTGAAAATAGTGATCGCCGTTGTACGCCCACTGGATCGTCGTCTGCGCGTCGTAGAACGCGATGCCGAGCGCTTCGAGGTCGTGCTCTTCCTTGATTTTCAGAACGTTGCGGAATAGCGAGACCTCCGCCGCGGCGACGGAATCCTTCGCGGGCGGGACGGGAAGCTTTTCCTTGGTTACGGCGTGCGCTTTCGCGACCATTGCTGCACTACGGTTTCGTTGCAAACGTGAGGCCTCACCTAAGTTTACGTGATCATCGGCCCGACGCGCGCAGCCACCGGCCAATGCGTTCCACGCCCGCACCGATCGTTTCGGGCGCCGCGGCAAACGAGATACGGACGAACCCCTCGCCGGCGGTGCCGAAGGCCACGCCTGGAATCACGAGGACCGCGGCGTCGGTGGCCAGGGTCTTTGCGAATTTGACGGTGTCGCACGAGGGCACCGGCACGAACGCGTAAAAAGCGCCCGCCGGCGGCTGGATCTCGGCCTCCAGCTCGTGACCGATCGAGTACATCGCGGCCTCGCGCTGTTCACGAAATTGATCGCGCATGCGCTCGAGCCAGCCCGCGTTCCATTCGCGCGCGTCAAAAATCAGTTCTGTTAATTGTTGCGAAAACACGGACGCACATGTCGCGATGTATTGGTGCGCGGTGATGATCGGCTTCATCACTTCTTCGCGTGCGACGATCCATCCGAGTCGCAGGCCGGTCATGGAGTGGCTCTTCGACATGCCGTCGACCACGATCACGTTGCGGCTCATCCCGAGCATCGACGGCGGAGGCGCGTCATACCAGATCTCGCGATAGATCTCGTCGCTGATGACCAGCGGTCCCGCGCTGGCGATCGACTCCAGCGTCTGCCGGCTGATGATCGAACCGAGAGGATTCGACGGCGAGTTGACGATGATCAATTTCGTGCGCGATGTGATCTTCGACAGCACCGCTTTCGGATTCAGATTCCAATCGGGCGGCTCGAGGTCGTACGGCACCGCGACACCACCCGCGATTCGCGCAAGAGTCGGATAGGAAACGAATCCCGGATTCGGAACGAGCACTTCATCGCCCTCACCTACGTACGCCTGAAAAATCGCGTACAACCCCTCCTCGGTCCCCGCCGTGACGCAGATTTCGGTCTTCGGATCGAAGTCCATGCGCATCCGGTCCACGATTTTTTTTCGGAGCGAGAGATGGCCGGCGTTTGCCGAGTAGTGCCACGAGCCGCTCGATGCCGCTTTGGCCGCGAGGCCGCGCAGAGTTACATCCGGCTCGATGTTAGGCTCGCCGATGCCGAGGTTGAGCGATTCGGAAGTCGCGAGCGCGTTGATCTGGCGGATCAACGAAAGCTCGATTCCGTCCAACCGTCTTGCCGATTTCATAGTGCCGAGTGCCGAGTGCCGAGGGGCGGGTGGGACTCGGCACTCGGCACACGGCACTCGGCACTATCGGAGCGCCTCCTCCAACGCCGTCCCCGAGTCAGTTTTCTCATCGCGATACTTGACGATCAACGGAGTCGCGATGTTCAGTCCGTGTTTTTCGGCGAAGTCGCCCTTCATCGCGCGCGATCCCGGCACGACGACCGCGCCGAACGGAATCTCCAGCGGACGCTCGGCTGCGCGCTTGTAGACCTGGGCGCGAACGACGTCGTACACCGGCGTCGATCCTGTCAGCACGACGCCCGCGCCGATGACTGCGCGTCCGCGGACAATCGTTCCTTCGTAGACGCCACAGTTGCCGCCAACGACAACATCGTCTTCGATGATGACCGGAATGTTCCCGACCG
>DATBSF010000121.1:0-5224 GCA_036559905.1 Thermoanaerobaculia bacterium | reverse complement strand
GCCATCAGCGGCATCATCACGTTGAGCTCGAGCTGGCCAGCCTGGTTCGCGTACGCGATCGTCGTATCGCTGCCAATGATGTGAAACAGCACCTGATTCATGCACTCGAGCATCGAGGGATTCACTTTTCCGGGCATGATCGACGAGCCCGGCTGCACCGACGGCAGGATGATCTCGGCGAGCCCCGTCTGCGGCCCGGAAGCGAGGAGTCGGAGATCGTTGGTGATGCGCGTGAGATCGAGCGCCAGATTGCGCATCGCGCCGGATACGGCAGCAATCGGCAGTTGCGACTGCATCGCCTCGCGGAGGTCGTCCATGGACCGGAACTCCAGACCCGTGATCGCGTTGAGATGTCGCACGACTACGAAGCGATAGCCCGGCTCTGCATTGATACCGGTCCCGACCGCTGTGCCGCCGATGCCGAGCTCCAGCAATTCCATCGACGCATCGACGAGGAGGCGATTGGCGCGCTTGGTGGCGGCCGCGTAGGCCTTGAATTCCTGGCCTAACGTGATCGGAACGGCGTCCTGCAGGTGCGTGCGCCCCGACTTGATGATGTCCGCGAACTGCGCCCCCTTCTGTTCGAACGCAATGGCGAGCTTCTGGACTTCGGGAATCAGCAGACCGAGTTGCATGGTGGTCGCGACGCGGATGGCGGTCGGAACCACATCGTTCGTCGACTGCGCCATGTTGACGTGATCGTTGGGATGGATCGGCTTGTACTCGCCGATTTTTCCGCCTAACTCGCGGTTCGCGAGGTTCGCGATCACCTCGTTGCAGTTCATGTTGAACGAAGTGCCCGCGCCGGCCTGGAAAACATCGACTGGAAACTGGTCGCGGTATTTACTCTCATTGTTCAGCAGCTCATCGCACGCCGCGATGATGGCGTCGGCAAGCCGCGGCTCGAGAGCCTTCAGCTCTTTGTTCGCGAGCGCAGCAGCCTTCTTGAGGTAGATGAACGCGCGGATGAAAGTCGGATGCTCGCGCAGTCCGCTGATCGGATAGTTCTCGACGGCGCGCTGCGTCTGCGCGCCCCACAGCGCGTCGGCGGGTACTTTGACCTCGCCGAGCGTGTCTTTTTCCATTCGGTAATCGGTCATGCGGGGCGGATTTTATCGCGCTGCACCAGCACGCGCCGCAGAATCTTGCCCGACGGTGAGCGCGGGATCTGATCGATGACTTCGATCTGCCGCACGCGCTTGTATCGCGCGACGCGATCGGCGACATAGGTCATGATGTCTTCGGTCGACGAGCGATCCTTCAGCACGACAAACGCCTTCGGAACCTGTCCCGCTTCTTCGTCGGCCATCGGCACGACGGCCGCGTCTGCAATCGCCGGATGCGCGAGCAGGATCGCCTCCAGCTCCGCCGGCGCGATCTGCATGCCCTTGTACTTGATCAGCTCCTTCACGCGATCGACGACGAAGAAGTGTCCGCTCGCATCCGCCGAGCCGATATCGCCTGTGTGCAGCCAGCCGTCTTTGTCGATCATCGCGGCGGTCGCTTCAGGATTGTTGAGATAGCCCTTCATCACCTGCGGCCCGCGCACGCAGATCTCGCCTTCTTCGCCGGGCCCGAGCTCCGCGCCGGTCGCGACGTCGACGATTTTCGATTCGGTATTCGGAAGCACTGGGCCGATGCCGACCGCATCGCCTTCGCGTGTGCCGTGTGTCGCGGGCGACGCTTCCGTCATGCCGTATCCCTGCATGATCTTGCAACCGAGCCGCTGCGCCGCCTGCTCCGCGATGTTTTCGCTGAGCGGCGCGGCACCTGAAAAGAGAATGCGGACCGATGAGAGATCGAAGTCGTCGATCATCGGGTGCTTCGCCAGCGCGAGCATGATCGGCGGCACGATGAAACCGTAGGTGATCCGGTACTTCTCGATCGCCTGCAGGCATTCTTTGAGATCGAACTTCGGCATCGTCACGATCGTCGCGCCCTGGTGGAGGCCGAGGTTCATGATGACGTTCATGCCGTAGATGTGAAAGAAGGGGAGCACTGCCAGCGCGACGTCGTCGTTCGTCACCCCGAACACGCGCGCGCATTGCACGATGTTCGCGACGAGATTGCGATGCGTGAGCATCACGCCCTTCGGCATGCCGGTCGTGCCACTGGAGTACGGCATCGCCACGACGTCATTCGCGGGATCGATCGCGACATCGGGGACGTCGCCATCCGATTGCAGCAGCGCGTCGAATGTTTCGCCGATCACGAAGATCTCGCTCACGCCTGACTTCTCGGCTTTGTCGAGAAATGGAGGAGTGGTCAGCAGATACTTCGCGCGCGAATCCGCGAGCTGACGGCTCAACTCATCGACCGTGTACGCCGGATTGATCGTCGTGACTGTTGCGCCGAGGAGCGAGACGGCGTGAAAGGCAATCGCATATTCGGGAAGGTTAGGGCTGTAGATCGCGAAGACATCGCCCTTGCGCAGTCCGCGACGCGAAAGTCCGGTGGCGACTCGCCGTACTGAATCGGCCCACCCGCCGTAGGTGAGCGTCCGTCCGCTCGCTGCGTCGATGAGCGCTGGTTTGTCCCTGCGCCCCTCCACGCTCTGGAGGAGGAACGGCGTCAGCGCGATATTCGGGATCTCAACTGGCTTTTCCGGCGCCTGAAAAATCATGACGGTTCGATATCCTATCGTCACCGCGCTCTCTTCTTGCACGTTGGGAATGTAAGGTAAAATTTGCCGGTTTAAAGTTGAGTCTTATAGACTCAAGGGTGAGGCAAACAAATGAATTTCAATAAGCTTACGGTCAAGGCCCAGGAGGCTGTTGTCGAGGCTCAGAACCTCGCTCGGGGCGCCGGCAACCCGGAGGTAACCCCGGAGCACCTGCTCGTGGCGCTGCTGCGCCAGGAGGGCGGGATCGTCGCGCCGATTCTCAACAAACTCGGTGTAAATCCGGCGACCATCGAAGCTGAGACCGCTACAGAGATAGCCAAATTTTCCAGGGTCGGCGGTGCGTCTGCCGAGCCGTTGATTTCCTCGACGCTCCGCAAGGCATTCGATGGAGCGTTCAAGGCCGCTGATGATTTCAAAGACGAGTACGTGTCGACGGAGCACCTGCTGCTCGCGACTGCACAGACGAAGGACGCGACGGCCGCGAAGATTCTCGCGCGCCACGGCGTAACGCCTGACGCGATTCTCAAGGCGCTGCAAAGCGTCCGCGGAACGCAGCGCGTCACGGACCAGAACCCTGAAGACAAGTATCAGGCCCTCGAGCGCTACGCGCGCGATCTGACCCAGCTCGCACGCCGCGGCAAACTCGATCCGGTTATTGGACGCGATGAAGAAATCCGCCGCGTCATCCAGGTCCTGTCGCGCCGCACGAAGAACAATCCCGTACTCATCGGCGAGCCCGGCGTCGGAAAGACCGCGATCGTCGAAGGACTCGCGCGACGCATCGTCGAAGGCGACGTCCCCGAGGGTCTCAAGAACAAGCGCGTGGTCGCCCTCGACCTCGGCGCCATGATCGCCGGCGCGAAGTACCGCGGCGAGTTCGAAGATCGACTGAAGGCCGTAATCAAGGAAGTCGAGGAGAGCGAAGGGAGCGTCATTCTCTTCATCGATGAGCTGCACACCCTCATCGGCGCCGGTGCATCGGAAGGGGCGATGGACGCATCGAACATGCTCAAGCCTGCGCTGGCTCGAGGAGAGCTGCGCGCGATCGGCGCGACCACGCTCAACGAATATCAGAAGCACATCGAGAAGGACGCCGCGCTCGAGCGGCGATTCCAGCCGGTGTTCGTCGGCGAGCCGACGGTCGAGGACACGATCGCCATCCTGCGCGGCCTGAAAGAGCGCTACGAAGTGCATCACGGCGTGAAGATCACCGACGCGGCGCTGGTCGCGGCCGCGACGCTTTCGCACCGTTACATCACCGACCGCTTCCTGCCCGACAAGGCGATCGACCTGGTCGACGAAGCAGCGTCGAAGCTCCGCATCGAACTGACGTCGATGCCGCAGGAGATCGATGAGCTGCAGCGCCGCATGACACAGTTGCAGATCGAGAAGCAGGCGCTGTCGAAAGAAAAAGACACTGCGTCCAAAGCGCGTCTCGCGACAATCGAAGCCGAGATTTCCGAGCTGCAGGAGAAGATCGCCGGTCTCAAGGCGCAGTGGGAGAGCGAGCGGGGCGTGATCAAGCAGATCAGCACGCTGAAGGCGAAACTCGAAGAGACTCGCGAGGCAGCAACGCGCGCCGAGCGAGAAGGTGATCTGAACAAGGCCGCTGAACTTCAGTACGGCGCCCTGCCCCAACTGCAGCGCGAAGTTGACGCCGCCTCGGCCAAGCTCGCCGAGATGCAGAAGAACGGTGCGCTGCTGCGCGAAGAGGTCACCGACGAAGACATCGCCGAGATCGTCTCGAAGTGGACCGGCGTTCCGGTCACTCGAATGATGGAATCGGAAGTCCAGAAGCTCATCCGGATGGAGGACAACCTCAAGCAGCGGGTGGTCGGTCAGGAAGAAGCAGTCCGCGCTGTCGCCAATGCTGTGCGGCGGTCGCGGGCAGGTCTCAAGGATCCCAATCGCCCCGTTGGCTCATTTATTTTTATGGGTCCGACCGGCGTCGGAAAAACCGAGCTCGCCCGCGCACTGGCCGAGTTCCTGTTCGATGACGAAAACGCGATGGTGCGCATCGACATGTCGGAGTACATGGAGCGCCACGCCGTCGCGCGTCTGATCGGCGCGCCGCCGGGATATGTTGGCTACGAGGAAGGCGGGCAGTTGACGGAAGCCGTCCGGCGACGGCCATACGCCGTGATTCTGTTCGACGAGATCGAGAAGGCGCATCCGGAAGTCTTCAACATCATGCTGCAGATTCTCGATGACGGCCGTCTGACGGATTCGAAGGGCCGCGTGGTCGATTTCAAGAACACCGTCATCATCATGACCTCCAACGTCGGATCGCAGTACATCCGCGAAGCCTCTTCGGAGGAAGAGATGCGCAAGAAGGTGGAGGAGGAGCTGCACCGCCATTTCCGCCCGGAGTTCCTCAACCGCATCGACGACGTGATCATCTTCCACTCGCTGGATATGAAGCACATCAAACGCATCATCGATATTCAGCTCAAGAAGCTCGCAAAGATCATCGCGGATCGCGGCATCACGATCGAGATCAGCGACGCCGCGAAGGAACATATCGCGCGCGAAGGGTACGATCCGGCGTTCGGCGCGCGGCCGCTGAAGCGCGCGCTGCAACGCGAGATCATCGATCCACTC
>DATBSF010000120.1:0-2932 GCA_036559905.1 Thermoanaerobaculia bacterium | reverse complement strand
TATGGCAGAAGCGTGAGAGGCAGTTGCGCCCATACCGCCTCCCAGCTCAACGGATCATGAAATCGATCAGGGGTCCGGTAGATGTTCCTGGCACCGAGTCGTATACCGGTCTTCATCTCTACGAAAGGAGGGATCAGGATCGCTGCAAAAATAATTGAATAGAGGAAGAGCCTCAGTCGAAAACTTTCACGGGGTTTTTGGTTGCGCCCGCTAAGTTCCATCTCGACTCAAGGTGCACGTCACTGCCCCACGGAGTCAAGCTCGTTGCGGATCGACGCCACGTATGCGCGAGTCTCGCGATACGGCGGTACTCCATGATGCTTGCGCACGGCGCCGGGACCGGCGTTATAAGCGGCCAGCATCAGATCGAGATCGCCGTCGAACATCTGGTCGAGCATCTTCAGATACCTGGCACCGGCGAAGATGTTCTGCCGTGGATCGAAGGAATCGCGCACGCCGAGCCATTCCGCGGTGGCCTGCATCAGTTGCATGACGCCACGCGCTCCGACGGGTGAGACTTCGGTGCGGCGGAAATCGGACTCTCTGCGCGCCACGGCAACCAAAAGGCGCACGTCGATTTCATAACGCCGTGCCGCCTCTTCGAAGATCTGCGCAAGATCAAGGGGAACCCCTCGAGTGCGGTGACTGCCGAATTCGCCGGCTTCGATTGGGAGGTGCACAAGAATGACTGCGAGGCCAACGATCAGTGACCGATTTCTGTTTTGCCGATTCATGACGGGACACACGATCGGCTCTGCTCGGATTCGAGTCTGGAAAGACCGTGGAAGAAAGACGGAAAGTTGCCGGTAGACCCTGATAGTCTCCGCGCCCATGTCGACGGTTGTCGTCGCCACTCCCGATGTGGTCGGCGCGCGCATGGCCGGTCCTGGAATCCGCGCGTGGCACCTCGCGCGCGAGCTGGCGAAGTTCGCGCCGACAACGTTGCTGGCGAAAGTAGAAGATGCGGCCGGTCTCAATGGGCCGGCGATTGTCGATCGCGACTCGCCGCAAGCACGCGACGCGCTGCGCAACGCTGCCGTTCTGATCGGTCAACCCGCGCGCCGATTTCGCAAGCGTCAACACGGACAGCGAATCGTCTTCGATCTCTTCGATCCAACCGTTCTCGAGCTGCGCGAGCTGTACGGCAACATGCCATCCCTTCGTCAGCGGCTGCATCTTGCTGCGGAGTGGTGGCGTCTCTCTGAGGCGCTCATGACCGCCGATCTTCTCGTCTGCGCCGCGGCGACCCAGAGGCGCTTTTACGAATCGCTGCAGAGCGGCGACGCGCCGTGGATCGAGGTGCCGTTCGGCGTGGATCTCGAAGAGATCCGCACGTGCGAAAAACCGCAGGCCGATCTCATCGTCTGGGGCGGCGGCGTGTGGGAATGGCTCGATCCGAAAACGGCCGTCGACGCGATCCTCCGCCTCAACGCCGAAGGACTTCCATGCAAGCTTCTGTTTCTGGGTCGCACGCGTCCGAATCGCGAACTGATCGATCGCCGGCGTGCCGACCGCTTCGAGCGCCTTCTCGAGCGCGGCGATGGCCACGTTTCCGCATCGGCCGACTGGGTGCCATACAACGAACGATTGTCGTGGCTGCGTTCAGGCAAAATCGCTATCATGCTCCACCGCTCGACGGCGGAGGCCGACTATGCCATCCGGACGCGCCTCTTCGACGCCATCGCTGCGGGCGTTCCGGTCATCGCGACCGAGAGAGGGTTCGCAGCACAACTGGTAGCAGATGAGGGTCTCGGTATCGTCGTCCCTGCGGAGGACGTCCGGGCGGTCGCCCTGGCGATCCGGCACCTCCTGACGGACGACGTTTTCCGGTCGGCGTGCGTAATGAATCTCGAACGGGTTCGTCCGCGGTACGCGTGGGAGGTCGTCACCCGGCCGCTGACGGACGCAGTGCAAGCATGGCTGAAGTAGGCGTCACGACGATTGCCGAGGCTCCTGTGGCGCAGACACTCTTGTCTGCGCGCACGACACCGGTCGAGCTCTCCATTGTCATCGTCACGTGGAACAGCGAGCGCTGGATCGATCGCTGTCTGCAATCGCTGCCGGCGGCGTGCGAAGGTCTTTCCTACGAAGTCGTCGTCTACGACAACGCATCGACCGACAGCACACTTCGCCGCTTGCCCGAAGACGTAACGCGCGTGATCCGCTCGACGCAGAACGATGGATTTGCCGCGGGCGTGAACCGCGCGCTCGAAAAGACGCGAGGTCGCTACCTCTTTCTTCTCAATCCCGATTGCGATCTCGATCCGAGGGCGCTGACGATACTCTGTGATTTTCTCGATCACAATCCGAACGCGGCGGCGGCCGCACCGCTGCTGAACGGGGAGAGTGGCGGTTCGCAGCGCGAATTTCAGCTACGGCGACTGCCGACGCTGCGCGCGCTCGCCGCCGAAGCATTGCTCGTGAACAAGATGCTGCCGCGCAATCGCGCCACGGCGCACTATCGGTATCAGGATCTCGATCTGTCGCAGCCGCAGCGCATCGAGCAGCCGGCCGCGGCCGCGCTCTTGATCCGCCGCGAAGTCTTCGACGAGATCGGCCCCTTCGATGAGCAGTTCTCGCCGGCCTGGTTCGAGGATGTCGACTACTGTCGTCGTTTAGCCGAGGCGAAGAAGGAGTTGTATGTCCTGCCCACGGCGCGCGCGAGGCACGTCGGCGGAGCGAGCCTCGAACACATGTCTTACGCGCGCTTCATCGATCTCTGGTATCGCAACATGTGGCGATACGCACGGAAGTGGTTTTCGCCGTCGCGGGCCGAGGCGCTGCGCATCGCGGTGATCGCGGGGATGATGATGCGTTGCGTCGCCGCGCTGGCCGGGTTCCGCAACGGCAGCTCCAGCCGGTGGGAGGCGCTGCGCACTTACGCGCGCGTGCTGAAGAAAGCTCTCAATCGATGGGACGACTCGTCTCCGTC
>DATBSF010000119.1:0-4812 GCA_036559905.1 Thermoanaerobaculia bacterium | reverse complement strand
CCTCGCTATTTTCTGCTCCCGCCGATGTTTGCGACGGCTGGATCGGAAAGTGTACGAGTTATTGATATTTCGCTTCGAGGCGCTCGCCTCGAGCTCAACTGCCCGCTGCGCGTCGGAAGCAGCCTGCGCCTGGTCATCCAGACCACCGAAGGCATCGTCGACGAGAAGGTCACCGTACTGTGGTCCCAGATCGACGAGTTCTCGGTCGACGGAATCGACCGTTACCTCGCCGGGATCGAATTCCACAGCCAGCCGGAGTCGGTTGGTGCGCTCATCGAGCGCCTGTTGGACTGCCACGCCGCGATCGCTATTGAGGACGGCCGCGCCACAGACCGTTTCAGGGTGTCCGTGCCGCTGACGGGGTGTTTCGGGATCCTGCAGATTGGGGTTCTCGACCTCTCGATTCGGGGCGCAAAAATCTCCTTGCCGAACTTCATTCGCGTCGGCACTGTCACGCCGCTGGCCTTCCAGATCGATGCTGACAGCGGCCCGGTCGAGGTCCTGGCGACGGTTGCCTGGTGCCTCGGCACTGCCAACCACGGCTTCGAGGCCGGTCTGCGGATCGACGGAGAAGAAGAGCGGATGCGGATGGCGATTCACCAGCTGTGCATGCGCGATGAGGCTCGGATCGACCTGCATTCGCTTCGCCGCAAGTTCGAAGCGCTTCGCGAGTCGGCGCACGAGTTCGCGGCGCTGGCTGCCTCGTAAAACGATGACGCTTTTTTGGACGCGCTTTTGACGCTCTTTTGAGGTACTCGATGCCGACCGATTTCCGAACCGTTCCCCGCTACTTCGTCACCGGCGCGCTTTCCGCGACGTTCGGCGACGTCGCGGCCAGCATTGTCGATCTGTCCGTGCGCGGCGCGCGGCTCCACATGACGCAGCCGTTCACGATCGGATCGGAACTGCAGTTCGTTCTCGAGGCCGCGGGCCAGAGAATCAGCGTGCAGTCGATGGTTTCCTGGTGCCGCATGGCGGCGCTGGCCCTCGACGAGAATGAGTCCGATCGCTACCTGGTCGGCATCATGTTCGAGAAGGAACAGCCGGCAGCCACGAAGGTCATCGAAGACCTCGTGGCGGCCGAGCAGGCAATGCCCATCGAGGACGCGCGCGACGCGGAGCGCTACGAGATCACCACGCAGCTCACCGGCAGCTACGGAATGCACTCGCCCATTCGTCTTCTCGATCTTTCGATTCGCGGAGCGCGAATCGCGACCGATCGCCAGGTCGCCGCTGGAACGGCCGGACCGCTGCGCTTTCGCATCGATCGGAAACACATCGACGTCACCGCCACGATGGTGTGGTGCCGTCCGTCGCAGACGCGCGGCGGATTCGAATGCGGGCTGCGCATCGAGGGTGAGGAATCGCTGCTGCGCCAAGTGATCGCGAACCTCTGCATGCAGAATCACGCGCGCGTCGATCTCCAATCGATGCGTCGGAAATTCGATCCGTTGCACGGCGAGAAACAGCCGGGGCTGCTCGCTCTCGTGTAAGGCAGAAGGCAGAAGGCGGAAGGCAGAGGGCAGAAGGCAGAAGGTCCCGCCACACACTTCTGCCCTCTGCTTTCTGCCTTCTGCCTCTAAGCCTTTGGTAAACTCGCGCGCGATGCCGCGCAATAGTTTCAACACTCTCGACACATTCGAAAACGGTAAGTTCTACTCGCTGCCCAAGTTGGAATCGGCCGGACTGGGCGCCATTTCGCGCCTTCCGGTCAGCATCAGAATCGTCCTCGAATCGGTCCTCCGCAACGTCGACGGAAAGAAGATTTCGGAGGACGACGTCCGCACGCTTGCGAAGTGGCAGGCGAAGGGGGAGCGGACCGAAGAGATCCCGTTCATGGTCGCGCGCGTCCTGTTGCAGGACTTCACCGGCGTGCCGCTGCTGGTCGATCTGGCCGCGATGCGGTCGGCCGCCGCGCGCTTCGACAAAGACGCGCGGATCATCGAGCCGCTCGTGCCGGTCGATCTGGTGATCGATCACTCCGTGCAGGTCGATTTCGCGAATCGGCCCGACGCGCTGCAGCTCAACATGGACATCGAGTTCAAGCGCAATCAATCGCGCTATCAATTCCTCAAATGGGGAATGCAGGCCTTCAACGGATTCCGCGTCGTGCCGCCCGGAATCGGCATCGTGCATCAGGTGAATCTCGAATACCTCGCGCGGGGCGTTCTGGAGAAGGACGGAGTTTGGTATCCCGACACGCTCGTCGGTACCGACTCGCACACCACGATGATCAACGGACTCGGCATCGTCGGCTGGGGCGTGGGCGGCATCGAGGCCGAAGCCGGCATGCTTGGTCAGCCTGTCTACATTCTGACGCCCGACGTCATCGGCGTGCATCTCAGCGGCACGCTGCGCGAAGGCGTCACGGCGACCGATCTGGTGCTGACGATCACCGAGATGCTGCGCAAGGCGAAAGTCGTCGGCAAGTTCGTCGAGTACTTCGGCGAAGGAGCGGCGTCGCTGACGCTGGCCGATCGCGCGACCATCGCGAACATGGCGCCGGAGTACGGCGCGACGATGGGCTTCTTCCCGGTCGACGAAGAGACGATGCGCTACTTCGCGAACACCGGACGCACCGAAGAGCAGGTGAGCGCGTTCCGAAACTACTTCAAGGCGCAGGGCCTGTTCGGGATTCCGAAGAAAGGCGAGATCGATTACACGCAGGTCCTCGAGCTCGACCTCGGAAAAGTCCGCGCCAGCGTCGCGGGTCCGAAACGCCCGCAGGATCGCATCGAGATCGACGCGCTCAAGAACGCGTTCCTCGAGATGCTCGCTGCGCCGATGCCGAACGGCTACGGAAAAACGAAAGAGCAGACGATTCGCACTGCCAAAAAAACGGTGCCGCACGGAACCGTCGCCGGCGGCGGCGCGCAGGACAAAGCTCCGACGCCCGCGAGCTCCGCCAAGAAAAATACGAGCGTGGTCACCGAAGAGGAGATGGTCAACAACCGTCCGACTCCCGACCGCGTTGCGGCCAGCGCGTTGTCCGATGAGAAGGTGCCCGAGCTGCATCACGGCGACGTGCTGATCGCCGCGATCACGTCGTGCACCAACACGTCCAATCCATCGGTGATGATCGCGGCCGGCTTGCTCGCGAAGAAAGCCGTCGAGAAGGGTCTCAGCGTTCCGCGATACGTGAAGACGTCACTCGCACCAGGCTCGCGCGTGGTGACCGATTATTACCGCCGCAGCGGTCTCCAGGAGTCTCTCGACCTCCTCGGCTTCTTTCACGTCGGCTACGGATGCACGACCTGCATCGGAAACTCCGGTCCGCTCGATCCGCAGATCGAAGACACGATCACGAAGAACGACCTCGTCGGTGTCTCAGTGCTCAGCGGCAACCGCAATTTCGAAGCCCGCGTGCATCAGTCGATCCGCGCGAACTTCCTGATGTCGCCGCCGCTGGTCGTCGCGTTCGCTCTGGCCGGCCGCATCGACATCGATATGACGCAGGAGCCGATCGGCCACGGCAAACATGGTCAAGATGTTTACCTTCGCGACATCTGGCCGTCGATGCACGAGATTCGCGAAGTCATGCAGCGCTCGCTCGATCCCGAGGCCTATCGGAGGCTCTATGCGGATTTTGCGGAGCAGAATCCGCTCTGGAATCTGATCCCGACGTCGGCCGGGCTTCTCTACGGCTGGGATCCGGAATCGACTTACATTCAGGAGCCGCCGTTCTTTTCCGATTTCTCGATGTCGCCCGGCAAACCGAGCGACATTCGCAACGCGCGAGCGCTGGCGATCTTCGGCGATTCTGTGACCACCGATCACATCAGCCCCGCCGGCTCGATCAAGAAGGACTCACCGGCCGGAAAATATCTGATCGAAAACGGCGTGAAGCCCGAGGATTTCAATAGCTACGGCTCGCGTCGCGGAAACGATCGCGTGATGACGCGCGGAACGTTCGCGAACGTGCGCATCAAGAATCTGATGGTGCCGGGCGTCGAGGGCGGCGTCACGATCCATCAGCCGAGCGGCGAGCGGATGTCGATCTATGACGCCGCGATGCAATATCAAAAGGAAGGTATTCCGCTGGTCGTGCTGGCGGGACACGAATACGGAACCGGCAGCTCACGCGACTGGGCCGCCAAAGGCACGAAGCTCCTCGGCGTCTGCGCGGTCGTGGCGCAGAGCTTCGAGCGCATCCATCGCTCGAATCTCGTCGGCATGGGCGTCCTGCCGCTGCAGTTCGAAGAAGGGACGAACGCGCAGACGCTGAAACTCGATGGGACGGAGTTGTACGACATCAGCGGACTCGCCTCCGTGCGGCCGATGCAGAAAGCGAAATTGACCGTGCGGCGGAAGAATGGCGAGACGTTCGATGTCAGTGTCACGCTGCGTATCGACACGCCGATCGAAGTCGACTATTACAAGCACGGCGGAATCCTGCCGTATGTGCTCCGCCAACTGATTGCGCAAGCTTCGCCAGTCTCGGCGCATTAATCGTGACCCCGAACGCAGTGAGGGGGAAGGATCCCCTTCGCAAGCGCGCGGGGGATCCTTCGCCTTCGGCTCAGGATTAGTGCTCGCATTCATCATCCTCGCAATCGGCGACATCAAAGAAACGTCCCCAACCTCCGACGAGCTGCCGCATCTTGCCGCCGGCTACACGTACCTGAAACTTCACGACTACCGGTTGAATGACGAACATCCTCCACTGATCAAGGAGCTAGCCGCGCTTTCGATAATCAACCAAAACATCTGGCACTCGACTCCGAAGATGGAGACGGCGTGGAGCAGCGCGATCGAAGTGCCGAATGCGCAATGGACGTTCGCGCACGAGCTTTTCTACGGCCGCCGTCCGGA
>DATBSF010000118.1:0-4108 GCA_036559905.1 Thermoanaerobaculia bacterium | reverse complement strand
CTGATGCGTTCCTGGCAAACATCGCCGCTGTCACGCCGGAGGAAGTTCGCGCGGCGATGGACAAGTACGCGCGCCACATCGATTTTGCGGTCCTGGGAAACGTGAAGGACATCGACGAGCAGTTGTTAGGCTCGTTCTGATTTGAGGAGGACTTTCAGCGCGCCTCTGCGCTGGGCGTGCTCGAATGCGGCGATCGCGTCCGAAAGGGGATAGATCGCGTCGATAAGGTCGCGGACGACGATTTTGCGTGCAGCCAGCAGATCGATCGCTTTGTGGAACGGCCCGCAACGCGATCCGATCAGCGTGATCTCCTCGACGACCAGCGATGAGGCGTTCACTGTCAGGTCGCCGGCGTAGGTGCTCTTCATCACGATCGTTCCGCGCGGGCGGACGGCGCGGCGGGCGGTTTCAAATCCGGCGGGATTACCGCTGCATTCGATGACGACGTCGAAATGCTTTTCCGGCACGACGGTGTCGCGCGATGCCACGGTCAGATCGCAACCTGTAAAAGCCAGCGTGCGCGCAATCAATTGGCCGAGTTTTCCGTGACCGACGACCAGCACGCGATCGTGTGGCGCAATCGGGATCTGCTCCTGAATCTCCAGCGCCGCCGCCAGCGGCTCGATGAAAACCGCCTCCTCGGTCTCAATCGCGTCGGGAATGGCGTGCAGATTCTCGAGCGGCAACGTCAGGTATTCAGCGAACGCGCCGTTGCGTCCCTTGATGCCGAGGACCGTTCGATTCTCGCAGTGAGTGGGACGTCCGCTGAGGCAGGCCTCGCAGTTGTGACAGACGGCATTGATCTCGCCGACGACGCGCTTGCCATTCAACTCGCCGACGAACTCGTGTCCCGGAACTCCTCGAAACGGGTAATAGCCGCGCGTCAGCTCGATGTCGGTGTTGCAGATGCCCGCGAGGAGCACGCGCACCATCGGCGTGTCAGGATTCGGAACGTCGTTGCGTAAGGAGAGCTTCTGATTCTCGAGCCAGAGCGCGCGCACGACTTACTTCGCGGCCGCGATGTCGAGGGACGGCATCTTGCCGCTTCCGCCGCCTACGCGGTGGCGCGGCGCCTCGAGCGTCGTGTACGCCAGCTCGCGATCCGCCCGCGTCGCTCGTAGGAGCAGCCCGCCGCGCGACATGTCGCCGAGTCCGGCGAAGGCGGTCGGGAAGCGTAAACGATCACCGAAAATTGGCCACAATATATCTACATATTTTCCGGATGCGACGCTTCCCAGGAGCACCACCTGCGCGTCGGCGTCGAGGTTTTCGGCGAGTGCGCGCGCATCGCGCTCCAGCGGCTTGCGATAGTTGCGTTTCCGCGCATCGACCGGCGTGCGCTTGAGGATCTTCACCCGTTCTTCGGTGATGCACCACGTCGGCGGCACGAGTCCGTAGCCCGGCGCAATCACGAAGGTGTTCTCGACGCCGCCGAAGTGCAGCGCGTAAGTGATTTTTCCGCGAAAGTACAACGCGCTCATGAACGCGAAAGCGAGGCCGATGGGGACGCCGTCCGGCGTGCGATACAGCTCCGCCGCCTGGAAGCTCGCGCGGGGCGACATCAACTGCCGCGCTCGCAAGCCGTTCATATTCGCCGGAGAGAGAAGGAAAACCGACTGGGGCATTGTGCTGGAAGCTAACGTAAACCGCCGTTCATGTCATCCCGAGCGTAGCGAGGGACCTGGGTGGGCGAGTGGTGCGTCAATGTCGATTTTTGCACCGCCCAACCGCCCAGGTCCCTCGCTACGCTCGGGATGACAGCGTGTTTGCTACCGCAATCTTCGCAACGTATCTTTCAACAGCTTATCGCCCTTCTGTTGGTCTTCTTCCTTCTTGCTCCGCATGAGCGTATCGGCGCGGCGCAGCTCGGAGACGAATCGATACAGCGGAAACGAATCGCCAGGCTCGAGGCTGGCGATTTCGTCGTCGATGATCTCGGGTGTCAGCGTGTTGCGGATTCGCTTGAGCGACGTGATCGTGTCGGAATTCGGATTGGCGGGATCATCCTGCGCGACGGCCTTGAGGATGTGGATCTCGACCAGCGCGTTCTTCGCGTTCTTCTGCGACGTCGACGAATCGAGCGACACCTCGACGTGGTCGGCGATGGTGCCGAGGTCGATGGTGCGCGTGGTGTCGGGGTTCATCCAGTTGTTGATCGCTTCATCCTTCGTGCGTTCGCGGCCTTCGACGGTGTAGCGCACGTGCACCGTACCGACGTACACCGCGTTGTTCCCGCTGAACAGCGAGCGCTTTCCCGGCACTGCGACGCGTACCGCAAAGGCGTTGTTGCCGGACGATTCGAAATTGTCGGATGCCGTTCCCTGCACGCCGACGACGGTGTGCCCGCGCTTGTCGTACTGCGGATCGCGCGACGGCCTGACCCATCGCACGTATCGAAATCCTCCGCCGTCGAGCGGCACGCGCAGCTCGTCCAGCTTCTTGTCGATGAAGTTGTCGACGTCGTACGACGCGGAGCTGCGCAACATCATCGCGCGCACCTGATACAGCGTGGCCAGCTTCGTGGCGTCGGCGCAGTCGGCCGTGTCGATCCCGAATGCACACACCGGGAGCAGCAGGAGACCCAGAATCAGCTTTTTCATGCGCCGATTATGCGACGACGCGCGTTCCGGCGAGCACTTTTCGAAGGTATTTCGCGGTGGCCGTCGAGAGCGACGCGATCTCCTCCGGCGTGCCCGTTCCGATCACATATCCGCCCTCGTCGCCCCCTTCGGGGCCGAGGTCGATGACGTAGTCGGCGGTCTTCACGACGTCGAGGTTGTGCTCGATCACCACCACCGTGTTTCCACGTTCGACGAGCCCGTGCATCAGATGCAGCAGCTTTGCGATGTCGTCGAAGTGCAGGCCGGTTGTCGGTTCATCGAGGATGTAGAGCGTTCTTCCGGTCGCGCGCCTGGCCAGCTCCTTCGCGAGTTTCACGCGCTGCGCTTCGCCGCCGGATAACGTCGTCGACGATTGTCCGAGCTTGATGTATCCGAGGCCGACTTCATCGAGCGTGCGGAGGATGTTGGCGATCTTCGGAACGTTGCGGAAGATCTCGAGCCCCTGCTCGACAGTCATGTCGAGGATGTCGGCGATCGACGCGCCCTTGTACGTCACCTGCAGTGTCTCGCGGTTGTAGCGCTTGCCGCTGCAGACGTCGCACGTCACGTAGATGTCGGGCAGGAAGTGCATCTCGATCTTGATCTGACCGTCGCCGCGGCAGGCCTCGCAGCGGCCCCCTTTGACGTTGAACGAAAATCGTCCCGGCCCGTAACCGCGCATGCGCGCTTCGGGCGTCTGCGCCATCAGGTTGCGGATCTCGGTGAAGAGCTGCGTATAGGTCGCGGGATTCGATCGCGGCGTGCGGCCGATCGGCGACTGATCGATGTCGATGACCTTGTCGATCTGATTCAGACCATCGATCCGATCGTGCGCGCCGGGCGTCTCCGGCGAATCGTAGAAATGACGCGAGAGCGCGTTGTAGAGGATGTCGTTGACGAGCGTCGATTTGCCCGAGCCCGAGACTCCGGTCACGGCAATGAAGAGTCCGAGCGGAATCGTGACATCGATATTTTTCAGATTGTTCTGTCGTGCTCCGCGGATCACGAGCTTGTTATCGCCGATCGGGCGCCGCATCGGCGGGACCTCGATCCGCAAGTCGCCGCGCAGATATTTCGCAGTCAGCGAGCTCGGGAAAGTCTTCACCTGCTCCATCGTCCCCTCGGCGACGACTTCGCCGCCGTGCACGCCGGCGCGCGGGCCGAGGTCGATGATGTGGTCGGCGGTGTGGATCGTTTCTTCGTCGTGCTCGACGACGATCACGGTGTTGCCGATGTCGCGCAACTCGAGGAGAGACTCGATCAGCTTGCGGTTGTCACGCTGATGCAATCCGATCGACGGCTCATCCAGAACGTAGAGGACACCCATCAGCTTCGAGCCGATCTGCGTCGCGAGCCGGATGCGCTGCGACTCGCCTCCGGAGAGGCTCGCGGCGCCGCGCGAGAGATTCAAGTACCCGATACCCACGTTGGCGAGAAAGCCTAGTCGGTCGCGGATCTCCTTCAGGATCTTTCCGGCGATCTCCCGCTCCCGCGGCGTCAGCGCCAGG
>DATBSF010000117.1:0-4296 GCA_036559905.1 Thermoanaerobaculia bacterium | reverse complement strand
GCCGGTGAGCGCCAGATCCGTTAGACCGAAAGCATCTGAGATTCCCGAAAGACGACCGTGGTTCCACCGTCTCCCGCTACCATGAGCACCTGCATGCCCACTCTCCAGGAACGGTTTGGCGCCATCGACATCTACCTCTTCGATCAGCTCCTGCGCGGCAATGTCTCGAAGGGGATGACGATCTTCGACGCCGGCTGCGGCACCGGCCGGAACATCGTGTACCTGCTCCACGAAGGGTACGAGGTCTTCGGCGCCGATCCCGATGCGCAGGCGATCGACGCGGTGCGCCGCCTCGCGCCGCACCTGCCCGCTGACAACTTCCGCGTCGAATCCGTCGAAGCACACTCGTTCCCGGATCTCTTCGCCGACGTCGTCATCATCAACACCGTCCTGCACTTCGCGCGAGACGACGATCACTTCCGCGCGATGCTGCACGGCTGCTGGCGGACGCTCAAGCCGGGAGGGCTTTTCTTCTGCCGGCTCGCGTCCACGATCGGCGCCGAACGTCTCGTCCGGCATCTGCACGATCGCTGGTACGCGATGGCGGACGGCACCGAGCGGTACCTGGTCGACGAGGCGATGTTGATGCAGGTGACGAAGGATCTCGGAGCCGAGCTCGTCGACCCGATCAAGACGACCGTCGTGCAGAATCTGCGATCGATGACGACGTGGGTGCTGCGAAAAAGGTAGCATGCGGACTGTCGGTGAACGCCAGTTTTCGAGCAAAGTCGAGGCACGTGTAGATGTCTTCGATCTTGCTCAGCTGAATTTCGGAGATCACGGCTTTCAGCACGCTTTCTCATTTCGAGTCCAGCATCATCACCGCGCTCTGCACCCCCTCGGCCAGCGTCGGATGGATGAAGACGGCGTCGCGGATCGTGGTGTACGGTGCACGCGCATTCATGGCCTCGATGAAGATGTGCACGAGCTCCGCCCCTTCGTTGGCCATTACCGCCGCCCCCAGGAATTGACCGGTCGACGCGTCGGCGATGATTTTGATGAAGCCGTCGGTTTCGCCAATTTCCAGCGCCTTCGAATTGTGGGCGATCTCGTAGCGCGCGACCTTGACCGCTATTCCGCTCTCACGCGCCTGCTGCTCGGTCATGCCGACGCGTCCGACCTCGGGATCGGTGAAGATTGCGTAAGGGACGACGCGCTCCGTCGTGCGCGTGCGATCGCCTGCGATCTGCGACAGCAGCACGCGGTGATCGTCCCACGCGGTGTGCGTGAACATCGGGCCGCCGCGCAGGTCTCCGGCCGCCCAGATGCCCTGCACGCTCGTGGCGAGGCGTTCATCGACTTCGATGATTCCGCGATCCGTCTTCACGCCGATCGTCTCGAGTCCGAGGTCGTCGGTGTTCGGCTTTCGGCCGGCGGCGACGAAGAGATGCGAGCCCGCAATCTCCTTCGCGCCGATTTTCGCGACGCAATCATTTCCGCGCATCGCGACGCGTTCGATCTTCGCGCCGAGGTGAAACTCGATGCCTTCGCGCTCGAAGATCCGCTGCAGCGCCTGAGCGACGTCGACATCCTCGGTACCGGCAATTCGCTCCTTCGCTTCCACGACGACAACCTGGCTGCCCATCCGTCGATAGAACTGCGCCATCTCCAGCGCGATCACTCCGCCGCCGATGACGATCAAGCGCTGCGGCAGGACGTCGTGATCGAGCCAGTTGCCGGCGTGAATGAAAGCGACGTCCGAAAGTCCTTCGATGGACGGGATGGCGGAACGCGTGCCGGTATCGAGCACGATCTCGCCGGCAACGATGGTGTCCTGGCCGGCTTTAATCAGGAATTGTTGTCCCTCGCGCCCGGCGATCTTTGCGTGTCCGGAGATCCACTTCGGATTTTCGGTCGCCTTGAACCGCTGTTCGAGCTCCGATCGAAACGACGCGGCCAGATCGCGCGCGCGGCGGATCACAGCGCCGAAGTCGACTTCGACGGTCGGAATGCGAAGGCCGAACTCCGCGCCGCGGCGGGCGAGATGCGCGACGCGCGCCGATGCGATGGCGGTCTTCGTCGGGGTGCAGCCAAAATTCACGCACGATCCGCCGAGGTGTTTGCGCTCGGCGAGGGCGACGCGCTTTCCTGCCGATGCCAGCGCAAACGCGAGTGGTACGCCTGCCTGTCCGCCGCCAATGATGACGACGTCGTAGCGGTTCACGACCGTCCTTATACCGCACGGCTCAACCAGACGTCACCGAACGTTGACGCACGTTGCCGTGTTCACGCTGTGTGACCTGCGACGAACCGCTCGCCGAGGACGATCGGCTGCTTCTGCCCGTCGATCACCATTTCGAGGTCGTGAAGGTCGAGACGATCGAATTGATCTTCGCGGCCGGCGACTACTCCGAGGTCCATCTCTCGTGCGGCGAGAACCTTCTCGTCCTGCGCAGCCTTCTCGAGTGGCAGAAGCGTCTGCCCGAGAAACTCTTCGTGCGCGTCCACCGCTCGATCATTGTCAATCTCGACTCCATCGATCGCGTGGAGGAGTGGTTCAACGGCTCATTCCGGATACACCTCCGGAACCGGCGACATCCAGTCATCAGCAGCCGGCGGTACTCCGCTCAGCTTCGCGCGCGGTTTCGGTGACAGGCACTCGATCCGATCGTGCGGATCTACCCAGCAGAGTTGAACCCGCGTTACGACGTAGATCCTGAGTCCAGTCCGCGTGGCCTCGACCCGATCGATCTGCGATGGGAGCGGCATCCGCAACGGATGTGTGTGAATGATCCCAATCGCTTCCGGAGGAACCGGCCCGCTCCACGAAGCCTTGCGGAAGAAGTGGCTGCTCGGCCAGTTGAGCAATGAAAGATTGCCGTCGGGCTGCCGAACGATGAAAGCCGCCTGTTCGAAGTCCTCATCCGCGCTGGCGTGTTTCCGAAGCTCCGCTGCGAGACCTTCGATGTCTGCTGCGCCGGCGAGCCAGAGTGTGAGAGCGAGGGTTGCGTGAATCATGGCCCATGGTCGGCATGGAGAATGATGCGATCCATGGAAAATCGACGAGCGGGAGATAGAATCGCCCGGCGGTCAAACCGGGCGATGGAGCGGTTACAGATCTGTGACGGCGATGCCGCCGATCTTCCGCATCAGGTCGCGCCGATCGTAGAGACTGGCAAAGGAGAAACACAAGAATGATGAAAATCCGTTTGTCGATTCTTGCCGTCGCATGCCTCGTGTTCGCAACGGCAGCCATAGCACAGGAACGCGGCGGCCAACGCAATCAGACCTTCACCGAACGCTACGGCCAGCAGCTCAATCTCACCGACACGCAGAAGAAGCAGATCGACGAGCTCGACAAGAAGTTCCAGGAAGACAACGCCACGTTCCTCGAGTCCTATCAGAAGACGATGGCCGAGTTCCGCGAGGCGCGTCAGGCGAACGACACCGCCAAGGTCGACGCGCTGAAGCCGAAGGTCGATTCGATGCGCACGGACATGACGAAGCTGCGAACCGCGCATGAAGACAAGATCGCCGCAACGTTCACCGAAGATCAGAAAACGCAGTGGAAGAAGATCAAGGAAGAGCGCGAAGCCCGCATGAAAGAGCGCGCCCAGCGTCAGTAACTTGCGCGCGGTTGTCCCCGTTGTTTGCGCGCTGTTCATCGTTGCCGCTCCAGCCACGGCTCAGGCCAATCTGACCGGAAACTGGAGCGGCACCTACACCTACAGCGTCCAGTCGAGCGCCTGCCAGAACAAAGTCTTCAGCTCGAACGGCAACGTCGCGATTACGTTCCTGCAGACTGGCGCGTCGGTCCAGGGCAGAGCGGATTTGAGCGACTCGTTGTTCTTCAGCGGCAATTGCAATCCAACAAAAGGTGAGCGGACGATCGTGGTTAACGGGACGCTCGACGGACCGACGGTCGTCTGGACATTTCCGAACGATTCCCTGGCGACGCAGTTCACCGGCACGGTCACCGGCGATACCATCACCGCACAGATCTCCGATGACGCGGGCGGCACCGGCACGCTCAGCATCACGCGAAGTGCATCCGACCCGATGCCCGCCGATTTCACCGGCACGTGGTCCGGCACGTACAACTTCGTCGACCGCTGCACGAACGGCGCGACGCAGACCTACAACGGCTCCTTCGCGCTCGGCCTGACACAATCGGCTGGGCGCGCGAGCGGCGTCGCGTCGCTTCAGAATGTTCCGTTGTACGACTCGAGCTGCCGCAAGATCACGGCGCTCAACATGTCCATGTCGGTCTCCGGCAACGTTGCCGGTTCGATGTTCACGGGCGCGGTCTTCGAACCGTCGGGAACGTTCGAGTTTCCGATCACGGCCACGATTGAC
>DATBSF010000116.1:0-7662 GCA_036559905.1 Thermoanaerobaculia bacterium | reverse complement strand
CAGTCCTCTGCTCTACCAACTGAGCTACCTGGGCATTCAACAGGTAGGAAACTGCGGCGCGAGAGAATAACACGTGCCGGGTTCGCACATTCCACGGCTTCAGGGACGACGCTCAAAGCCCTGCTCCGCGAAATGGCGATCGAGCGTGAAGGCGCTGCGTATCCCCGCCGAACGCATAACCTCAAAACTGGCGCAATCGACAAGACTCAGTTTTCGTCTCCCCGCGACGAGCATCGCGGCGACGGCACGGGCGTGGATGTCCGGATCAATCCACACCACCTCCATGACCCGCAGGACATCGTCGAGCAGGACGCCAACAGCAGCCATTCCCAACCGCTGTTGTGCGAGCGCGACACATTCGACCACTGCATAGTTCGTCGTGACGAGGCGGTCATCTCCATCGAGAAGCTCGTACCAAACCTTTGCGCTCTGCTCATGATGCGCATCGTCGGCATCGAGAAGTGCGTAGACAGCGGAAGTGTCCACAAAGACCGTCATCGATGATCTTTCGCCAGGTATCGATCGTGGTTGACTGCGATGTCGCTGTGTCCCGATCGGAACAGTCCGACAGCTTCTCGAGCGCGTCTCCTCGATTCAGCAACATCGACGACGGTCGGGCCATTGATGTAGCGTTCGACGCTTTCGCGGATCAGGTCGGCCATCGATCGACCCTCTTGTCTGGCCTGATCGCGTAAACGGCGGATCTGGGTCTCTGTCAATTGAATCTGTGTTCGCACCATGGTTACATCATAACATCGCAACTGATGTCATGATGTCACCGGACGCGGTCGCGGACCATCGCCGCCAGCTCGCGCAGAGGCGCCGCTGGCGCGCCGAGATTGGCGATCGATGACAGCGACGTGTCGACGAGCTCCTGGCTCAACTTGCGGGCACCATCGACGCCGGCCAGCTTCACGAATGTCAGCCGCTGCTCGTCCTTGCGCACGTCCTTGCCGAGCTGCTCGGGCTCGCCGGTGACATCGAGAATGTCGTCCGTGATCTGAAACGCGAGTCCCAGATTCTTCGCGAAGACTTCGAGACGTCCGAGCGCGGCGGCGCTGATGTTCGCGAGCATCCCGCCGACCGCCGCCGCAGCGACGAACAACGCTCCTGTTTTTCGCGAGTGGATGAACTCGAGCGTGTCGAAGTCGAGCTTCGAGCCTTCGCTGTGGAGATCGACTGCCTGGCCCGCAATCGTTCCATCCCAACCGACGGCATCGACAACGCGCTTGATCACCTGCTGCAGCGGCCACTGTCGCGGATTGAGTGCCGCATGATTCCGGGTGATCAATCCATACGCGTGATTGAGCAGCGAGACCGCGGTGAGAATCGCGAGGTCCTCGCCGAACTCGCGATGCAGCGTCGGCGCGCCGCGCCGCAGCGCCGCATCATCCATCGATGGCAAATCGTCGAGGATGAGCGAGCAGGTATGGATCATCTCCATCGCGGCGGCTGCCTCCACCAGTTTTTCCGCTTTGCATCCCGCCGCTTCGCCCGCCGACAGGGTGAGAATTCCGCGCACGCGCTTGCCGGAAGACGTGAGCGATTTGCGCAGCGGCTCAATGAGCGGCTTCGGCGCACCGGTACGCTGCGCGAGGCTTTTGAGGTAGTCGTCGATGAGCGCGCGGCGCGCGGCGAACGGCTCGGCCACTTCGCCGCATGGTAGCATCACGATTCAGCCAGAATGCCGAAGCGTAAGTGGTCGCGCACCCAGCAGATGTGGGTGATCATCGTCCTCTGCATCACTATCTTCGGCGTTTCCATCGCTGCCATCCCCGAGGTCACCTGGAAGATCTACTGGAAGGTGATGCTGGCGGCCGCGATCGCGTGCGGGCTCTGCATCATCCTCTTCGAAGTCTGGCTCCGCCGCGTCCTCGGCCGCCGCGACATGGCACTCACGTTTCTCGATCGGATCACGTCGGGCGATCTCTCCCTGTCGGCGCGCGAAATTGCGGATGCGACGCGATCGGAGCGCATGGCCGGATCACTCCGCGCCCTCGTCTCGAGTCTCGAGCGAACGATCCGGCGCTTTGCGCAACTGGCCGCCGACGTCGTCGGCGCGAGCCAGCAGATCAGCGGCCGTTCACGCGTCCTCGCGCGCGGCGCGGCGGAACAACTCGTTTCGACTGACGCGACGTCGGCGTCCGTGACGCAGATCGATCGCTCGATCGCGAATGTGCGGAAGAGCATGGAAGACCTCTCCGCAAATGCCGAAGAGACCTCGGCGTCGATTCTGGAGATGTCGGCGAGCATCGAGGAAGTCAGCCGCATCTCCGACACGCTGGCGGAATTCGTCGACGAGACCGCCTCCGCCATCGAGGAGATGATTGTCTCGATCAACGAGGTGGCGTCGAACACCGATAGTTTCTCTTCCTTCGCGATCGAAACCGCCAGCTCGATGGTCGAGATGAACGCGACGACCGAGGAGATCGGGAAGTCGGCGAAGCAGTCGTCGGAGCTTGCGAAATCGGTCAAGCAGGCAGCCAGCGAAGGACGTCAGGCGGTCAGCGTGACGGTCGAGGGCATGGGCCGCATCGAGACGGCGATGTCGGAGGCGAAGAGCGCGCTCAACGAGCTCGCGGACCGGTCGCAGGAAATCGGCGAGATCGTCCGCGTCATCGACGAAATCGCTGGCCAGACGAATCTTCTCGCGCTGAACGCCGCGATCATCGCGGCGCAGGCGGGCGATCGCGGAAAGGCGTTCGGCGTGGTGGCGGATGAGATCCGCGATCTCTCGGAGCGCACCTCGGTCTCGACCGACGAGATCCGCACGCTGATCGACAACGTGCAGCGCTCGGTTGAGCGCGCCGCGGAGCAGATGAGTCTCAGCGCGCAGCGCGTGAACGAGGGAGTGCGGCTGACCGCGCGGGCCGAGCAGGTGCTGCAGAAGATTCTCGAGCTGACCGAACGCTCGACGAGCTCGATGTCGGAAATCGCAAAAGCGACCGAGGAACAGGCGCGCGGCAGCGCCACGGCGACCGCGGCGATCGAGCAGGTCACGAAGATGGTCCAACAGACCGCTGCAGCCACGCAGCAGCAGTCGCTGACGTCCCGCAAAGTCGGCGAGCAGGCCGCGACGGTGCGCGACACGACACTGCATCTGAAGCGCGCCACGACCGAGCAGGAAACCGGCAGCCGCGCGATCGGACGCGCGATGCAGAACATCATGTCGCTCGTGCAGCGCGTGCACGAATCGATTGCGGTGCTGGGATCCGAAAGTACGGCCATCGTGCAGGCCATGCGGACGATTCAGGAAGCGACGCGCGAGAGCAACGTCAGCATCGCCGATCTCAATCAGATGTCGAGCTCGCTGACGCACGAGTCGGCGCTCCTCAACCAGGAGCTCGGGCGGTTCACACTCCCCCATCCGAACGACGGCGGATCGATCACGACCGCCACGATTCTGTGGCAGCAGTTGAATATCGATCCCGTCTTTGTCACCGCCGCCGCACTCGGATACATGTCGCGCGCGATTCACTCCACGCTCGTCACCTACGGCGAGGGCGCCGAGGTGATGCCGGGTCTCGCGGAGCGGTGGGAAGTGCTCGAGCAGGGACACTGCTATCGATTGCGTCTGCGGCGCGGCGTCCGTTTCCACAACGGGCGGCTCTTCGAAGCGCGCGATGTGCACGACAGCTTCGTACGGCTGCTGTCGCCCGAATTGCAATCGCCGAGCAGTTGGATCCTGCGCGACATTCGCGGCGCGGAAGACGTCATCTCCGGCAAGGCGAAGCATCTTTCCGGAATCACGATTCGCGATCCGCACACGATCGACATCACCCTCAACGAGCCGCTCGCATTTTTCATCTCGCTGCTGTCGATGAACGAGACTTCGATCGTGCCGGCCGAGGAGGCGCGCGACCGTGATCGATTCCGCACGCGCGCGACGGGAGCCGGACCATTTCGCATCGAAGAAGCGGTGGAAGGGCAACGCATCCGACTGTCGCGCAATCGCGACTACTACATCCCGGGACAGCCGCACATCGAGGACCTGACGTTTCGACTCGATCTGCGAAGCGGCCGCGACGTCGCCGACGCCTTCGCGCGCGGAGAGCTCGACATCGCGCATGGAATTCCGCCGAAGATCGCGAGCGAGTGGCAGCGCGATCCGCGCTACGCGCCGTTCATGCTCGACACCACGCAATTGCACACGTCGTATTTCGGGTACGACTGTTCGGTCGCACCGTTCAGCCGCGTCGAAGTGCGGCGCGCGATCAATCACGCCATCGACCGCGAACGCATCAACGAGAAAGTCTTCGGCGGCCTGGGCGTCGTCGCCCGCTCCCTCCTCCCGCCCGGCCTCCTCGGCTACGAGCCGAGCCTGCGCGGAATCGAGCACGACGTCGAGCGCGCGCGCGCCCTCCTTCGCGACGGCGGTTATCCGACCGGATTTCGTGTGGAATACCGAACGTGGGACACCGACGAATTCAACAACTCCGGACTGCTGCCGCTGCTGATCGAGAATCTCGCGACGATCGGAATCGAGGTCAACGTCACGCGCCATTCGGCTACCGATGCGCGGAAGCCGCTGCAGAAGCCGGGGCACGGGATGGTGTTCTGCGGAAACTGGTTCGCCGACTTTCCCGATCCCGACAATTTCTTCTACGTCTTCTTCCATAGCGACTCGAAAGCGGTGCGCGGCGCGTACTTCCACTCCGACGAGGTCGACAACCAGATCATGGAAGGGCGGCGGGCGGCCGACATCGAACGGCGCCGCGAGATCTATCGCTCGCTGAACGAAATGGTCGTGCGCGAGGCGCCACTGGCGCCGCTATTCCACGAGCGCCTCTTCGTCGTCCACAAACCGGAAGTGCGTGGACTGCGCACATCGCTGGTGCCGCCGCCCGTCCGCTACAACGATGTCTGGATCGAAGACTAGCCAGCTTCGCATCCATGCTGCGCTGGCGACAGTCGCGTTGTTGTTCTCGCTGAACTACGTGATCTCGAAACAGGGACTGCACGCGTTCTCTTCGATGACATTCGCGTATGTTCGCGTCCTCGGTTCGGCGATCGTTCTCAATCTTCTTTTCGGCAAGCAGAATCTTCCGCCGTTTTCGCGCACCGATCGGTGGCGCGTCGTCGGATACTCGATCCTCGGCGTCGTCATCAATCAGTTTCTTTTTCTAGGCGGCCTGGCGCTGACAAGCGCGCATGTCACGGCCATCCTGATGACGTTGATTCCGGTCTTCGCACTCGGAGCGGCCATCATCCTCGGGCGCGAGCGGGCCTCGCTGGCGAAAATCGGCGGAATCGCGCTGGCCCTCGCCGGCGCGCTGGCGGTCGTCGGAGGCGAAGGTTTGCACGGCGCCGACAAGTCGCTCGTCGGCGATCTGCTCTTGATCGGAAACGGGGTCGCGTACTCGCTTTATCTGGTGCTTTCGAAGCCCGATATGAAACGACTCACGCCACAGCGCGTCATCGCACGGATGTTTGCGATCGGCGCGGTGATCATGCTGCCGATTTCGGCGTGGTCGATGTGGACCGAAAAGTGGGCCTCGATTCCGGGGACAGCCTGGCTCGCGCTGCTGTTCGTGATCGCCGGACCGACCGTTGCGGCCTACCTGCTCAACGCGTGGGCCCTCGCGCATACCGACAGCTCGCTCGTCGCGACCTACATTTATGTGCAGCCCGTCCTGACGATCATTCTGGCCGCGATCTTCCTCGGCGAGACGATCCAGCCGATCGCGATCGTGGCGGCCGTGATGATCTTCGCCGGCGTCTACCTGGCCGGCCGCCCCGCCCCACCCGCCGCCCTCCCGGAGGCGGTTCCGGGTGGACCGGATTAGTACTCTGTGCTCTCTGTGTCCTCTGTGGTGAAGGCTTTTCACCACAGAGAACACAGAGATCACAGAGCAAGATAAACTCAAGTAAACACACAGACGCCTCCCCCGTCTAAGCTCCGTGGGAAGTGTCGCAATATTTCGCGTGACGCAGATCAACGCCACCGCCCCCTCCGACAGTGAACTGATCGCCCGTACGCTGGGCGGTGACGGAGGCGCGTTCGGGTTGCTCGTCGACCGTTTTCAGCGAAAGATCTACCGGGTGGCCTACGCGATCGTGCGCAACGAAGTCGAAGCGGACACGGTCACGCAGGACACATTCATCCAGGCGTACACCCACCTCGCAAAATTTCAGGGCCGATCGGAATTCGAGACCTGGCTCACGCGCATCGCGATCAACCGCTCGCGCGACAGCCTCCGCCGCCGCCGCTTCGTCAGCCTATTCACCGGCGGCGACGACGAACGCCCGCCCGAGGGATGGATCGAGCCGGTTGACGATCGGCCGGATCCCGAGCGCGAGATCATGGCGCACCAGCTACGCGCGGCGATCGAAAAGGCACAGAGCACTCTTTCCACGCAGCAAAAGCTGATTTTCCGATTGCGGCACTACGAAGACCGCTCGCTCGAAGAGATTGCCGGCCTGCTCGGATTGCGATCCGGCACGGTGCGCGCACATCTCTTCCGCGCGATTCACAAGATTCGAAAAGAGCTCGCCGAATGGGTCACAGCGAGAGAGGACTCCTCCAATGAAACACTTTAGCGAAGCAGAATTGCTCGAGACGTACTACATGCAGCCGTCCGAAGCGTCGGCGATCATCGAGCATGTCAATGGTTGCAATGACTGCCAGGATCGCTACCGCAGGCTCGCGCAGAAACTGCGCGACGTGGCAGCGTGCCCTACCGAAAAGCCCGATACATTCTGGACGCGCCAGCGCCTGATGATCATGCGCGCCGTCGACAACGCGCGCGCACAGTCGCAGCGCAACATGCGGACCGCGCGCGTCGCGGCGGCGGCGTTTCTCGCCTTCGTTCTCGGCGGCGCAGTCGTCTACAAGAGCGTCGAGCCGCAACTCAAAACACAACCCGCGATCGTCGCCCCGGCGCCGGTTGCCTCGACCGACGATTTGAAAGTCCCCGCGGATCCCTGGCAGTCGGATGAGCTGAAAGACTTCGGCAGCGTCGTGCAGTGGGAAACCTGGGGCGAGAGCAAACTATGACACGCCGAATCGTCATTACGCTCGCGTTGCTCTGCGTCGCCGCCAGCGCGTTTGCGCAGCTTCCTCCCGGCAAATGGTGGCGGCGGCCGGAGATTGTCCGCAGTCTGAATCTTTCCGACGAGCAGCAGGATCAGCTCGAATCGATCTTCCGCACGTCGGCTACGGATCTCATCGACCTGAAAGCGGAAGTCGACAAGTCTGCGATCGCGCTTCGCGGCGAGCTCGATCGGCCGCAGCTCGATCGGGCCGCAATCCATCGCGTCGCGACGCGGCTCAGCGACGTGCGCGGAAAGTTGTTCGATCGCGAGCTGACGATGCTCATCGAGATGCGCGGCGTGTTGAACGATCAGCAGTGGAATCGTATGCGGAACGAGATCGATCGGATGCAGGCGCAGCGGCCGTTGCAGAGACCTAAGCCTTAACTCTGTGCTCTCTGTGCCTCTGTGGTGAACGGTTCTCACCACAGAGGCACAGAGGACACAGAGATAGAATCGAGAAGTGCTCGACGTCGCGCTGCAGAATATTTCGCTCGACGAGAGACTGCACGACATCACTCTCACATTCCCGAAGAGCACGCACACGGCAATTGTCGGAGCGCCGGGGGCTGGCGCGTCAACCCTGCTGCAGATCATCGCGGGCCGCCTCCGTCAATCCGCCGGGCGCAT
>DATBSF010000115.1:0-3903 GCA_036559905.1 Thermoanaerobaculia bacterium | reverse complement strand
CGGCGCCGCTCGTCGGCCTGTTCCGGCTCGAGCGTTTCCCGAAGCTGCACGAGAAGCTGGCTCTCGCGCCTCAGCGCTTGCTGGACGTCAGCGTCAACGACTTTGTCGAAGGCTCCGGGCATCGCGGCAAGATTACTCGATGTATAGTCCGCCGAAGCGATGCCCGCGCCTCTTCTGATTGCTCGCAGCACCAAAGATCTCTTTCTTCTTCCGCAGATGGCCAATCGCCACGGACTAATCGCCGGGGCGACCGGCACCGGCAAGACGGTGTCGCTTCAGGTGATGGCCGAGGCGCTCAGCGGAGTCGGCGTTCCGGTGTTCATGGCCGACGTGAAGGGCGACCTAGCCGGACTCAGTCAGCCGGGCGGCGGAAATCCTAAGGTTCAGGAGCGGATCAAGAAGCTTGCGCTCGAGAATTTCACATTCGCGGCGTCGTCGGTCACTTTCTGGGATGTCTTCGGCCGCCAGGGCCATCCGGTGCGCGCAACCGTCTCGGAAATGGGCCCGCTGCTCCTCGGCCGCATCCTCAATCTCAACGACGTGCAGCAGGGCGTGCTCACGATCATCTTCAAAGTCGCCGACGACAACGGGTTGCTGCTCCTCGATCTGAAAGATCTGCGCGCGATGGTTCAGCATATCGGCGAGAACGCAAAGCAGTTCACCGCGCAGTACGGCAACGTCTCGTCGATGAGCGTCGGCGCGATTCAACGAGGACTCCTCGAGCTCGAGCAGCAGGAGGGCGCGAAATTCTTCGGAGAGCCCGCGCTCGACTTCGACGACTGGATGCAGACCGACGGCAGCAAAGGGCGTATCAATATCCTGGCCGCCGACAAGTTGATGCAGGCGCCGCGGCTCTATGCGACCTTTCTGCTGTGGATGCTGTCGGAGTTGTACGAGCGGCTTCCGGAGATCGGCGATGCCGACAAGCCGCGCCTCGCATTTTTCTTCGACGAAGCGCATCTGCTCTTCGAAGACGCACCGCCGGCGCTGCTGCAGAAGATCGAGCAGGTCGTCAGGCTGGTGCGATCGAAGGGCGTGGGCGTCTACTTCGTCACGCAGAACCCGCTCGACGGTCCCGACATCATCCTCGGCCAACTCGGAAATCGCATCCAGCACGCACTGCGCGCTTTCACGCCACGCGATCAGAAGGCAGTGCACGCGGCCGCTGATACGTTCCGCAGCAATCCGAAACTCGATGTCAGCAAGGCCATCACGGAGTTGGAAGTCGGCGAGGCGCTGGTCTCTTTTCTCGATGAAAAGGGAGCGCCGGGAGTGGTCGAGCGCGCGTTCGTCATTCCGCCGCATTCGCAAATCGGTGCGATCACGCCCGAGCAGCGACAAGCGATCATCACTTCTTCGCTCATCGCCGGGCAGTATGAGAAAACGGTGGATCGGGAGTCGGCGTACGAGATGTTGAAAGCGCGCGCCGAGACGAAGGCCGCGACGCCGGCGGCGCCCGCCGCGACGGGAGGCGGGATTTGGGGCTCTATCTTCGGCGGAGCGACAACTGCGCGCGGCCGCTCGCGCGAAGGACTCGGCGAAGCGGCGATGAAGAGCGCCGTGCGCGCCGCCAGCAGTCAACTCGGACGTCAGATCGCGCGCGGCATCCTCGGCGGGATCCTCGGCGGACGACGGTAACTCGGAGCGCATTGTCATTCCGAGCGTAGCGAGGAACCGGTGTGGGCGGAGACGCGAGGCAGCTGTTTCGTACCACCCGCCCACACCGGTCCCTCGCTACGCTCGGGATGACACGGCGGAACGCTAACGCCCCTTGGCCTGATCGCCGCGCAAGGTCATCACAGTGCTTGTTGCGTACGCGACGAGATCGCCTTTTGCGTCGCGAACATTGCATTCCACGAGGCCCACAGTTTTTCCGCGTTTCAGCACCCGACCCTCCGCGCGGAGGTGTCCGTTCCAAACCGGCTTCAGAAAGTTGATCTTCAGTTCGAGCGTGGTGAACGTCTCGCCCTCTTCGAGCTCGCTCGCCCAGGCCATGCCCATTGCGCCGTCGGCGATATCGCAGAGGATGCCGCCGTGCAATGTTCCCATCGGATTCGCATGACGGCTCGCGTCCGCGTCCATCTCGAAGACTGCCTGGCCAGGCGTGATCTCGGAAATGCGGAAGCCGATCGTCTGTCCGACCGGCGGGGGAGGCAGCTCGCCGGAGATGATCTTGCGACCCATCTCCACGAACGGACGCTTCTTCTCAGGCATCCGGGTAGAGGGTCCACTCTTTGAGTCGCCCGTTGTCGTCGAGGTAAAAATCGGAGACGACGCCGTTGCGATGGAAAACCTGCAAACACGTCTCGTCACTGCCGCGGGGTTCGGGCTCGCCAAATCGTTTCACGATTTCATCGCGATCGGCGCCCGAGGTCAGCAGATCGCCATCGGGGGCCTTGGGTTGTGCGCCATCGCCGACGAGATACGTCACATCCGACAGTTTTCCCTCTCGGAAACGCAGCCGCATGCGTTTGTCAGTGTAGATCAGCTCGAAGTCTTGTTTCGATCGGCTGTTCCATTCAATTTGATTCGGCTTACCGAGAAAACGGGCGGATTCGATGGGAGCGCCGAAAGTCAGCTTGTCCAACTGCAGAGTTTCTCCGTCGAGATCGGGCGCCGGTCCCTTGACAGCGGGCCAATCCCGTGTGGGGTCAAGCCAATTGAGCAATCCCATTGGCGCGCATTCTAACCTTCGAGAAGCTTCTTGATCTCCCCGATCCGCGCTTCCGCGTCGGTCTCGCCGACCTCGATCAACTTCTGCAGATACTCGGGGACGAACATCAAAAGGCTGAGGAAATCGGCGTTCGACGTCTCGCGCGTGCCGAGGCTGCGGGTGAGGAAGCGGAAGCCGCGCGGGAGCTGCGGTTCGTGTGCCGCGGCGAGCTTGCCGAGGTCCTGCGATGGCCGGATGCTCGCGAAATCGACCAGGCGATAACCGTGACGCCGGTCAGGCGGAAGCTCGCTCAATAAAGCATTGGAGCGTTCGAGTCGGATCGCATCCTCATCCATCACGTCGAGGAAAACCGCGTTCGCGAGCTGGCCGAGAATCTGGGCGGGCGGCGGATAGCCGATCGTCTGCGGCTCGTCGGCTTCCGAAAATGTTTTCTCGTAATGCGTCGAGATCGCGAGGATTCGCGTTGCGCCGAGGTGCAGGGCGGGGGCGAGGGGGGCGGAGAGGCGGATGCCGCCGTCGCCGTGATAGTGACGGCCGACTTTGATGGCGGGAAAGATGATCGGCAGCGCCGACGACGCCATGATGTGATCGACCGAGATGTTCGCCAGCACGCTCCGTCGCAACGGCCGCTCCCACATCTCGACATTGGTTCCCTGAGTCCAGGTCACTGTCCGGCCGGTTGTGTAGTCGAGCGTCGTCACAGCGACCGCTTTCGGATCGCCACGCGCAATGCTCTCCGCGACGCCGATGATCTCGCCGGCGCTGTTGAGCGGAAAGAGTCGTTCGAGGACTTTTCGCAGCGGCGCAGTGTCGACCAATCCGTGCACGCGCGGCGCGACCGGACCGCCGCCCGATACGAGCTTCGTCCCCCAGCCAATCACGTTGCGGACGAGTGCCGGAGCGTCGATCTGCATCACGTCTCGAACACGAAGCGTCTGCCAGACGGCAGTCAACTCTTCGACCACATCGCGCAGCGGCGCGTGTCGCGATGCCAGAAAAACGGCGTTGATTGCGCCGGCGGAGACGCCGGTGATGACGTCGAACTTCGCAGTGGGGAGATGGTGGGCGATGCGGCGCAGCACTCCCATCTGATAGGCAGCGCGCGCGCCGCCACCAGTCAGCACGAGCGCGCACGAATGTTTTTCCGAGCTCATCGAAGGTCCTGGATGACCGAACGCAGAGCCGACGATATCTCGGGATCGTTCACCATCGCTTGCGCGTCGAGGTTC
>DATBSF010000114.1:0-13300 GCA_036559905.1 Thermoanaerobaculia bacterium | reverse complement strand
GCAGCGCGTATGTGCCTTCGTGCTCGATCGGATTCTGCGTCGCGATCACGACGAACGGATCGGGAAGCGAATACGTCGTATCGCCGATCGTCACCTGCCGCTCCTGCATCGCTTCGAGCAGCGCGCTTTGCACCTTTGCTGGAGCGCGGTTGATCTCGTCGCCGAGGATCAGGTTCGCGAAGATGGGACCGAGACGCGCGTTGAAGGTGCGGCCGGCAGGATCGAAGATCATCGTGCCGGTGATGTCGGCCGGAAGGAGGTCGGGCGTGAACTGGATGCGCTTGAACGACCCCTCGATCGCGGAGGCGAGCGTCTTCACGAGCAGCGTCTTCGCGAGACCCGGAAGGCCTTCGACGAGGACGTGGCCGCGAATGAGGAGCGCGATGATGAGGCGGTCGACGATCGTCTGCTGTCCGACGACGACGCGCCCGACTTCGGCGCGGAGCCGCGCGATCGTTTCGTGCGCCGAGGCGATTTGATGGGTGACGGTGGCCTGGTCCATTGCCCTTAAGTCTAAACTGCAGCCGGTGATACCAAAGAAAAAATGGGGTCAAAACTTCCTGCGCAACCGCGGCGCAGTTGACAAAATCGTGAACGCGGTCGAGGCCGAGCCGGGAGAGGTCGTCGTCGAGATCGGCCCGGGCGAAGGCATCCTCACCGAGAAGCTCGCGGCCCTCGGCAATGAGTTTACGGCGATCGAAATCGATCCCGAGCTCGCCGGGGCGCTGCGCGAGAAATTCGGCGACGTCATCGTCAACGCCGACGCGCTCGACACGCCCCTCCCCGCCCGCCCGTTTCGCGTGGTCGGCAACCTCCCCTACAACGTCGGAACGCCGATCCTGCGGCGCGTCATCGCCGATCCGAATTTTCGGCGCGCGGTGTTCATGCTGCAGAAGGAAGTCGCCGATCGCCTCGTCGCGAAGCCGCGCGACGAACAGTATGGTTACCTCACGCTGTACTGCCAGCTCTACGCGAGCGCACGCATCCTCATGAAACTCGATCCCGGATCGTTCCATCCGGCGCCGAAAGTCAGGAGCGCGGTCGTGGTCCTCGATCCCGATCGAAAGCCGTTCGCATCGCCGGACTTGATCGATTTGATCAGCGCGGCTTTTCGCATGCGCCGAAAGAAACTGGTGAACAATTTGACGGGTTGGCGCAATGCATCGCGCGAGAAGGTGCTGGCCGCGATGGAGCGCGCTCGAATCGACTTCGGAGCGCGTGCCGAGGAACTGAGTCTCGACGATTTCGCTCGGCTGGGCGACGCGCTAGGTTAGAATAACTGTTCTTTCAGGAGGCCCGACCGATGTCCCGAGTACTGATCGTTGCAGCTTTAGCTTTGCTCATCGCACTTCCGGTTTTCGCCGCCGGACCGTGCAGCCTGTCGATGTCGCTCAGTTGCAACAGCACATCCGCACCTGGTCAAACCGGCGGCGCGCAAACCTGCACGGCTGTCACCTTGAACAACGGCACAAACGTCTGCTCCGGCGAATTCATCGCCGCGATATTCGCGCAGGTTCAGAACGCGACCGTGACGAATTTCCGGATAACGCCGCCCCTCTCGGCAGCGCAACAATGCTTCGACTCTTCAACGCTGCCGATCGGAATCCCGTTCGGCGCCTGCGTGGGCGACGGCACGCTCGGACCCGGCGGCTCCTTCACGATGACGGCGAACGTCGCGCTCACCGCGGGAGCGTCAGGACCTCTTCCAATCGTCGCGGTCACGGAAGTCGTCGACTCGGTCACCGGCGATGAGCTCGGATTCGCCTACGCCACCAACGGCCTCGGTAACACCGGTCCGACCTGCACGCCGATCGCGAGCGTTCCTCCGGTCACGCAGTCGGGACTCTCGTACAACCTGACGTGGACTCAGGTGACCGATCCCAACGCGAGCTTCACGGTCGAAGAATCGACAGACATTGGTTTCAGCACGATCACTGACACGCGCAATGTCAACGTGCGTTCCGCTCAGTTCACACACACCGTCGGTACTTCGACGCGTTACTTCTATCGCGTTCGCGCGAACAGTTGCGGCGGCGCAGTTGGACCGAACTCCGACATCGTGACGATCGCTGTACAGGCACTTGCGCCGGCAACAGGACGATCGGCGGATGCAGTCGTTCCCTTCGGCAGCACGACTCCGATCACGATTCCGATCCACATCGATCCGCCGCCTGGATCTTCGAAGAACGCGCTCGATGTCACCTTCACGGCGTCTACCGACAAGCCTTATCTCAGCGTCTCGCCGTCGTCAGGAAACATTCCGCCCGGCGGAATGACAGTCAACGTCACGGCGAATCCGAGCAACCTCCCGCCGGGAGCGAACACCGGCACGCTGACGGTTCAGTCGGGTGGCCTGACGATCTCCTCGAAATCCGTTTCGGTCAGCCTCGTGACGCCTGTCGGCCCGGGTTCGAAATCAATCCCACCGTCGAACGCGCTGATCATCCCCGCGATCATCCACGCGCCTGGCGCGCTCGGGCCGTTCCAATCGGACGTGCGGTTGACCAACACCAGCACGTCGAGCGTTTCCTACGACGTGACCTTTACGCCGACGCGAACCGATGGAACGAAGACGTCGAAGACGACGACCGTCGCCGTCGATTCAGGTCAGACGATCGCACTGAACGACATCGTGCGAGACTTTTTCGGAGCGGGAGCGACGGAGGCGGCCGGCGACACCGGCTTCGGTTCGTTGGAGGTTCGCCCCGTCAACACCGGATCGACTCTGAACTACGCGTCGAGCCGGACATTCACATTCAACGACAAGGGAACGTTCGGGCAGTTCATCGCCGCGATTCCGTTCAATCAATTTGCGACGAACGCATCGGTCATTCCGATCCCGGGCCTTCCAGCGCCGACCGGGAACCCGGTGCTGAGCATGCAGCAGATCGCGGTCTCCTCGAAGTTCCGCACGAACCTCGGCCTCGTTGAAGGTTCGGGCACCGCCGCGACTGTCAACGTTCGCGTGTTGAACGATCAAGGGACGCAGGTGACCGCGCAAGTCTTTAATCTCCAGCCCGGCGAACACCAGCAGATCAATCTGTCGACCCTCAACCCCGGGACGCTCGATGACGGGCGCATCGAGGTGATCGTCCAATCGCCGACCGGCGCCGTTTCGGCGTACGCGTCGGTGCTCGACAACATCACGAACGATCCGCTGGCAGTGACGCCGGTTCAGGTTTCGGAGATCAGCAGCACGCGTTACATCCTGCCCGGTATGGCGGCCCTGCCCGGAGTGAACAACTTCCATTCCGACATTCGCATCTATAACGGCGGAACGACTTCGCAGCAGGTGACGGCTACGTTTTATCCGCAGGGCGGAGGCGCTCCGAAAACCTTTGGGCCATTCAGCGTCGACGGTGGCAACGTGCGCGTATTCGACGACGTCGTCGCGAACACGTTCAATGCGAGTGGACAGGGCGGATCGATCGTCCTGACGACGCCGGCCGCTTCGAAGCTCGTCGCGACGGGCCGCACGTACACGATCGATGCGCAAGGCGGAACGTTCGGGCAGTTCATTCCGGGCGTGATGCCGACGGGAGGCATCGGCACCGGCGATCGACCGCTGCAGGTCTTGCAGCTCGAGGAATCGACAAACTTCCGCTCGAACCTCGGACTCGCAGAGTTGAACGGCTCCGGGGCACACGTGCGCATCACGGCGTTTGTCCCCGATTCAAAACAATCGGTTTCGACGGAGCTCGATCTGCAGCCCAACGAATTCCGCCAGCTCGGACGCGTCCTCTCGGGCTTCGGCCTCGGCTCGAACGTGTACAACGCGAGGATTGCGGTCGAAGTGACAAGCGGATCGGGACGCGTCGCGTCGTACGGTTCAGTCATCGACAACGCGAGCTTCGACCCGACATACGTGACGGCGTCGAAGTGATTGAACCCGTCATCCTGAGCCGCGGAGACGGCGAAGGATCTCGTGAAAGAGGTCCTTCGCTCCGCTCAGGATGACGGAGTACACCTGCCCGATGCATCCGGAGGTTCTCCGCGATGCACCGGGCTTCTGCCCCATCTGCGGGATGGCGCTCGAGCCGCGTGTCGCTTCGCTGGACGATCAGCCGAATCCTGAGCTGATCGACATGCGCAGGCGCTTTGTCGTCTGCACGATCCTCACGGTGCCGATCCTCTTCCTCGGCATGCATCAGCCGTTGATTCAAATGGCGCTTACAACGCCGATCGTTTTCTGGGGCGCATGGCCCTTCTTCGTTCGCGGCGTGCGCTCGCTGAACATGTTCACGCTGATCGCGATCGGGATCTCGACCGCCTTCATCTTCAGCGTGGTGTCGACATTCATCGGCGGCCCGCTTTACTTCGAGCCCGCCGCCGTCATCACGACGCTCGTCCTCCTCGGACAGGTCATCGAGCTGCGCGCGCGCGAGCGCACATCCAGCGCGATCAAATCGCTCCTGCAACTCGCGCCGAAGACCGCGCGGATCATTCTCATCGACGGCGAGACCGATATCGAGATCGAGCAGCTCCGCCCCGGATTTCAGATTCGCGTCCGGCCGGGAGAGCGGATCGCGGCGGACGGCATCGTCATTGAGGGATCGGGAATCGTCGACGAATCGATGATCACCGGCGAGCCGGTCCCGGTCGAAAAAAGCGCCGGGAGCAAAGTCACTGCGGGAACCGTGAACACCGCCGGCGCTTTCGTCATCGAAGCGCAGCGCGTCGGACCGGACACGCTGCTCGCACAAATCGTCCGCATGGTCGCCGAGGCGCAACGCAGCCGCGCGCCGATTCAGCGGCTCGCGGACGTTGTCGCGTCGTGGTTCGTGCCTGCTGTCATCGCGGTTGCGATCATCACATTCATCGTGTGGTTTTTGATCGGGCCCGAGCCGCGGCTCGCACATGCGATCGTCAACGCCGTCGCCGTGCTGATCATCGCGTGTCCGTGCGCGCTTGGCCTGGCGACGCCGATGTCGGTGATGGTCGCGACCGGAAAAGGCGCGCGGAGCGGAATCCTCATTCGAAACGCCGAATCGCTGCAGACGTTGTCGCGCATCGACACGCTGGTCATCGACAAAACCGGAACGCTGACCGAGGGAAAGCCGAGGGTAGTGGCGACGGATGTGGACGAGGAGGCGCTCGCGATGGCGGCGGCCGTCGAACGCGCGAGCGAGCATCCGCTGGCGGCCGCGATTATCGCGGCGGCGGAGCAACGAGGTCTGACAATCCCAAGAGCCAGCGACGTGAAAACCGTTCCGGGAGAAGGCGTCGCAGGAATCGTCGATGGACATCGCGTCGCAGTGGATAGAAACGGCGTCACGATCGACGGGAGACGCGTCGGCCAGATCACATTCGCCGATCCGATCAAGCTGACGACGCCGGAAGCGCTGCGCGCGCTGCGTGCGAAAGGAATCACGGTGACGATGGTGACCGGCGACTCGCGCGCGAATGCGCAAGCGGTCGCGCAGCAGCTCGGAATCGATCATTTCGAAGCCGAGGTGCTGCCGGCGCGCAAAGAGGAAATCGTGCGCGAGCTTCAGGAAAAGGGACATCGCGTCGCGATGGCCGGCGATGGCATCAACGACGCGCCGGCGCTCGCGCGCGCGGACGTAGGCATCGCGATGGGAACGGGAACCGACGTCGCGATCGAAAGCGCCGACATCACGCTCGTCAAAGGCGATCTGCGCGGAATCGTACGCGCGCACAATCTCAGTCAGGCGATGATGCGCAACATCAAACAAAACCTATTCTTCGCCTTCATCTACAACATCCTCGGCGTCCCGATCGCGGCCGGCGTGCTGTATCCATTCATGGGAATGGTTCTCAGCCCGATGATCGCGAGCGCAGCGATGACGTTCAGCTCCGTCACGGTAATCGGAAACGCGTTGCGGCTCCGTCGGGCAAACCTGTGACGCGACAGCCCCTCACCCGCCGCTGCGGGGCGAGCGGTCTCGAGATCCTTCGCCCCGCGCCAGCGGGGAGAAGGTGGCCGAAGGCCGGATGAGGGGCGCCCTCACCGAAACCACAAAGGCTCTCCTTCGCGAACGCCTCTAGGTCCGTAGTTCTGTTCGACGAAAAGCGCGTCGCCGATGATCACCGTCGACGAGCGCGTGCCGTAATTCTCCGAGGTCACGAAGACTTCACCATCAATGGCCGTTCCACGCGAGGTGGAGAGAAAGCGCAGCAGATCATTCGCGAGCGCGTCCGCGTTCGGATGACGATCGAGAGCGCCGGCGAGAAAATCGCGCGCAAGATCGACTTTCGGCCAGTGCGTGCCTGGCCGACCGTTGCTGATCGCGAACACGCCTTCGATGAGCTCCGGCTCGCCGCCATTGGAAAAGTGCACAACATCGCCATCGCCGACGATCAGATGGAAGCCGGCGTATTCATCGCCGCGAATCGAGCGCGCGTAATCCATCGGTGCGTCGTCACCGCGAACAAAATCGGCGACCAGCAGACCGCGCGACGGTCCCCCCTCCTCCCGCCCGACCCCGCGCACGTTCGTGATCGCCGCGAAACGACCGCCGCGCCGGAGCGCGAGCCAGCTCCCGCCCGCGCGCAGATCGCGTCCGCCGATCACGCGCGGATCGTCCTCCCACATGTGGGCCGGGCGGGTCGGGCGGGCGTAGAGCTCGTCGCGGTTGGCGGCGATCACCAGCGGAAATTTCGCAGACGCGTCATGAGCTATTACAATCAGGCACATCGTCCAAAGGTAGGTCATCATGCGTGCAGTTGTCATGGCGCTTCTCGTCGCTGCGCCGTTGTCTTTGTTCGCACAGAAAACTGACATGGGTGCGCTGGCCGCGGATCTCGAACGCGTCCTCGGCGCCGATCATGTTGAGATCAACGGCCGGCCGGCGAAAGCGAGCGCGCCCGTCGAGCGGCCGACGACCCCGTTCGAGACAGCGATCGTCAACGCCATGAATCGCGAGCGCGTCGCGCACGGACTCACACCGCTGGACGTCAATGTACGACTCGAAGCGGCCGCGGACGACCGCATCGCCGACATGTTCGAAAAGCGCTATTTCAGCCACGTGTCGCCCGACGGCATCCAGCCGTGGAACTGGGTCGATCAACGCGGCTACGACTATCGCGAAGTCGGCGAGAACCTCGCGCTCGGCTATCCATCTGCGGACAGCATCGTCGACGGATGGATGCACTCCCCCGGTCACCGCGCCAACATCCTCGGCGCGCGCTTTCGTGAGGTCGGAGTTGCCGTCTCGCAGGCCTCGCCGACGAATGGCTACCGCGGACCAACCGTGGTCGCGATCTACGGCGAGCGATAGAGCATCCCCTTCCCGTCCCTCTCCCACCGGGAGAGGGTGGCGCGCCGCGCCGGGTGAGGGGAAGGCAAATCACGCGAATGCCGGCCCCCTCATCCGCCCTTCGGGCACCTTCTCCCGATGGGAGAAGGACAGAGCGATCACTTCGCGAGCAAATGCTTCTGCACCTTTCCGAGCGCGGTCCGCGGAATCGAATCGATGCGAATGAACCGGCGCGGCACTTTGAAAGATGCGAGCTGCGCGCGGCAGATGCGATCGAGATCCTCATCGCTGGCATCGCCGACGATGTACGCGATCGGCACCTCGCCGCGAATCGCGTCCGCCACGCCGATGACCGCCGCCTCCCGCACGCCCGCCTGCTCGAGCAGCAGCTCCTCGATTTCGCGCGGATAGATATTGAATCCCCCCGAGATGATCAGATCGCTCTTGCGGCCGAGGAGCGTGTAGTAGCCGTCGGTGGAGAGTGATGCGAGATCGCCGGTTTTGAACCAGCCGTCATCGAATGCCGCAGCGGTCGCGTCGGGATTGCGCCAGTAACCGGCGAACACCGTCGGGCTCTTCACCTGCAGTTCTCCGTCGACGATTCGCGCCGACACGCCCCGCAGTGGAAACCCAACAGTCCCGGCGCGGCGCTCGCCGACGTACGGATTGCTCAGCGTCATGAACGTCTCGGTCATGCCGTAGCGCTCGAGAATCGTCTTGCCGAATCGCTCGCGAAATTTCTCGAAGACATCCGCCGGCAGCGGCGCGGAACCCGAGACAAACAGCCGCATGCTGGCCGCGATCTCGCGCGGCGCATCGAGCAGACGAACGTAGATCGTCGGAACGCCGAAGAACAGCGTCGGTCGAAAGTCGAGGAACTCCCCGGCTGCCGTCCGATGATCGAACTTTTCGAGCAGTCGCATACGGCATCCGCTCATCAGCCAGCAGTGCAGTCCGTTGCCTAACGCGTGGATGTGAAAAAGCGGGAGCGCGAGCAGGAGGCGATCGGTTTGCGCGATTTGCCAGGCCTCGAGCAAATTCAGCGAATTCGCAATGAAATTGTTATGCGTTAATACTGCACCTTTTGAAGCACCGGTCGTGCCCGATGTGTAGATGATCGCGGCCGGCGTGTCGCCATCCAGTGATTCGTGCGGCCGTTTTTCGTCATCGGATTTCAGGGCATCCGGCGACTCGATGACCTCGCGCGGCTCGGCGTCGCGCGTGATGTGCTCGATCTCGCGATCGCGATACAGGATGTTGATCGGCACGAAGATCACGCCCAGTTTCACGCATGCGAGGAAGATGTCGATCAGCCCGACGGAGTTCGCGAGATAGACGCAGAGCCGGTCGCCCTTCCGGAATCCGCGCGCGCGCAGCGCGTTGGCCACGCGATTGCTTCGCGCCTCCATCGCAGCGAAGGTGAACTGCTTCTTCTCCCACTCGAGCCCGATTTCGCCGGCACGTCCGATGAGAGATTGGTCGAAATGCTGGAGCAGATTCACGGAGATAGTGTAGCCACCATGAGTCTCACACGCCGGCGCCCGGTAGGCGCGGAGTTGATCGGCGACGGCGCCGACTTTCGCGTCTGGGCTCCCGACCGGAAAAGCGTCAGCGTCGTGATCGACGGATCGGACTTCCCGCTCGTTCGTGAAACCGATGGGCACTTTCGCGGATTCGTTGCAAAAGCGCGCGCCGGCACGCGATATCGATTGCGTCTCGATCGCGAGAAGGAAAAGTTCCCGGATCCCGCCTCACGTTTTCAGCCCGACGGTCCGCATGGCCCGTCGATGGTCGTCGATCCTGCGTATCCATGGCGTCACGCGGCGTGGCGCGGTGTGAACCCGAAAGCGCTCGTCATTTACGAAATGCACATCGGCACATTCACGCCCGAAGGCACGTTGCGCTCTGCCATTGATCAACTCCAACCGCTCGCGGACCTCGGCATCAACTTGCTGGAGGTCATGCCGGTCAACGAATTTCCCGGGCGATTCGGATGGGGATACGACGGCGTAGACCTCTGGGCGCCGTCCCACCTGTACGGAACGCCCGACGATTTCCGCCTCTTCGTCGATTCCGCCCACGCCCGCGGCCTCGGCGTGATCCTCGACGTCGTCTACAACCACTTCGGCCCCGACGGCTGCTACTTGAAGAATTTCGCGAAGGACTACTTCACGTCCGAGAAAAACGAATGGGGCGATGTGATCAACTTCGGCGTCGACGGCGTCCGCGAGTTCATCGCTGAGAACGCTGGGTATTGGATCGAGGAGTTTCATATCGATGGCCTCCGCCTCGACGCCACGCAAAGCATCCACGATCAATCTCCGGAACACATCATCAAGGTGATTCAACGCAAAGCGCGCGAAGCGGCGCGCGATCGGCCGATCGTGATCGTCGCCGAGAACGAGCCGCAGGATGTCGCGCTCATCAAATCGTACGGCGTCGATGCGATGTGGAACGACGACTGGCACCACTCCGCGATGGTCGCCGCAACCGGCGAGCGCGAGGCGTATTACACCGACTATCGCGGGGCGCCGGAGGAATTCGTCACGATGGCGAAGAGCGGATTTCTTTATCAGGGCCAGTGGTATTCATGGCAGAAGAGCTATCGCGGCACGCCGTCGGGCGACATCCCGCACGAGAAATTCGTCTGCTTTCTGCAGAACCACGATCAGATCGCAAATTCGGCGACCGGCGAGCGGATTCAATTTCGCACTTCGCCAGGCATCGTGCGGGCTCTGACGGCGCTCCTGCTCCTCGGGCCTGACACGCCGATGCTTTTTCAGGGACAGGAGTTCGCATCATCCGCGCCGTTTCTCTACTTCGCGGATCACAAACCCGAGCTCGCAAGCGCGGTGGAAAAAGGGCGCAGGCAGTTCATGACGCAGTTCCCGTCGATCGCAACCGACAAGCTTGCGCCGCCGCACGATCCGGCGACGTTCGAGCGATGCAAGCTCGATCATTCGGAACGTGAGAAGCATGTCGATGCTGTCGCGCTGCATCGAGAATTGCTGCAACTGCGGAGGCCGATCACGCGCGTCGATGGTGCCGTTCTAAACGAACACGCATTCTTCCTCCGCTTCGATGACGACCGAATGCTCATCATCAACCTCGGTCCCGCATTCGAGCTCGATGACGTGCCCGAGGGTCGTTGGGAGGTGCGGTGGTCGAGCGAACCGGTTTCGCTCTGGCGCATTCCCGCAGAGTCGGCGGTGCTGCTGGAAGCGGTTCGCTATACTCGTTCGTGATGCGATCGAAGGTTGCGGAGGAGCACCGGAAAGAGCAGATCGAGGACGTGCTGCGCCTTTGCGCCAGCGAACGCGTCGCGCTGGCGTTCGCGCTCGGCGAGCGCGATCTCGAGTTTTACATCGCATTCCAGAAAGTCGATCGCCTGACCGCAGTCAGAGCGATCCGTCGCGAACATCAATTCGGGCGGCGTTACTCGCGCTGCATGAACGAGTCGCTGCAGTGATTCGTGATCGCGTTCTGAAAATTCTCGACGACCTCGGTGTGCAGTACGCGGTAGTCGGCGCTGTCGCCGTTGCAGCGCGGGGAGTCGTTCGATCTACGCTCGACCTCGATCTACTCACAACCGACACTCGCGTCCTGCGGGAATCGGTGTGGGCTGGGCTCCCCGACGTCGACGTTCGCAAGGGAGATTCCAACGATCCGCTTGCCGGCGTCGTTCGTATCGGGCCGAAGGCTGAACGAATCGACATCGTGGTGGGGCGTTGGAAGTGGGAGCAGCGCGTGATTGAGCGTGCGCAGCCGGCCGAAGTTCAGGGCGCAATACTGCGCGTTCCCATCACGAGCGACCTGATTCTTCTCAAGCTATCGGCGGGTGGCTCACTCGATCAGCAGGACATCGTCCGCCTCCTCGCGGTCGGTCCACGCGATCAACTGATCGCCGAGGTGAACGAGAAGATCGTGGAGCTGCCCATCGACGCGCAGCAGTTGTGGACGCGCCTCATCGCTTCTTGAGCTCCTCGAGAGTGCACTTGAGTCGGGGCCGCTCGGGATCGCTCAGATCGAGTTGATCCCACGGAACGCGCAGCGGATCGCGCGATCCGGCTCCGATCAGCGCTCCCGCCGTGAGACCGAGTCTCTCCATGAGCGCGGCGGTGCCGAGGTGGTATTCGTCGACGGTGCAGGCGTTGCCTTTCCAGGTGGCGCGAATCGATTCGATGTGACCCGCAACTTTGTCGTTTGCGTCGCGCACGCGTTTTCCAAACAGCAGCTCGACGTGCACGTGCTTCATGATTCCTCTCCCGAGCCGGGAATCCTCGACACGATGTGCTTGCGGAGCCAGCGCTCCCAGTCGAATGCCGGCGTATCGATCGCTTTCAGATCGAGTCGGATCTCGCGAACGTTGATCTCCTGCACTGATGACCACGGCACGATCTGGCGCGCTGAACGGCGCGGACTCCATCTGCGCAGCGCCTGCAGCCACTGTTCGATTCGCGGATGCAGGCGCCGCGCGAGCACGGAGAATCCGAGCTCGAAGTGATCGATCTGCGGAGCGCCGTCGCCGATCGCGAGCACGATGCCGTCGACGCGGCCCATCTTCGTGTCGTCGGAATCGACGAGCTGCTTATCGAGCACATCGCGAATGAGATCGAGCTCCTGTGCCATCTAGCTTTTCCCCAGAAACGTCAACGGGATCGAAACGACCGCCAGAATCAGCGCCAGGATCACGATCATGACAGTCGCGGTGTTGGAGATGACGCCGTTGCTCGCGTCGCGCAGCAACTTGCGGTCGTTCATCAGAAGAAGAAATGGGATCGTGATAAACGGCATCACGAATGCGTTGGTGGCCATCGTCACGACGGTCAACTTGAGCGGATCGACGCCCACGACCATGAAGAGCGATCCGATCAGAAGCGCGACGGTGTAGACCATGGAGAATCTCGCGTCTTCGATGGGCTGAAGGTCTTCTCCCCAGTTCCATCCGAATGTCTGCGCGAAGGTGTAGGACATCGATAGCGCGACTTCCAGCGCCGCGCCGAGGCATGCGACGCCCATCGAGACGGCGAAGAGCGCGTAGCCCCAGAAAGGGAATGCCTGCGTCAGCAACATCGCGGCCTGGTGGTAGTCGGTGATTTCGATACCACGCGGGGCGAGGACGACCGCCGCAACGATGATCGCGCTGACCGAGATGAGGCTGCCGAATCCCATCGAGATTACCGCGATGGCTCGATTGATCGGAATGTAGGTCCGGTCCCATTTGTCTTCGATCGCTCCCGACGAATAGAAGTAGAAAAGGAACGGGGCGATCACGGCGCCGATGATGCTGACCGCGATGAACCAGTACCTCGCCGGATCGTGCGATGGCATCGACGGCAAAGCCCCGGCGAGCACCTCGTGCGCCGGCGGATGATGCCAGATCGCGGCGACCACGAAGCAGAGTGTGATCAATCCGAGAATCGACATGCTGTTCTCGATCGCACTGAAAGTCGCGCGCCATAAAAAAAGCCAGATCAGAATCGCCACCGGCAGCGCGAACAACCGGATGGGAAGACCGGTGAGGAGATGTAGCGCGAAACAGACACCGCCGATTTCCGCGGCCAGCACGAGAAGATGCACGATGCTCAGGATGATGAACGGCGGCAGCCAGGCACTGAAGCCGAAGTGCTCGCGGATGGCGTCGGGAAGCGCCTTTTTTGAAGCCGCTGCGAATCGGCCTGACATCTCCGTCAGAAAAATGACCACGAGCGTCGCGAGAAGCAGCGACCAGATGAGCTGAAAGCGAAACATCGCTCCAGCCTGCGCGGACGTCGCGATGTTACCGACGTCCAAGAATCCGCCGACCCCGGTGAGGATGCCGAGGGCGAGCTGCATCGCCTTCTTCATGACACTTTCCGTTTGAGGCGCGCGGCGGCAGCGCGCGACGATTCGAGCTCGTGCCGGAGCTGATCGCGCAGATCTTTTGCCGCCTGCGATGCGTCGATCGCCCTGCCGGCCTTGTCGTACTCTTTCTCGGCAGCGTCAATCGTCGCGCGGACGAATGCCGCCGGAACGCTGTTGGCGGACCACTTCTCCCCCGCGAACTGCACGGTCGCGGTCCACGACTTCACCCGCTCGAA
>DATBSF010000113.1:0-7033 GCA_036559905.1 Thermoanaerobaculia bacterium | reverse complement strand
GGCGGTCGTCGGCCTGCTGAACAGATAGCCCTGGCAGGCATCGCAGTCATGTTCGCGCAGAAACTTCATCTGTTCCTGATGCTCGACGCCTTCGGCGATCACCTCGAGCCCGAGGGCGTGGCCCATCGCGATGACGGCGGCAACGATCGGAGCGTTGCGGCCTTCCGGAATGCCGAACAGAAATGTGCGGTCGATCTTGAGCGAATTGACCGGCAGCTCCTTCAGGTATCCAAGTGAGGAGTAGCCGATTCCGAAGTCGTCGATCGACACACGGACGCCGCGCGCGCGCAACTCGCTGAACACCTGGATGCTGCGCTTCAAATCGCGCAGCGCCGTCCCTTCCGTGATCTCGATCTGCAAAACGGAGGGCGGCACCTTGTGTTGCAAGACGCAGTGATCGATGAGCTCCAACATCTTGGGATGCTCGAACTGCCTGGCGGAGAGATTGACGGAGATGTTGGCGGCTTCCCAACCTTCGTTCAGCCAGGAGCGCGCCTGAGCGCACGCGGAATCGATCACCCGTTCGCCGATCCCGATGATCGTGCCCGTCTCTTCTGCCACCTCTAGAAATGACGCCGGCAGCAGCTCTCCGCGAGTCGGATGTTGCCAGCGCACCAGCGCTTCGACGGCGGTCATCTCCTCTTTCGCGACGTTGAGCAGAGGCTGATAGCGCACGACGAACTCGGAACGCTCGACGGCGCGATGCAGCTCCATCTCCACGCCGAGGCGCTGCATCGCCCGCTCATTGACGCTGCTGTTGTGCAGGTACCAGCCGTTTCCGCCGGCGCGCTTGCAGGCGCGGGTGGCTGCATCGGCGGAAGCGAGAAGACTTCCCACCTCCGTGCCGTCCTGCGGAAAAATCGCGATGCCGATGCTTGCGGTGATGAACAGCTCCTGCGTCGGCGTCATGATCGGTTGAGTGATTTTCTGCAGCAGGTGCTGCGCGACTCGAACAGTATCCTCGACGTGACGCAGGTTCGATGCGATGAGCGTGAACTCGTCGCCTCCGAGTCGGGCGAGCGTGTCCGATGCGCGAACGTAGGTGGAGAGCCGGCGTCCGAGCGTGCGCAACACACCATCGCCGGTGTTGTGCCCGAGGCTGTCGTTGATTCTGCTCAGCCGGTCGACGTCGATGTACAGCAGCGCCAGGTGCGTGCGCAATCGACGCGCCTGGGCCAGCGCGATTGTCAGACGGTCTTCGAACAACCGCCGGTTCGGAAGAGACGTCAGGCTGTCGTGATACGCCTGGTGTTCATAGGCGACTTCGATGCGCCTCCGCTCGGTGACGTCGCGCCACGAACCGACGAACCCGGTCAATGTTCCGTCGGCTGTTCGTACCGCGTGCACAGTGGCTTCGACCCACAGGGGCTCGCCCGTCGCACGCTTCAAACGGTAGGCGACCGTTGCAGTAGTTGCGCGCTCCATGATCGCGCGCTGCAGCGCCGCGGCCTCGTCAAAGTCGTCCTCGAGCACCAGCGCCTGCAGCGGTGCGCCGATCAGTTCTGCCGGTTGCCGGCCGATGAGGGGAACGACCTGCGGCGCCACATAGGTAAGGAGACCGCGATCGTCCGTCGTCCAATAAACATCCGACGTCCGTTCAGCGAGGAGGCGAAGCAACTCATCGGGTGTTGCGTCCATTACGCGTATTTGCGCAACAGCATATCGATACTTTCGGGCCGGTTGTAGTAGAAACCCTGACCGAACCGGATCCCCAGCTGGCGCGCGAACGCGGCAGTCTCGGCTGTCTCGATCCCTTCCAACACGATTTCCGACGAGAACGAGCGCGCCAACGCATCAATGTTTTCGACGATCTTCCTCTTCACATCATCCGATTCGCAGGCCGTGCCGAAGTGTTGGCTGATTTTAAGGTACGAAGGGCGCACGGCGGCGATCGCTCGCAGATGTGAATACGCAAGTCCGAGGTCGTCGAAGGCGAATCGCAGCCCTGCTCCTCGCATCACGGCCGCCACCGCCTCGACGCGTTCGACGTCCGGCAGCGGAGCCTGTTCGGTGATCTCCAGCACGATGCGCTGCAGAGGAACCCCCGCATCCACGGCGGCATTCATCACCGCGTCGGTAAAGCGGTCCGGCTCCGAAAAAACTGCGGCGTGAATATTGATCGAGAGAATACCGAGTCGCGCCAGCTTGCGGCCCGTCATGATGGCGCTGGTCGCTGCGGCGAGCTCCAGATCGACGACGCGGTTTTTCCGCTCCGCGTACCGGAATAATTGCTCAGGGCTTGCGAAGAGAGACTCCCTGCGGAGACGCGTTAGCGCCTCGAACCCGACGAAGTAGGTCGGGTTGTCGTTCCAGACGATGGGCTGAAAAACGGTTGTCAGCATGCCGCCGTCGAGAACGTCATCCATGGTGGGAACGTAAGTGATGGTGCCGACCGAACCAGTCGAGTCACCAAGATAACGTTCGAGGTCCTCCGCGGAGACCGGTTTCTGAAGAACGGCGGTTGCACCGCGGATTTCAGCCTCGCGACGAATATCGTCGGTCGCATAGCCGCTGATGACCACCACCGGAATGAACGACAGGCGGCGCCTCACGTCGTCGAGAATGTGCAGCCCTTCGTACCCGAAGAACCCCGAGAAGCGAAGGTCCGTGATGATGTGGGTAACGAGCTGATTCTCGATCACCATTCGGGCGGACTCAGTGTCGCGGCACACGATCACGTCCCGGCCTGGCCCGACCAGGCCGTCGGCCAGCGCCGCCCCGACGGAATAGTCATCATCAATAACTAATACAGTTTGCGCGGATACGATGACGGGCGATTCACTAACGGTCATACTGCCTCCTTCACCGAACACACCGGTGGCTGAGGAGTAGTGACCGGGGATAGGAAAATGCTACCCAGCGTCTATCAAGTTACGCCAAAAAAATGACGCGACACGTGATATCGCTCCTGCCCGGAGGTTTTCTCTGTTCGTGCGGCGAGCGGACAGAGAGTGCGGAGCGGCCTACCGCTGTTGCAGCGCGCCATCAACTCGCTGCCCTGGTGCGCGACGCGATGAACGGCAGCGGTCCGTTGGTAACGAATTGCCTCGCGTGCAACGCCGAATCACAATTGCCGACGACAACAGACGACGCGATCGCCGCGTACGCCGACTGGGTCGGCGCGCCATGCCCAACATGTGGAAAGAAACCGGTTGATGTTGCGGCAGCGTCGCGGTAACGGCAGGACGGCGGCGGCTCGCCGAGACATTCACGCTCCGCGCGCCGAAGGCCGCGAGCCGAAAACGTAATACCTTCGGACAATCCGGCCGCGGGGATTAATCGCGTAGGCTACGCGCGAGGAGATCAGCATGGCCAAAAAGAAAACCACCCAGGCGGTCGTGCAGCGCGCGCGGCCGCTGGGTCGCCAGAGCGCGCACGAGTTTCAGGCATTCACCGAGACGGTGCCGATGCCGATCGCGCTGTCACAGAAAGTCGCGCGGCAAAGCGTCGAGAATCTCAATCAGGTCCTCGCCGACACATTCACACTCCGCGACCTGTACAAGAAACATCACTGGCAGGTTGGCGGGCCAACGTTTTATCAGCTCCATCTTCTGTTCGATAAGCACTACGAAGAACAGAACGATCTCGTGGATGCGATCGCGGAGCGCATTCAGTCGCTCGGTGGCGTGGGCCTGGCGATGGCGCCCGACATCGCGGAGACGACGATCATTCCGCGCGCGCCGAAAGGCCGCGAGGAAGTGCCGGTGCAGATCTCGCGGCTTCTTCACGCCCACGAGATCGTGCTCGAGGAAGCGCGAACGATGGCCAGGCAAGCGGCGAAGTCGGGAGACGACGGTACGAACGATTTGCTGGTCTCGGATGTCATCCGTGGAAACGAGAAGCAGGTGTGGTTCCTCTCGCAGCATCTCGTCAAAGTGCCGCTGGTCAAAGCGGACTAGGATAGCGGCATGACCGCCACGGTTCCCATCACTCTTGCCCCGCGGGAAGAGCAGGTATTTCCCGTTTTGACTCCCGCGCAGATCGCTCGCGTCGAGACGCACGGCAAGCGCCGATCGGTGCAGCGCGGCGACGTCCTCATCGAGGCCGGCGCGCAGCACTACTCCTTGTTCGTCGTCCTCTCGGGAGCGCTCGAGGCGGTTCGGAACACGTGTTCGGGCGAAGAGGTGGCGACGACACATCGACAGGGCCAGTTCAGCGGCGAGTTGAATCTCGTGAGCGGCCGGCGCAGCCTCGCGACGATCCGCGCGATCGAGCCCGGTGAGGTCATCGAGGTCGAACGCGACAGTCTCCTCGGTTTGCTGCAGACGGACGCCGAGCTGAGCGAGGTCTTCATGCGCGCGTTCATCCTTCGCCGCGTTGTGCTCCTCGATCGAGGATTCGGCGACGTGGTCGTTCTCGGCTCGCAGTTCTCGCCTCGGACGCTGCAGGTCCGGGAGTTTCTGTCGCGTAACGCGCATCCATATACATATCTCGATCTCGACGCCGACGAAGTCTCCCAGGAGTCGCTCGATAAGTGGCATATCTCGGCGGATGACGTCCCGGTCGTGATCTGTCGCGGCGAGGCGGTCCTTCGGAATCCGACTAACGCGCAGATCGCCGATTGCATCGGCTTCAACGAGGCCATCGACGTCGACGAGAGTCACATCCGCGACGTCGTGATCGTCGGCGCGGGTCCGGCCGGACTCGGCGCCGCGGTGTATGCAGCCTCGGAAGGCCTCGACGTGCTGATGATCGAAGCGAATGCGCCGGGCGGTCAGGCCGGCTCCAGCATGCGCATCGAAAACTACCTCGGCTTCCCCTCCGGGATCACGGGACAGGAGCTCGCGACGCGCGCATTCAGTCAGGCCGAGAAATTCGGCGCGCAGATGATCATCGCGAAAGGCGCCACGCGTTTGACTTGCGAACGGCGGCCGTATGCGATCGAGATCGACCACGGATCGCGCGTCATGGCACGCACCGTCATTCTCGCGACCGGCGCCGAATATCGCGGATTGCCGATCGAGAACCTCGCCAGCTTCAACGGCGCGGGCGTTTACTACCTCGCCACACCGATGGAAGCGCAAATGTGCAAGGACCAGGATGTGATCATCGTCGGCGGAGGCAATTCAGCCGGACAGGCAGCCGTGTATCTGGCGGATAAGGCGCGCCGCGTGATCATGCTGGTTCGATCGGGCGGCTTGGCGGAGACGATGTCCCGCTACCTCGTGCGGCGCATCGAAGACAATCCGGCGATCGAGGTCAGGACGAACTGCCAGCTTGTTGCGCTCGATGGAGGGAAGCACGTGGAGAGTGTTCGGTGCCGCGACAAAACAACCGGAACTGACACCGTCGAAAACGTCCGGCATGTGTTCGTGATGACGGGAGCGGTGCCGGCGACCAAATGGCTCGACAACTGCGTGGCGCTCGACGACCACGGCTTCATCAAGACCGGACCCGATCTATCGCCGGAAGACCTCAACACCGCGCAGTGGTCGCTCAAGCGGCAGCCGCATCTTCTCGAGACGAGCCTTCCCGGCGTCTTCGCGGTTGGCGACGTTCGCGGCGGCAACATCAAACGCGTGGCGTCCGCGGTCGGCGAAGGCTCGATCGCGATCGCATTCGTCCATCAAGTGCTCCGCGAGTAACGTCCGATGCGCGGCAGCGTCGAGTCACTGCAGATTGCTTTTCTCGTGCTGCTCCTCGTCACGATTGTCATCGGGGCGCTCGCGAAACGACTGAACACTCCTTACCCGATCCTGCTGGTCATCGCGGGGTTGCTGGTGAGCTTCGTGCCGGCCGTTCCGCGAATCTCCCTCAATCCCGATGTGATCTTTTTCGTTTTCCTCCCGCCGCTCCTCTACGCAGCGGCGTGGGGCACGTCATGGCGCGAATTCAGGAACGCGCTCGTCAACATCCTGCTGCTGGCGATCGGACTGGTGGCCTTTACGGTGGCGGGGGTCGCCGTCATCGCCTGTTCATTTTTCAAAGGCTTCGACTGGCGCACGGGCCTCGTCCTCGGCGCGGCTGTTTCGACGACCGACGCGATCGCCGCCACTTCGATCGCGCGGCGCCTCGGCGTGGCGCGCCGGGTCGTCGACATCATCGAAGGCGAGAGCCTCGTGAACGATGCCACCGGCCTTCTCGCTTTGCAGTTCGGCATCGCGGCGATCGTCAGCAATCAATCCTTCTCCATCCTCGACGGCATCCTCCGTTTCGCATACCTCGGCATCGGCGGAATCGTCGTCGGCTTGGCGCTCAGTTTCATCGTGGAACTGTTCGAGCGCGCGATCGACGACGGCCCGATCGAGATTGCCATCAGCATTCTCGTTCCGTACGTCGCGTACTTTGCCGCGGAGGAGCTTCACACTTCGGGAGTTCTGGCCGTGGTCACGTGCGGTCTGTATTTGAGCCGGAAGAGCGCGCAGTTCTTCTCGCCCGGCGTGCGCATTCAGGCGAGGGCGGTGTGGCAGGCATTGAGGTTCGTGCTGAACGGGATCGTGTTCGTTCTCATCGGCGTGCAGTTGCCGGTGATTCTGGGCGGCATCCGCAATTACAGCGTGCCGGCGCTGATCGGCCTGGGCGCGCTTTTCTCGCTGCTGGTCATCGTGTTGCGTCTGATCTGGGTTTATCCGAGCGCGAAAATCGCGTGGATCATTCGCACGCGGCTTCTGCATCATCGCATCACGCCGCCGCCGCCGCGCTACATCTTCATCGCGGGATGGACAGGTCTGCGCGGCGTCATCGCGCTCGCGGCGGCGATGTCATTGCCGGCAGGGATTCCGAATCGCGATCTGATCATCTTCCTCACCTACTGCGTCATTCTCGCAACGCTGGTCGGCCAGGGACTGACGCTTCCGGTGTTGATCCGACTTCTGGGATTGCAATCGTCGCAGCATGTCGATCAGGAAGAGTTCGAAGCGCGCCGCGAGATCCTCGAAAAAGCGATTCGACGGCTGGAGGATCTCCGTAAAGAAGACTCCGGTCCGTTTACCGACGTGTACGACGACGTCGCGCAACACTATCGGACGCGATTGAGCACGCTGCGCGGTGAAGGCTCGGACGAGCATGGAACAACGACGGAGCACGCGCAGCT
>DATBSF010000112.1:0-3130 GCA_036559905.1 Thermoanaerobaculia bacterium | reverse complement strand
CGTGGCCCATACCTCCGGCCGGGCCCACACGAATCCTGTCCCGCGCGGCGCGAAGAGCCACTTGTGCATGCCGGCGGAGAAGGCGTCCGCGCCCATCTCCGTGATCCGCGGATTTTCGACACCCACGCCGTGGACGCCATCGACGACGAGCAGAATGCGATTTTCGCGGTTGCGATTCACATCCGCGATCATGTCGGCAATTCGGCGGATCGGCAGCCGCACGCCGCTCTGCGAGTGCACCCAGGTCACGCCGACGACGCGCGTATTCGGATGGATTTCGCGGCGGATGTGATCCACGATCCCGTCAGCGCTGATGCTGTCCCACGAGTCCCACATCGGCACCTTGCGCCACGACGCGCCATTGCGCTCGGTGGCCAGCCGGATTGCTTCGTGATGGACGTAGTGATCGTTGTTCGTCGTGAGGATCTCGTCGCCTGCTTTCAGCGGCAAGCCGTGATAGATCAGCGACAAACCAGTCGTCGTGTTCTGTGTCACAGCGATGTCTTGGGCATTCGCGCCGATGTATTTTCCGATCGCCGTAACCACGCGCAGGGGAATGTTGGTTTCCGGCGACTCGAACATTCCACGCTCTACGGTCAGGAAGGGATTCGCATCGAGCTTGCGACGATACGACTCGATCGCCGCGCGTACCGGACGCGGATGCGACGCGAGATAGAAGAGGCCGAGGTGCGTGTAGGCGGGGTCGAGATCGAATTGCTGGCGAACCGTGTTCCAGTCATACAGATCGGTCGTCTTGACCGGCTTGATCTCCTGCTGTTTGCCGAAAATCGGCGTGACCGTGGCCAGCGCTCCGGCGGCGAGCGAACCGGTAACCAGGAAATTTCGGCGGGTGAGCGGCATGATTCGACTCCTTCTGTTGCGGTGCCTCAGATCATAAAACGAGAAGCTCATTCGCCGAACATCTCACAAAGCACAGCAAGTGCTGCATGCGCGGTGTTCTCGTCGATCTTGCCGAGTTTCCTGATCAACCGACCCTTATCGATGGTGCGAAGCTGATCGAGGACGATTTCGCCTCGTTTCCTGTGAAACGTGACCGGGACGCGTGTCGGATAACCTCGAGTCTTAGTGGTCATCGGCGCGACAATGACCGTGCTGATGTTGTGATTCATCTCATCCGGTGAGACGACCACGCAGGGCCGGGTTTTCTGGATCTCTGCACCCCGAGCGGGGTCGAGGCTGATCAGCCAGACTTCGAACCTGGAAACTACCAGCGCCACTCGGTTTTGTCCCACGAGGAAGTGGATTCCTCGTCAAGGAGCGAGTCATCTCCGCTCCTGGACATCTCCGCAAAGGCTTCACTCCAGCCGAAACGCGGTGGCCGCGCAGGCCGGACGATCAGGCGATCATCCTCAATTTCCAGTTCCACTTCATCTTCGATTCCACACTGCTCGAGGATCGGTTTGGGGAGGCGAATCCCTTTCGAATTTCCAATTCGGATGAGGGCGGTTTTCATACGTGATTACATTGTAATTACTGAAAACGTTCCGTCAAGGCCGCATAGAATCGCCGGATGTCGTCGCAATCGAATCGCAATTTGCTCCTCCGCATCCTCGACGACGCATACGAGCGCAAAGCATGGCACGGCCCGAATCTGCGCGGGTCGCTTCGCGGCGTAACGGCCGAGGAGGCGCTGTGGCGGCCCGCTCCCGGACGGCACTGCATCTGGGAGCTGGCCGTGCACTGCGCCTACTGGAAATACGCCGTCCGACGCAAACTGACCGCTGTGAAGCGCGGCGCGTTTCCTCGGAAGGGAAGCAACTGGCTGCCTCCCGGCGACAGCTGGGAAGCCGATCTTCGATTGCTGCGCGACGAACACCGCGCGTTGCGCGAGGCGGTCGCGCGCGCCAGCGCGCAGCACCTGAAGAAATACGAGCGATTGATCTACGGCGTGGCGGCGCATGATACGTATCACACCGGACAAATACAGCTGATCAAAAGATTGCACACATAGCGGGCGGCGGGCCGATCGGGTTTCTTTTTCGCAGGCGGCGGCGTCGAACTAGGCATGCAACAACGCCTCGATCCGCGGCTGTATCAGATCGGCGCATTGACTCTGCTGCTGCTGTACGGCCTCACCGCGCTCGATTTCGATACGACGTTCATCCGCGCCGCGGCGGTGATCGCCACGGCGATCTGCGCGCAGGCACTCTGCTCGCGGATCTGGGACATTCGCTTCGATCCGCGCAGCGCCGCGATCTCAGGGCTCTCACTCGCCTTGTTGATGCGCAGCAACTCGTTCCTGCTTCTTCTCGCAGGAGCCGTCGCCGCGGTGGCCAGCAAGTTCGTCATCCGTTGGCGCGGGAAGCACGTATTCAATCCCACGAACTTCGCCATCGTGGCGCTGATGCTGGTCACACCGCATGTGTGGGTTTCTCCCGGCCAATGGGGAAACGTGGCGTTTTTCGGATTCCTCATCACCTGTCTCGGCGGCCTGGTGGTCAATCGCGCCGCGCGCAGCGATGTGACCTATGCGTTCATCGTTGCCTGGAGCGCGATTCTCATCGGCAGGTCGTTATGGCTCGGCGAGCCGATGACGATTCCCATCCATCGCCTGGAGAACGGCGCGCTGCTGCTGTTCACGTTCTTCATGATCTCCGATCCGAAGACGACGCCTGATTCGCGCGCCGGACGGATTCTCTTCGCCGCGCTGGTCGCCGCCGGCGCGTGGTACGTCCAATTCAAATTGTTCCGTACAAACTCGATTCTCTGGTCGCTGTTTGTATCGTCACTAATTGTTCCGCTCATCGACGTTCTCTTGCCGTCTGAGCGCTACGTCTGGAATGGAGGCTCACCATGGTCCGCTTTGCCGCAATTACGGTCGTTGTTCTCGCCTGTGTGGCTCCCGCATATTCGTTTTGCGGCTTTTATGTCGCCAAGGGAGACGCGAAGATCTATAACCACGCCTCGCAAGTCGCCCTCGTCCGCGATGCCGATCGCACCGTGATGACGATGGCCAACGATTTCCGCGGCGAGCCGCGGGATTTCGCTATGGTCATCCCCGTGCCGACGCTGATCACGCGCGGACAGATCCACATTGTCGACAAGGCGCTCATCGACCATCTCGATGCCTATTCAGCGCCGCGCCTCGTCGAGTACTTCGATTACGACC
>DATBSF010000111.1:0-9163 GCA_036559905.1 Thermoanaerobaculia bacterium | reverse complement strand
ATCGGCTCGTCAATGACCAGCACCGACGGATCGTGGACCAGAGCCGCGACGATCACCAGCTTCTGCTTCATGCCGTGCGAGAGGTTTTCGATCCGCGCATCGGTCCAGTCGAAAATGTCGAAGTAACGCAGAAGCTCCATCGCGCGCGCTTCGCAGTCGCGCCATTCTTTTCCATACAGATTGACCACGAATTGCAGCAGTTCCCGGCCGGTCAGCTTCTCGTACAGGTACGGCCGATCGGGGACGTACCCCACGATCGACTTGGTCCGCGCGCCATCCGATCCGACGTCGTGGCCGGCGATGCGGACCACGCCTGAGGTCGGCAGGGAGAGACCGGCGAGGATGCGGATGGTCGTCGTCTTCCCGGCCCCATTCGGGCCCAGAAAGCCGTAAATCTCGCCGGGTGAGACACTCAGCGAGATGTCGTCGACGGCCGTGAACGCGCCGTATTTCTTGGTCAAGTTCCGGATTTCAATCATGGCAGCGTGTGTATTATCCGCTGGCTGAAAACTTTAGCCGGAGGGGGCCGTAGTAGACCAATGGCCGAACGTGAGCAACTCGACGACCGGGCCCTCGTGGCGCGGGTCCTCGAGGGCGACCGCGATCGATTTACGGAACTGGTCAAACGCTATGAAAAGCGCGTTGTCAATTACGTTTATCGCATCACGCATCGCTATGAGGAGGCCCACGATCTGGCTCAGGATATCTTCGTGAAGGTCTACCTTGCGCTCGATCGCTACGATTCCAAGTACCAGTTCTCGACCTGGCTCTTTCGAATCGCTCAGAACGCCGCGATCGACGTCCTCCGCAAGAAAACGATCTCCGAGGTGCCGCTGGCAAGGCCGTCGGAAGATGAGCCGCAAAAGGAGCGCGAATTCGCCGATCCCGGCGTCTCTCCCTATCGCGCTCTGAAAAACAAACAACTCGCTGCCGCGATCGATAAGGCGGTTGAGAATCTACCTGCGGATTATCGGGAGTTGATTCAGCTGCGCCATTTTGCTGAACTGTCGTACGAAGAAATCGCGTCGATGAAGCGGCTCCCGCTCGGCACGGTGAAGAACAAGCTGTTCCGTGCACGCAATCTGCTGAAGGAACAGCTCGATACTTTTGTCGAACCCCTATGAACGAAGCCTGTCAACGCTACGCCGAAGATCCTGAAGGCAACGCCGCGCACCTGGCGGAATGCGCCAAGTGCCGCGAGATGTACGCGACGCTGGATGCGCCGATCGAATCGCAACCGGTGCGCGTCGAAGCGCTGCCGGTCGCGGCGTGGGAAGGTGCGGGATATCGGTCGTGGCCGCTCGTCGTGGGCGGTGCGCTCGCTCTGGCCGCCGTTGCCCTCGGACTGTGCGCCGTGGCTGGAATCTCACCGCTGGCGGCGCTGCGGGCGGGAGCGAATTTCGATTGGCGCGGGCTTCTCCAGATGGGAGCTCAAGCGGTCAAGCCGCTCGGCCCGATCGGCTTCAGCGCGCTTTTCATCGCCGTGAACACCGTTCTGTTTCTGCTGCTTCGCCGGCCACCCCGAGGAATCGATGCGTAAGGCCGTTCTCATCGCGCTGACGATTCTCGCGACGGTCGTGACCGCGCTGATCGCGGCGCCGCCATTCAAGACTTCGATGACGCTCTCCGAAGCCGCCTCGATGATGACGCGCACCGCGGTCATCGTCTCCGTTCTCTTCGTGTGGGCCATCGCGGCGATCGTCGTGACGCTGATGAGCGGCCGCGAGATTCGCTACTCCTCGATCGAAGTTCGCACGTCCCCGCTGCACTGCTTCGCGCTCGGCCTTGTCGCAGTGACCAGCTTCGTCCTGACCGCGATCCTGTTCAGCTATCTCATACCGTACGTCGTCGGCATTCCTCTGCTCATTGCGCTGGCCGTCTTCGCGATTCTGACGAAGATCTACGGCACGATCGCGGTCTTTCACGCGGTCGGCGCGATTGTCGCGGGCACGCGGTCGCGCGATGATCTGGCAAAGCGCCGATGGCTGCGCGGCGACCTCGCCCTCGTCGTCATCGGCGTCCTTCTCCTCGGCGCCATCCGATTGATTCCGGTCGTCGGAGTGATCGCGTGGGGAGTGGCCTCGGTCTTCGGAATCGGCACTGCGCTCGCGACGAAGTTCGGACGCCGCGAGCCGTGGTTCCTGGTCTTTCGGCCGGTTAGCGATTAGGGAAGGCAGAAGGCAGAAGGCAGAAGGGCGGCGGGACTTCTGCCTTCTGCCCTCTGCCTTCTGCCTTCAAATATTGTCGACGATCGCGCGGCCGAACTCGCTCGTCTTCAGCAGCTTGGCGCCCGGCATCAGCCGTTCGAGATCGTACGTCACGCGCTTTTGATCGATCGTCTTCGCGATGGCGCGCTCGATCGCGTCGGCCGCTTCGAACCAGCCCAGATGCCGGAGCATCATGACGCCGGAGAGGATGAGCGAGCCGGGATTCACGCGGTCCTGATTCGCGTACTTCGGCGCCGTGCCGTGGGTGGCCTCGAAGATCGCGACTTCATCCGACTCGTTCGAGCCCGGCGCCATGCCGAGTCCTCCGACCTGCGCCGCGAGCGCGTCGGACAGATAGTCGCCGTTCAGATTCGTTGTCGCGATCACGGAATACTCGACCGGCCGCAGCAGCACCTGCTGAAACATCGAGTCGGCAATGCGATCCTTGATCACGAGCTTTGTTCCGGCCTTCGATCCATTCACTTCCGACTCCGGGATCGTGACTTCAGGAAATTCCTGCCTGGCGACTTCGTATCCCCAGTCTTTGAACGCGCCCTCGGTGAACTTCATGATGTTGCCCTTGTGCACGAGCGTGACGCTGCTGCGCTTCGTCGCGAGAGCGTAGAGAATCGCTTTGCGAATCAGGCGCTTCGAGCCGAATTCCGAAACAGGCTTGATGCCGATGGCCGAGCCCTCGCGGATCTTGGTGGCGCTCCGCCGTTCCATCGTGTTGAGAAATCCGATCACGCTTTTCGCGCCTTCGGATCCCGCCGGCCACTCGATACCCGCGTAAACGTCTTCGGTGTTCTCGCGAAAGATCACCATGTCGACTTTGTCGGGTTCTTTGACCGGCGACGGCACGCCGTCGAAGTAGCGGACCGGCCTCACGCAGGCGTACAGATCGAGGATCTGGCGCATCGTGACGTTCAGCGATCGCATTCCGCCGCCGACCGGCGTTGAAAGCGGCCCCTTGATCGATACGCGGTAGTACGAGAGCGCATCGAGAGTCTCTTTCGGCAGATACTCCTTGTATTTCTCGTTGGCCTTGTCGCCGGCGAAGACCTCGTACCACATCGCCTGTTTCTTCCCGCCGTAGACTTTCTTGACAGCGCCGTCGATGACGTACTGCGTCGCGCGCCAGATATCGGGCCCGGTGCCGTCGCCCTCGATGAACGGAATGATCGGATCGTCAGGGACTACGAGGAGTCCCGATTCAAATCCGATCCGTTGTCCCAGCTTCGGCGGTGCCAGCTTCTCGCTCATTGGGCGGGGAGTTTAGCAGCGATCGAAGCGTGGCCAAATTGCGGCGATCGGATTCGTGCTCGACTTTTTTCGGGGTCTCCAGCAGCTTCGGGATGCCGCGGAAACGCTCGTCGTTGAGCAAATAGCCGAACGCGTCGAGGCCGAGCTGTCCGTCGCCGATGTGCTCGTGCCGATCGACGCGCGATCCGAGGCCTTTCTTGGAATCGTTGAGATGAAAGAGTCCGACATTCTTGATGCCGACGTGCCGCTCGAGATCTTCCATCGAACGTTCGTAGGCGTCGCGTGTTCGAAGGTCGTAGCCGGACGCGAAGACGTGACAAGTGTCGAAACAGATGCCGACGCGTCTGGGATCGTCGACCAGATTGATGATTTTTCCGAGCTCCTCGAACGAGCAGCCGACGCACGATCCCTGTCCGGCCGATGTTTCTAGGAGCGTGATCACTTTGTGGTTCGGAATCTTTGCGTGAATCCGATCGAGCGATCGCGCGATCTTCTCGATCCCCGCGTCCGCGCCGGCACCCATGTGCGCGCCCGGATGCAGCACGACCGCGCGGATGCCGAGCCGCTCGGCGCGTTCGAGCTCGTCGATCATGGCGGTGATCGACTTCTTGTGGAACTCGTCGTTCGTCGTCGCGAGGTTGATCAGATACGACGTGTGCGTGAAGACCGGCTTCACGAATCTCTTCTTCGCGAAGAGCTTGCAATCATCGTCGGTCAGCTCCTTGCCTTTCCACTGATTCGAATTCTTCGCGAAGAGCGCGACCGCGGTCGCGTTCACTTCCGCGGCGCGTTCAAAGACCGTGTGCAAACCGCCTTTGGTCGAAAGGTGCGCGCCGATGAGATCGCCATGTTTTTGGGAGTATCGGAACCGGGGCATTGCGCCATCAAACACTAAGGAGTGAGGCGGAAATTCACAGTCACCGTGTAATAGACGTCGATCGGATCGCCGCGATATGTCGCCGGCCGGAAGCGCCAGCGGCTCACCGCATCGCGCGCGGCGTCGCCGAGTCCGTACGGCAGGTCCTTGATCACCTCGACGTCATCGATCGTGCCGTCCTTCCGAACAATTCCGCGCAGGACGACTGGGCCCTGCACTCCCGCCCGCCGCGCGGTCATCGGATACCGCGGCAAAATTCGATCGATTTCCTCCGGCTGCGTTCCGCCGAGTGGAACGGCGGAGTAAACGCCCTGGTCTGCCGGGATCTCCGGAACCGCAGGCGTGATTGGCTCGAGCGGCGGAGCGGTCGTCTCGGTCGGAGGTGGTTCAGTGGAAGCCGTCGTCTCTGTCGGCACCGCAGGCGCCGTGCTGACGTCGAGCTGCCGCGTGCCCGCCGATGAGACATCGATCGCGTCGACATCGGCATATGCAATCTCGCCGTTGCGATCGATCGCGTAGAAGTCGTGATCGCGCGTGTAGACGCGGACCTGATTGGCCGCCGAAAGCTCTCCCATGATCGGATAAAAAATCCCTGGTCCGGCGTAGAGCGGCGTTCGCTCGGTGACGATCGCGGCCAACGACGGCAGCTTCTTGATGGCCTCGTAACGGGCGAGGCGGCGCGCGCGCTCGGAAGTTCGCTCGAGGCTGTTGCGCTCCGTCCACCCGCTGATGCCTTCGCCGTCCTGCACGCGCACCCACGGTCCTCGGTCTTCGATCACGCGCAGCCGCGTGCCTTCTGTCTCGGTCGCTACGACCGGCGACTTCGTGCTCGGTTCGGTGCGCAGGCGAACGCGAAGTGGGAGCACGGAAAGCGATTCCGACTGTGCCGAAGTGTCGTCCCGTCGTTTTCCGCTGGCGAGGATGAGCGCCGACAGCAGCGCGAGAAAGATGACGCCTAACAGGATGACGACGAGCAGACCGCGGCGATGGCGCACCTGCGCAGTGGTCATCGGTTCTTCATGAGCGTGAGCATGATCGCCTTCTGGACGTGCAACCTGTTTTCCGCTTCGTCGAAAACGACCGACTGCTGCGAATCGATCACCTCGGCGGCCACTTCCTCGCCGCGATGCGCGGGCAGGCAATGCATGAAGATCGCGTTCTTGCGCGCCAGCGACATCACCCGCTTCGTGACCTGCCAGCCTTCGAAATCGCGACGGCGCTTCTCCGCCTCTTCTTCCTGTCCCATCGACGCCCACACATCGGTCTCGACGACGTCGGCATCGTCGACCGCTTCTTCGATTGAATGCGTCAGCACGATCTTCGTGCCCGCCGCTTTCGCGTCGGCCATTGCGCTGGCGACGACTTTCGGATCGGGCTCGTATCCGGCCGGCGTCGCGACCGCGATATCCATTCCCACTTTCGGTGCGCCGAACATCAGCGAATGCGCCATGTTGTTTCCGTCGCCGACCCACGCGATCTTCTTCTTTTTGAGTTTGCCGAGGTGTTCCCAGGCGGTGAAGTAGTCGGTCATGGCCTGACATGGGTGAGACAAATCGGTGAGGCCATTGATAACCGGGACGGTGGCGTTCTCAGCCAAATCCGTCACGGTTTTGTGTGCGAAAGTGCGGGCCATGATCCCGTCGACATAGCGCGACAGGACCTTGGCGGTGTCGGCGATCGGCTCGCCGCGTCCGAGCTGGATATCGCGCGACGACAGAAACAGCGCATGGCCGCCCATCTGAAACATCCCCACTTCGAACGAAACGCGCGTGCGGGTCGATGACTTCTCGAAGATCATCGCGAGCGACTGCCCCTTCAACGCGTCGCGGAACTTCTGCGGTTTCGCCTTGATGAGTTTTGCGAGCTTGAAGATCTGCATCACCTGCGCGGCGGTGAAATCGCGGATCTCGATGAAGTCTTTCTGTTTCTTCTTCATTTGACGATCGTCGCATCGATTGCGACCGGCTTCATGATCCGGCGCACCGGCGCGATCTCTGCCTCCAGGCTCGCATCGAAAAAGTTCCACTCGAAAAGGCCGTCATCGCTGCGCGGCTCGAGCAGATAGAACGCCAGCCGTGCCAGCGGCTGATTCATCCGCACAAGAAATGTTCCGGCCGCGATCTTCTCGCTGCGCTTCTTCCACTTGCCGGTGAGCGTCAGCTCGTGATGGCCCTGAAAGGCGTGCTCGCTCAGCTTAGCGCCGCCGATTGCGAATTGCTCGACGTCGAGCTGCGTGTCCTGCGTCAGCTTCTCGATCACGATCCCATGCGTGTGCAGATTGCTTACCGCGTTCTCCTCGGCTGCATTGATGAGGTACGCGTAAGGCACATCGCTCTTTTCAGTCGCGGCGAAGATCCCGTAATCGGTCATCTTGATTGGGACGATCTCGCCGGTGCGATGGATGTGATGCGGCGTCTCGCCCGGATTCTCCGGTTCGGGAACGCCGCTGCCGGGATCGGCCGGCACGCTGCGCTCCCACAGAATCTCGGTGTCCTTCCACGGCTTGATCTCGAATCGCACTCCGGCCTTGCGAAACTTTCCGCGGCGGATCTGCTCGTCCGCGCGGTCGGCGATCCGCTTCATCTTCTTGCCGTGTTTTTCGACGGCGCTCAGGATCTCGTGGATGAAGTTGTACGTGACGTCGACCCTCCCCCGAAAATCGAGGTAGCTGTACGCCTCGGACAAGATCGTGAAGCGGTTTCGAAGGCCGACGTAGTTGTTGCCGAACCGCGGCCGCGAATCGAACGTGTACCAGCCCTTTTCGGGCGTGAGCTGGTTCAGGAAATTGCCGTAGTAGTACGTCTGCTGATGATGTTTCTCGCGCATCTGCTCGCGGATGTGCGGCAGAAGCGTGTCGCGCTCGAAGTCGATGATGTCCGACGACCCATTCGGGTTCAGCGTCGGGCTGTAAGTCAGCGCGTAGCCGTGATACGAGCCGTTGGTCGTGTGCAGATCGACGGAAAGAAGCGGATCCCACCGGTTGAGCACATTCGCGATCAGACCGCGCGCTTCCGGCGATTCGAGCTTCATATAGTCGCGGTTGAGATCGAGGCCTTGTCCGTTTTCGCGAACGCCGACGCCCTCCGGCGGACCGTTCTGTGTCCTGCGATGCTCGGTCGAGATCTTCTCGTTGCCGTCAGCGTTGTAAATCGGCGCGATGAGAACTGTCATCTCGTTGCGCAACTTGCGCGATGACGAAATCAGATCGCGCAACAACATCTGCGCCGCTTCTTTTCCTTCCACTTCGCCGGCGTGGATGTTGGCCATGATGAAAACGACCGGCAGTCCGACGGCGTGAGCGCTGCGCGGATCGACGACACCCGGTGGCCCGGCGATCACCAGCGGCAGCGCGCGTCCTTCGTTCGTCGTCGCAAACGTTTCGACGCGAATGTCAGGATCGGCGCGCTGGATCGCGCTCACGAATGCGATGACGTCGTCGTAGCGCGACGTCGCGCGGTAATTGCTCGATTCAGCGATGGTCTTTGGAAGTTCCTGTGCCACTGCAACCTCACACAACAAAGAAAAAATAAGTGTCATCCCGACCCTGAGCGCAGCGAAGGGGAGGGACCGGTGTGGACGGGTGGTACGCAACGGCAGCTTAGTACCTCCCGCCCACACCGGTCCCTCGCTACGCTCGGGATGACAGATGGTACTCACTATCCCGCGCATCGACCCGCCCTTCTTCCTGCAACTTTATCAAGTGCGCCCCGATCTGCACCTCGGCCGCCTTCTCGAGGCGCGGATCGAGCTCGGTGTAAACCTGCCGCCGCATCTCGGGAATCGTATGCGCGCCGGCGGACAGAGCTTCGATGATCTGCTGCTCGCGCTGGAGACGGTGCGCGATATATTCGTCGATCAGCGCGACGGCATCATCGCGCGTCGGCCCGTGCGCTGGATAAATTCGCCGCGGATTGCGCGCGCGCAGCCTCTGCAGCGATCGAATGTACTGGCCCATGTTGCCGTCGGGCGGAAAGATCGCCGTGGTGCCGGCGCCGAGGATGGTGTCGCCGCTGAAGAGGTCGCCGGTTTGCGACAAGAAGCAAACGTGCTCCGCCGTGTGGCCGGGAGTCGCGATCACTTCGAGATCTTCGACGGTCTCGCCGTCGCGGATGATGACGTCGGTCTCATCGAGGACGCCCGCCGGAGCGACGATGCGCGCGCCTGTCATGCGTTTGAGCGGAATCGCGGCCGGCGCGTGATCGGCGTGACGATGCGTGATCAGAATCGTTTGTAGATTCGGCATCGCGGCGCGGATCGCCTCGATGTGCGATTCGATTGCCGGACCGGGATCGAGCACAGCGGAGTCGCCTAACAGGTACGTGCGCGTTCCGTCGAGCGTGAACGGACCGGGATTCGGCGCAAGGATTTCGCGGATGATCACGGCAGGACGAACTTCCTCTTCCCGTTTTCGATCACCATGATCGGGCGGATGGTCGGGATCTCCGCTTTACGGCGCGATTCGATCAGCTCACCGGACGAGCGAAATCCGACGATCGCCTCGAGATTCTTGAGCGTCGGGAAGACGAGCGGGAAGTCGTTGCGCAGGTGGCGCTCAATCGCTCGCGCCGGTGAGATCCACGTTACGTCGGCGATTTCACCGTCCTGCGGTTTGGCGACTGTCGAGCGATCGGTGCACGCGAGAAAAAAGTAGGTGTCGAATCGTTTCGGCAGTCCCGCCGGCGTGACCCAGCGGCCGGTCCAGACGAATTTCTCGAGATCGACGAGTTGGATCCCGGTCTCTTCGAACAGCTCGCGCGCGGCGGCGAACCGCATTGTGTTCAGCAGAATGCCGTCGCCGCGGACCGCATCCTCTTCT
>DATBSF010000110.1:0-3595 GCA_036559905.1 Thermoanaerobaculia bacterium | reverse complement strand
AATCTTTGTCGGGCTCCTGCCCCGCGATGAAAGCCTCCATCACGACGCGCGAGCACGGCCCGACGCCTCGCCTGCCCGTCTTGAGATCCATCGGCACGATCACGATTCCGGCAGGTACTTCGAATTCCGGCCGCGGGGTCCGCAACTTTAGTGCATCGATTTGTTTGAAGATGTCGATCCACATCGGCAGCGCGACATCGGCTCCCGTCGCGCCCGGACCGAGGGAGCGGCTCGGATCGTCGTAGCCCACCCACACGCCCACGCAGAATTCGGGCGAGAAACCGACGAACCACGCGTCGGTGTACCCGTTTGTCGTTCCGGTCTTGCCCGCCAGCGGCGGCGGGAGCGTGTGTGCTTCGTATGCCGTACCGCGAAGCACTGTTCCGCGAAGCATGTACGCCATCTCGAACGCGACCTGCGGCTGGGTCGCCTCGGAGAGCTGCGGCGTCTGCTCCTCGAGGACACGATCGGTCTGATCGACGATCTTTCGAATCATCTGCGGCTTCACGTAAACGCCCTGATTCGCGAAGACGTTGTAAGCCGCCGTCATTTCGATCGGCGAAACGCCGGCCGCGCCAAGCGCTGCCGACGGATACGGCGGGATGTCAGACGTGATGCCGAGGCGGTGGGCGAAGTCGGAGATGCGCTGAGGACCGACCATCATCCACGTCTTGACTGCCGGGACGTTGATCGAGAGCTCCAGCGCGCGCTGGATAGTCACGATTCCGGAGTATTTACCGTAATAGTTTTTCGGCGCGTACATCGTGTTGCCGACAGGGATCGCGATCGGCTCGTCGAAAATCGTGTCGGCGGGCGTCAATCCCTTTTCGAACGCGGCGCCGTAGACGATCGGCTTGAACGACGAGCCCGTCTGACGCCGTGACTGAATCGCGCGGTTGAATTTCGACTGCTGGAAGTCGTAGCCGCCGACCATCGCGCGGACCTCGCCCGTTTTCACGTCGAGGACAACCGCCGCCCCTTGCACCTGCGGCAGTTGATCGAGCTTCCAGATGCGCTCCTTCGTTTTCGAGTCCTCATCGAGCCGGACCGAGATGAGATCGCCCCGCTTGAGCGCCCCCTCCATGCTCGTTCGCCCGGTCCACACGAATGATCTGGGCGGCGTGAGCTCGATTGCATCGCGATTGACGCGTGCCGTGACGCCATCCGCTCCCACGCGCATCACGACCGCGTTGTACAGCTTGTCCATGACGTAAGGGTCGTTGCTCCAGCTTGAATCCTTATAGGTCTCGGGATCCGCCCCCTCCGCGATCAGATTGCGCGTCGGGCGCCGGAATCCACGCCGGCGGTCCCATCGACGCAGACCGCGCTGCACCGCCTTCTCGACAGCCTCCTGCAGCGGCAGATCGAGCGTCGAGTAAACCTTCAGCCCTCGCTGATAGAGGTTCTCGACGCCGAACTTCTTGTTCTGCTCGATGTACTGACGAATCTCCTCGGAAAAATATCCGCCGATTTTCGGCGACTCTTCTTTGAACGTGCCGAGAATGAGAGGTGTGCTCACCGCCTGTTGGTATTGCTGGCGATCGATGTCGTGAACCGTCAGCATCCGGCCCAGGACGACGTTGCGGCGTTCGATGGCGTGATCGGGATGATTGATCGGACTGTAGTAGCCGCCGGGATGCTTAAAGAGTCCGGCGATCATCGCCGACTCGGGCAGCGTCAGGTCCTTCGCATGTTTTCCGAAGTACAGCCGCGAGGCCGATTCGACTCCGTACGCGCCGTGGCCCATGTACATTTGATTCGCATACAGCTCGAAGATCTGATCCTTCGTGAAGTTTTTCTCGATGTCGATCGCCAGCGCGATCTCGTTGATCTTGCGCGTCCAGCGTTTTTCAGGCGTCAGGAAGAGCTGCTTGGCGAGCTGCTGCGTGATCGTCGATGCTCCTTCCGCCTTTTTTCCCTGAACGAGATCGCGGAACGCCGCGCGCAACATCGACTTCGGATTGAATCCGCCGTGTTGGTAGAAGTCGGCATCCTCGGTCGCGATGATCGCCTGGACGAGCCTCGGCGCCATGTCGCGTTTCGAGACGACGATTCGCTTCTGAATCGCGTACTCCGCGAAGACGGTGCCGTTGCGATCGTAGATGCGGGTGATGATCGCGGGCTGATAGTTCTCGAGCGATTTGACCAGCGGGAAGTGGATGACGTGCGCCAGGACGAACCCCGACGGAATGCCGAGGGCGATGGCAATAAAGAGGAGGAGAAAGCGGGAACGCCGACGCTTGGGTGCGGTCGGGATCACAGTCTCGGACACCGCGTCAGGATACAATAAGCGGTCCATGTCCACGGTTGCACCGCCCAATGCTTCCGTAAGTCCGGATTGGTCGAGACTCGTCCCTGATTCCATCAAACAGTACGGTGTCTGGCACACCTATCTAAAGCTGGTGGAGGCGCGAGTAGCCTATCCGGAGGACCTTTCCCTGCGTGGCTACACCGAGATCGTGCGCAACAATATCGTTCGCGATCTGCTCGCGAACCCCAAGGGCATGAATGCGGTTCCGCGGCTCAGCGCCGAATTCCTGACTAACTTCGATCGATTCAATCTCACCGCCCAGGAGGGTTATCTGATTTCGCTCATCGATGGACGCATGGATCTGCAAAAGCTGCTGGTCCTCAGCCCGTTCGATCCGTTCACGACACTCTTTAACCTGGCGAAGCTGCAGCACGAGCGCGCCATCACGATTCCTACATCGCAATGAATCCATACAAAATCGCAGAGAAGCTCTCGGTACCGGTTGCCATCGTCAATGACCACGGCGGCGTGGAATGGAAGAACGCGTCGTTCGACGCGACTTTTGGCAGCGACGCCAAAGATTGGCTGAAGGAAGGCGCACGCGCCGTCGGCGGCGAGCGTGGCTGGCTGCAGGATTTCTTCATGGAGGGCGACGAGCACCGCGCCTTCGACGTCGAGATCGAAGGCCGCACGTTCCGCATCGAACGGATCATGAGCGTCGACAGCTACGCCTCGCCATCCGTCGCGCTCTGGTTCGAGGACGTGACCAATCAGCGCCAGATGGAGCAGGCGAAATCGGATTTCACGGCGCAGATCGTCCACGATCTCCGCGGTCCGCTATCCGGCATTCAGGGCACGCTCGAATTCGTGCTGAGCCAGGAAGGCGCAAGGCTCGACTCGATGTACGCCGATCTTCTGCAGGAAGCGCAGCGCGAGTCCGAGCGCATGATGGGACTCATCAACGAGCTGCTCGATTTCTCGAAGATCGAGTCGGGCAACTTCGTGATGGAGAAGGAGCCGGTGCGCGTGGCGGGTGTGCTGAAGCGCGCCGTGCGAAGTCTGCAGCAGGTTGCCGGCCGCGATGAGATCTTCCTCATGAGCGCGCATGGCCGCGACGTTCCGCAGGTGATCGGCAATGTCGAGAAGCTCACGCAGGCGATCATCAACCTCGTGTCGAACTCGCTGAAGTTCACGCCGAAGAAAGGTCTGATCTCCGTCGGCGCGCAGATCGTTCGCAATGGCGACGCGCCGGAGTCGATCGTCCTCACGGTCACCGACAGCGGCATGGGCATCAAGGCCGTCGAGCTCCAGCAGATCTGGGAGAAGTACAAACAGAGCGGCAAC
>DATBSF010000109.1:0-5963 GCA_036559905.1 Thermoanaerobaculia bacterium | reverse complement strand
CTCAACGATCACTTCGCAGGCGTGCTCTTCAAAGCCGGAGGGCTCCTCGATTCGAGCAAGTACTTCATCGTGATTCCCGACAGCATCGGGCATGGCGAGTCGAGCAAGCCCAGCGACGGATGGGGAAAGAAGTTTCCGCATTACGACTACGGCGACATGATCGAGTTGCAGCATCGGCTGATCGAATCGCTGGGCGTCGATCATCTTTTTCTCGTGATGGGCACATCGATGGGCGGCATGCACACGTGGATGTGGGGCGAGCGCTGGCCCGACATGATGGACGCGCTGTTGCCGCTCGCCAGCGCGCCGACGCAAATCGCGGGACGCAATCGCGTGTGGCGCAAGATGGCGATCGACGATCTCAATCGCGGCGATGTCGCCGGCGCGATCCAACTACTGATGATGGCCACCAGCTCGCCGCTGCAATGGCAGAAGAGCGGGCCGACTCGCGATGATGCCGATCGGTGGCTCGCCGATCAGATGAAGACGCGGATGGCGTCCACCAAGGCCAATGATCTGCTCTACGCGCTGGAGGCGTCGCGCAATTACGATCCTTCGCCGGATCTCGAGAAGATCAAGGCGCCGCTGCTGGCGATCAACTCCGCCGACGATTTCGTCAATCCGCCCGAGCTCGGAATCATGGAGAAGCTGATGCCGCGCGTCGCGCGCGGGCGCTATGTGTTGATTCCGATCAGCGAACAGACGCGTGGCCACGGGACACATACGTGGCCCGAGGTGTGGGGAAGCGAGTTGGGAAAACTACTGGCTACGGTACGCACGGACGATCGGCGTTGACGATCGGCGCAAAGGTCACATCCGGGTAATTCACACGCGCGACGAGATCGCCTCGCTCGCAGCTTACCTTCACGGCCGTGTCGCTCAGTGGCTCGCCAATCGCGCATTTTCCCCATTGCGCCGGAATCGTCGCGAGCTTCGATTCGATCATGCTGCGCGCTTCTGCACTCGGCGGCATGATCGACTGGAAGCCGACCGCCTGCACTTTTGGAGGCATCGTCGGTGCGAGCGTGATGCGCACGAGCAGCGATCCCTTGTCGCAGGTCATCGGCCACAGGCCCCGCAGCGCGTTCTCGGCATCGATCGTCGCATCGGCGCGACAAGCGCCATGTTGCTCACGCAGCTTCCGCAGCTCCTCCTGCATCTCGGCCGCCGATTGATCGAGGAAGAGATTGTCGGCCGCGATCCGATGCGCAACTGCGTCGTCCCACTGATTGATGAGGCTCGACACGTCGGCCTTCGCCTGCAGCAGCGCCGTGGAAGGCTGCACGACACGATGTTTCAATGCGCCGGTTTTCAACATCGCGTTGAGCGCCTCGTTGAAAAGCGGGACGAAACCGGCGTAGGTGAGATTGCCGAATGCGATCAGGCCGACGCCGTAGTCGGGCAGCCATCGTTCATACGATCCGTAACCGGGCAGTCCGCCGCCGTGCTGCACCATGTACGTGAAGCGGCAATCCTGGGCGATCCGCAATCCGTACGCGTACGCGCCGACATTCAAGTCGAGCGGCGCGTCGACCGTCAGGCGTCTTGCGATTGCTGGAATCGCGCGCGCGGCCTGCTGCATCTCACGCGCGCTGCTGCGGCGGATCGGTCCCGTTTCCGGATCGTCTCGCGGCGGAAACGCCGACATCATGAATGCGACGTACTTCGCGAGATCGTCGGGCGTCGTCCACAGCCCGCCCATCGCACCGAATGCACCATGCGGCAGCGCCGGAATCTCGATCCACTTTTGGCCATCCCACTTGTAACCCCTCGCGGCATTGGCCGCCGGCATCGAGTACTTCGTCGAGTTCATGCCGAGGGGGCGGAGGATGTTGTCGCGGACGTAGTCGGCGTATGGCTTTTTCGCGACACGCTCGACGATCTGGCCGAGGATCGCGAAGCCGTAGTTGGAGTATTCGTAGGCCGTGCCGGGAGAAGTCGAGAACGGGATGCCGCTGCGCATCCACTCCGACATCGTGGCATTGCTTTGCGCGAGCTGCCGATCGCCCCACGGATTGTCTTCCGGAAAACCCTCGGAATGCGTCAGGAGATGCCGGATGGTGATCTTCGGCGAGTCGGCGGTCGGATAGGTGAGCTTCGCGAGCTCCGGAACGAACTTGCTGGCGGGATCGTCGAGCGAGAGTTTTCCTTCGTCGCGCAGCTTCAGAATCGACATCGATGTGAAGCTCTTCGTCATGGACGCGATGCGCCAGACCGTGTCGCGCGTCGCCGGCGCTTTGGCGTCGACGTCGCGAAGTCCGGCGGTCTTCACCCACACCAGTTTGCCGTCGATGATGATGCCCATCGCCGCGCCCGGGATGTGCTGGCGCTCGACGAAAGTGATGAACGCTTTCTCGATGTCAGGAAAGGCGGCCGCGAGCTTTTGTGCGCGATCGGGATCCGCAAATTGGGGGGGCGGGACGGTGGCGGCGAGGAGGGCAATCAGAGCGGCAAACATGCCGCGAAGTGTAGCGCCGGCTGCCGCCGGCCGCCGGCGCTACGCCCATGGTAAACTTCAACCATGATAACCACCATCGATTCAGCCGGAAGAATTGTCATTCCTCGTGACATAAGAAATGCCATTGGCATCAGGCCGGGCGCAACCGTCGAGATCAACATCGAGGACGGCGTCATTACCATTGAGCCGGCGCCGATGCGCGTGAAGGTCGTGAAGCGGGGACGACTGCACATCATGGTCCCGGAGAAGGATCTCGAGCCGCTCACGGAAGACGTGGTGCGCGCCGTGCGCGACGAGTTGCGGAGTGGGCGTCGTTGATCGCGATCGATAGCAGCGTGATTGTGGCCGCGCTTGCGAAATGGCACAGCGACCACGGGCGAGCACAGCGCGCCCTCGAGCGCGCGTTGGAAGGGAGAGACGGAGTCGTCATCCCTGGTCACGCCCTGGTCGAGTCCTTTTCGGTTCTGACCCGGATGCCCGCGCCGTATCGAGCGGGAGCGAGAGATGTGCTGCAGGCCCTCAGACAGACATTTGAAGCCTCGCGAGTCGTCGCCCTGAACGCTCGCAGCATTTGGCCTGTTCTGGAACGCGTCGTGAGCCTCGGGTTGTCAGGCGGTATCGTGTACGACGCGCTCATCCTCGAATCCGCTGCTGACGCCGGCGCGACTCAACTTCTGACTCTGAACGCGCGCGACTATGACCGCCTCGAGCCGCGCCTGCACGTCGTCGGCGTGTAGAATGCCCCGCATCCTCGAGAGTGTCTATGAGCAGCCCGGCAGTCCAGCGAGACACGTCGGCACGGAGCGATGTCGCGCTCTACGCGCTGCTCGAGTTGTCGAAAGCGCTCAGCTCGGAATTCGACCTCGATAAGCTCCTGGCCGTCATCGTCGAGAAAGCGTCGGCAGTCGTCGAGGCCGAGAGCACGCGGATCGTCCTCTACGACGAAGTCCCGTCCGATGCCGACGTCAAACTGTCGAACACCGGCACCGTGCTTCGCGCCCCCGTCATCGACTCGCACGGCAAGATCCTCGGCATCATCGAGAGCGTCAACAAGACGACGCAGTCGAGCTTCGATGCGCACGACGAGTCGCTGATGCACGCGCTCGCGACGCACGTCGCGGTGGCCATCGAGCGCGCCCGCATGACCGAGGTGCATCTCGACAACCAACGCTACGAGCAGTCGCTGCGCCTCGCCAGCGAGATCCAGATGCGGATGTTGCCGAGCGGCACGGTCTCACTTCCCGTCAACGCGCCGTTCGCGATCCACGCGTTCATCCGCCCCGCGAAACAGGTCGGCGGTGATCTGTACGATTTCTCGTGGAACGACGAGCGCCTTTTTTTCTGCGTCGGCGATGTCACCGGCAAAGGAATCGGCGCGGCGCTCGTGATGGCGATGACGAAGACGCTCCTTCGCGCGCACGCCGCGTTTCAGGACGATCCCGCGCAAGTGCTGTCGGCAGTCAACACGCGGCTGTACGAAGAAACGGATCCGGCGATGTTCGTCACCGCGTTCTGCGGATTCCTCGATCTGCGCGACGGGCGGCTTCGCTACAGCAACGCCGGACACGAGCCGCCGCTGCTCCGATCGGGCCGAGCCGTCGATCGACTCCAATCGAAAGCCGGCCTGCCCCTCGGTGTCCTTCGATCCTTTGTTTATGTCGTCGAGGAAAAGGTGCTGCAGCCGGGCGACTCGCTTCTGCTCTACACCGATGGCGTCACCGACGCTTCCAATCGAGCTGAAGAGTTGTTCACATCGACGCGATTGCGCGAGGTGGTCGAGCACTGTGCCAATGCGGAGCCGTCGTCGATCGTTTCCGATGTCGCCGCGAGCGTCGATCGTTTCGCGGACGGAACGGCGCAGGCGGACGACATCGCGATGCTATGCGTGAAGTACTACGGCGCGGAGCGTCCGGTCGAGATGGCGGAAACATTCCGCCGCGACATCGCCGAGCTCGAGGACGTTTTCGATCTGGTCGGAAGATTCTTCGCAGCGACCGACGTCGATGACGCGACACGATATGCGGTGGAGCTGGCGGCTGAGGAAATCTTCACGAATCTGCTGCGACACAATCCGTCGGGCGGGGATCAGATCGAGATTCGATTGCGCCTCGAGGACGATGACCTCGCACTCAGCGTGACCGATTTCAATGCGCCGCCGTTCGATGTTCAAGCCGACGCGCCCGAGGTCGATGTCGATCGGCCCCTCGAGGAACGGACGCCGGGCGGGCTGGGCCTCTTCCTCGTGAAGTCGATGATGGATAGAGTGGCGTACCAACACGAAAACGGGAACAGCACAGTGACGCTGTATAAGAAAGTTCCGAGTGCCTAGTGCCGAGTGCCGAGTAACAGACCCTCGGCACTCGGCACTCGGCACTCGGCACTGAAGAGACATGTTCGACATCCGGGAAGGCACAAACAAGGAGCTGATCCTGGCGGGCCGTTTCGACGCCTCGCAGGTCGAGCGCGCCCGCGGCGTTTTTCTGTCGCTCAGCGAAGGGAAGATCGTCGACTTCGCGCAGCTCGATTACATCTCCAGCGCCGGCCTGGGCGTACTGCTGGCGGCGCAGAAGCGGCTGTCGCAGCGCGGTCAGTCGCTGAAGCTCATCAACGTCAACCATCACATCAGGGATGTGTTCCGCTTTTCCGGATTCGATCAGATCTTCGAGATCGCCTGACCAACTTTTGGCCCGACGAGTTGTATTTGATGGAAGAGGAAGAACTGGACAGGATAGCGGTCGAGCGTTGCCTGCATGGCGATCTCGACGCGTTTGGCTCGCTGATCGAACGATACCAGCGGCCGGTGTTCAACACCGTGCTGCACATGGTCGGCGACGCTGAGGACGCGCGGGAAGTCTGCCAGCAGGCATTCATGAAGGCGTTCGAGCACCTGGCCAGCTACGACAGGGAGCGAAAGTTTTTCAGTTGGATCTATCGGGTAGCGGTCAATGAATCGATCAATCATCTCAAAGCTCGCCGGCCGCACGAAGCGCTCAACGATTCGATCCCGCATCCTCGCGCGAATCCTGCTGAGCAATTCGAAGAGCTCGAAGAGTGGAAGCATCTCCACGAAGCAATCATGAAACTCGAGGCGAATTACCGCGCCGTCATCATCCTTCGACACTTCGTGCATTTCACCTACAACGAGATCTCCGACATCCTCGATGTGCCGGAAAAGACGGTGAAGTCGCGCCTCTTCACTGCAAGGCAGCAGTTGCGAGAGGCGCTGGAGGCAAAGGGTCATGGCCATCAGTGATGAGGAGCTGGTGCGGCAACTCGAAGCAGTACCGCAGGTCGAGCCACCGGAGATGAAGGACGTCATCCTGGCCAGATTGAGGACCCCTCATCCGCCCTTCGGGCACCTTCTCCCCGCAAGCGGGGCGAAGGATCTCAGAGCTGAGACCCCTCGCCCCGCGAAGCGGGGAGAGGGTGGCGCGCAGCGCCGGGTGAGGGGCGTGTTAATCGGCCTCGCCTGGGCCGCAGCCATCATCATCGTCGTCACGGTCGT
>DATBSF010000108.1:0-7026 GCA_036559905.1 Thermoanaerobaculia bacterium | reverse complement strand
GATCAAAAATCTCGCCGTTCGCCGTCGTGCGCCCCGCGAATTCCTGTCCGTACCAGCTCGCAATGCCATGCAGATCCGTAGGCGGCGGCACAGTCTGCGTTTTCGTCGCGGTCGTCGCGCAGCCGACTAAAGTCAGAAGGCAGAGGGCAGAAGGCAGAAGTCCGCGCGCGTAATCCTTCTGCCTTCTGCCTTCTGCCTTCTGCCTTCTCATACGCGCACCTCGGCCGTCCCACGCGTGATCACGTTTGCCGAAAGGATCGGATCGATGTCCTCGATGAGGAATCGCTCGGTCTGCTGGCGTGAGAGACCGATGTAGTTGTTTGGATTCGCCATCGCGTCCATCGTCTTGCGGTCGATGCCGAAAAGCGGATCGCTCGCGATGCGTTTCAGCAGATCATCGCCATCCTCGGCCGCCTGCGAATGGATCCGCACGCGCTCGTGCAAAACCTGGCGATCACCACCACGTCGCACGCCTTCCATCATGAGGTTCTCCGTCATCATGAAAGGTAACTCGCGCCGGACGTTTTCGGCGATGACATCTTCGTGAACGACGATCCCGCCGACGATGTTGTCGTAGAGCATCGCGATGGCATCGGCGGCCAGGAAAGCCTCCGGAATCGCAATGCGGCGATTGGCGGAGTCGTCGAGAGTGCGCTCGAACCATTGCGTCGCGGCGGTCATCGCGGGGTTGAGTGCGTTGATGATGAGGTGCCGCGCCAGGCCGTCGATGCGTTCGGCGCGCATCGGATTCCGCTTGTAGGCCATGGCCGAGGAGCCGACCTGCTCCTCTTCGAAGGGCTCTTCGATTTCGTGCATGTGCTGCAGCAGTCGCATGTCGTACGCAAACTTCGAGGCTGACTGCGCGAATCCCGAGAGCACCGACACCACCTGCGCGTCGACCTTGCGCGAATACGTCTGTCCCGAAACGGGAACGCTCTTGCGCATTCCGATTTTTTCGGCAACCAGCTGTTCGAGTCGATTCACCTTTTGTTCGTCGCCTTCGAACAGGTTGAGGAACGACGCCTGCGTGCCGGTCGCGCCCTTCACGCCTAACAGGGCGAGCTCGGACTGTCGGAACTCGATCTCCCGGTAGTCGAGGAGCAGCTCGTGCAGCCACAACGTGGTGCGTTTGCCGGCGGTTGTCAGCTGCGCGGGCTGGAAATGTGTGAACGCGAGTTGTGGCATCGCGCGCCATTTCCACGCGAAGTCGCGCAGCTTCGCCATCACGCTCACGATCCGCTTCGTCATGATCGCGAGACCTTCGGCCATCTGCAGGATCTCGGTGTTGTCCGTGACGAACGCCGAGGTCGCGCCAAGGTGAATGATCGCTTTGGCGGAAGGAGCCTGGAGTCCGTAGGCGTAGATGTGCGACATCACGTCGTGCCGGATCTCGCGCTCGCGCCGCTCGGCGTCTTCGTAGTTGATGTCCTGCGCGTGCGCCTTGAGCTCCGCGACCTGCTTGTCGGTGATCGGAAGCCCGAGCTCTTTTTCCGCCTCGGCCAGCGCGATCCAGAGCCGCCGCCACGTGCGAAACTTGAAATCGGGGGAGAAGAGGTACGCCATTTCCCTCGATGCGTACCGATCGGTGAGGGGATTCGACGCGGAATCGCGTTTCACGTTCGGATTATAGCGTTACACTAATTCCATGCCTCCTTCGGCGGCGGCGGTGCGGGATTCGCGGGTGACGCTGAGGGCGTTCACGCTGATCGCCGCGGTCCTCGCGATCGTCTTCGGTCTTTCGTTCTTCTTCAGCAATCGCGGCATCGCGGAGCTGCAGCGCGCGCGCAAGCGCGTCGCGGACCTGCAAACAGACATCAATCGACTGCAAACTGAGAACGTGCGGCTGCGCGCGGAGATCGAGAGCGCGAAAAAATCAACCTACGCCGTCGAGCGCATCGCCCGCGAAGAGCTCGGCATGTCGAAGAAGGGCGAGGTCGTCTATATGGTGCCGCGCCGCTAGTTCAGTCAATCGACACGATTGCAGTTTGTCCTTCGATGATGCTGACGGGAAGGCGCTTTGTCTTTCCCTCCGCCAGTTTCACCTCCAGCACGTAGCCGCCCGGCGATATGCGATCGACCAGCGTCGCGCGGCTGTCGATTTTGATCTCCGCAATACCGCTGCACCAGCAGCGAACGTACTCTTCCCCGTTGGGCTGAATCAGGCGCGCGGTTCCTCGAACATCGGTGTTTGAACGAATGCTCAAGTTGCCCCCGCGAGGCAGCGGTACGCGAATCTCGCCCGATGGCACTTCGCCGCTCACCGTATGCGAACCGAACCCTTCGGCGGATGCGGAAAAGAGATATTTCCCGGGGGCGATCGGTAGCGTCACGGTTCCATCGGGATCGGTTTCATTCGCGGACGCGACCACACGTCCGGAGGCGTCGCGAGCGATCACATAGCCGGCGAGTGTGCTGCCGTTGCGGACATCGACGATGCGAACGAGGGCTCCGGGGGTCCGTGCAAGCCGCAGCACGATCGATCGACTTGCGGACGACGTTGCATCATCTGACGCATTTGCGTAGCCGCTCTTCGATGCAACCGCGGTCAGAGGCTCACCGCGCGACACCTCGAGAGCCGTCGAGCCGTCAGCTCCGGTTACTCCAGTCGCAAGCGTATGCGTTTCGCCGCGACGCGAAATGGAAAGCGCGGCGCCGTTGATTGGCTGTCCGGTTTCGGCATCCAACACCGTCGCATTGAGCGTGATCGCATCGAATCTGAAGTCGAATTCCGCGGCATCGCTGACCGCGATGCGCTGCGCGAACGGTAACGGCTTGGTATCCGATCCACTGAGCGTCACGTCGTAGTCGCCTGTAGCCATCGAAGCTTCGTACGTCCCATCGGCGCCCGTGACCGCATTAGCGGATTGCGAGCCGTAGAAAGCGATGGCCGCGCCCGCAATCGGCTCGCTGCCACGAAGGACGCGTCCATGGATCGTGACCTGGGCCGGAAATTCGAGATCGACCCGCGATTCACTTCCCGCTGCGACGTCGACAATGACCTTCTTGGACGTGCGCGACGTTCGCGCGCCGTAAGTCTGCGCCACGACCTCAACTGTTCCGGCGGGAACATTCTCCGCGCGGAAGTTGCCGCTGTTGTCGATGGGCGCCGTCGCTCCTTCAGCATCGGTCGGAAGAACGCTGACAAAACGATTCGTACTCGATCCGGTCAGGCCTGTTACATGACCAAAAATCGTCCCGGTCGGAACTCTGTTCAACTGAATCGTCAGGTCATGCCGGTTTTCGATATCGACGTCTTTGATCGTCCCGCGCTCTCCCGTGTCCGTTCGCGATGCAAGGAAGTCGTAACGCGCAGCAGGCGCAAGACTGTCGAAGCGAAACGCGCCGGACGCATCTGTCTGCGCGTTTTCGTATTCAGCGCCGGGTGCCGCAGATGAGGCAGTGATTTCGACATTCGGAATTCCCGCGCCGCTTCGATCGACAACATGTCCCGTCACGGCAATGCCCCGCCGCAATGTGACCTCGACCGATTCGTCATCATGACCGGCCTTGATCTTCCTCCCGGCACGAAGGTAACCCCCTTTTTGAAACTGAACGTTCACGGCCTCATCGAATGGAAGACCTGGAAGCTCAAATGAGCCATCGGCACGCGTCACGGGCGGCTCTTCCTCATTACGAATCCGCGCTGCTTCGTTGAATCCGATTTCGACGCCGGCAATCGGTTGCTGTTTCTCATCGAGCACGCGGCCACGCAGCGTCCGTCCTCGCGACAACTTGATCGTCACCGCTGCATCACCCGCCGGGTCGACTGCAACATCGTTGGCCGGAACGTAGCCCAACGCCTGGATGGCGATCTTCGCCGCCTTTGCGGGAACGTCGACTTTGAACTCACCGGTTGGCGAATCGAATAGAGTCGGCATCGAGTAGTCGTCGGCCCCCGAGCCACCGATCGAGAATCTTTCCACCGGAGCTCCGCTCGCCGCGTCAATCACACGGCCGTGAATCGCGCGAGTGGCGCCGAGGACGAGCACGAGATCGCGAGTTGGAACGTCGACCGTCTGCTGCTGAATGCCTCCCCGTCCGAAGCGAACGACTTGCGGTCCTGGTTCGAGTCCTTCAACGACGAACGAGCCGTCTGAAGAGCTCATTGCAAAAGCGGATGCGGCCGAAATCATGATGTCGGATGCGGGCGAACCGTCTTTGTTGACGACGCGGCCCGCGATCGAACCTGCTTCGGCGAGCATCACTTCTACTTTCGACTTTTCGGAAAGGTTCACGACCTGGTCCGCGGTGACGTAACCCTTTTTTGCGAATGAGAGTCCGCTGGTCGCTTCCGTGAGACGCCCGGTGAATCGCCCTTCCTGGTCAGTCGTTGCCCACGGAGCGCCCGTTGGAGTGAGGATGGCCTCCATTTGCGGCATGCGCTGCGTGCCGATCACGGGATCGACGCGCACTCCGGCGATCGCCTTGCCATCTTTTCTGATGACTTTGCCGGTAATAACGGTGCCCTTCGGAACCGTTATCGTTACTCGCTTTCCGCGGTCAGACGCGACGATCGGTTCGGAAATGGCGGGAGGCATCCCCGGAGCGACTGCGACGAGACGCGTTCGCTGACCTCCATCACGAGCCGCGTACACGCGAAACGACCCGTCAGGCCCCGTCACGTTTTCAGTCGGTTGGAACCATGACATTCCTTGAATCTCGTACAGGAAACCGATTGCTGAGCCGGCGACCGACTTGCCGTCCGCCGTTCGCACGAGACCCTCGATCCCCTGTTGTCGCGTCGCGATGAGGTCCTTCTTGACGTTGCCGGCCGTCGCGTCGATTTTTTCGGCGGCATCACCGAATTGAAATGAAGGCGCAAGCGACTCAATCGCGTACGTCCCACGCGGCGCTTCGATCGCGTATGCACCATTTGAATCCGTTACGGCCGTGTCCTCGAAACCTTCACCGATGATCGCGATCGGAGCTCCAGCGAGCGGATGCCGCTCAGCGTCGCGAACCACACCCGAGATCCGGGCGGCGGGCCGCAATTTCACCGTCGGCGTTCCGGCGGCCAGCGGCACAAAGGCGATCGCGGAGTTGCCACGTGCTCTCAAAAACACTCCTGCCTGCCGAGGGACATTGGCGAGCGTGAACTTGCCCTCGCCGTCCGTCTTTGCCGAGATCATGTCGCCGAGATCGACAGCGACGCCGGCCGCTGGATGTCCGTCCGCGTCCGTTACCGTTCCGTGAACGTCATCGCCTTTGGTCAGCGTGAAGTCTGGACTCGAGGATGGATGCCATGCCGGCGCGAAGTCTGGATGCTGCACGACGATCGTCTGCTCCCAAAGTCGAGGATTTGGAACGCGATACTTTCCGTCAGCATCTGTCTTCGTGATGAAGGGCGCTCGATCAGTCCCCGCCATGATGTAAACATTCGCATTCGCGACGGGCTTGCCATTCGCGGTAACGGTCGCCTGGATCGACTCTGCGCGGCGGAGCGCGATCGTTGCCGCCGATTCGTCAGTCGCCACCAACACGGCGGCAGGCGCATACCCCTCTTTCTGAATATGGATTTCGACGAAACCGTAGCCCGAGACATCGAGTGCGAACTTGCCGTCGCTTCCCGTCCGCGCTGTGGCGAGCGGATCGCGATGCTCGCGAAATGAGCGCGCAGGGAGTGGTCGAAGCGCCTGCACTTGAACGTCCGAAATTGCTGTTCCATCCGGGTTGACGACTGCACCGTTGATCGCGGCCGCAAGAGGCAAAGCGGCTGCTGCGCACAGCAGGAAAATCGGAAAATGTCTCATGTTGCCAAGAAAAAAGCTGACGTGACAGAGACCTATTCCGTCGGAATTTTCAGGGGCCGTTATAGCTGAGTCTGGCGCATCGATTGCGATAGAAACGGCCATGCTTTACGAGCGCGATCTCCAATCCGCGATAACATCCGCCTCGAAGGCGATCTCGATCACGACGTGGTCTACGCGATCAGAATCACACTCCAGCGGCGCGACGACCACCTCGGCGGGCGCTGAGGGCAGCTCCGGACTGCTGTCAGCGCGATCCGTTCGTCGACGGCGCGGCTGATGGGTACGGCATGGGGCCCGGTTTTGGCTTGCTCCCGCCATAACCTCCAGAACCGCTAATGCAATTTCGGAAACAGATCGATTGCAATCACTCCGTCCTACCGCGCGCGATCTCCGCGGCCCGATCCACCTGCGCCGCGTAGTTTTCGATCACCTTCGACACGATCTCGATCTGCTGGGTCGCCTCCGCCCACTGTTTCTGCTCGATGGCCTCGCGTACTCCGGGCACGGTCTTTACGCCATAGCCGGTGTAGAAACCGGGCGCGTAGATCTGATGACGGAACCACGGCCGGCGCGGCAAGCCTTCCGGCAGAATCAGCGCCTGCTCGATGTGCATCAGCGATTGATCGAGTGCCGCCTCGCGCACCGACGCGTTAGGCGCATCGGATGGCAACGAAGACGCGGCGCGATCGTAATTGCGCGCGCTCGTTTGCAGCTTGGCGATCGCATTCTGCAGCGGTGCGAAGTTCAGGAACGGCGGCGTCGGCTCCATTTTCGGCGACACGTACGTGCGCGTCGGGTCGGCTGCGATCTCGAACGCACGCTCGCGAACCAACCGATTGCGATCCTCGACGTCGTTGCGTGTCGTCTGCGCGAGCTTCGTCAGCTCGTCGAGATAGCGTGTCAGCGTATCTGCGAACGTCGTGAATTCGAGCGGTAGCACGTCGGCATTCGCGAGACGCAGGACCAGGCGTCCTGCTGTTTCCGCCTGCGCGATTCCGTATTGAAAATTCGGATCGCCGAAGCGGACGTAGTGATCGAACGAATCGTAGACGGAGTGGTAGGAGCCACCCCCACCCTCTCCGCCATACCCGATGTTCATCGCGGCGACGCCGGTGTGTTGCAGGAACGGCGTGAAGTCCGAGCCCGATCCGAGTGCGTCGAGTCGGATCAGCGCGCGCTCGCGCGCTTCCTTGCGCAACTCCGGCGTGCGCGCGAGAACCTGTTCGCGATCGCGCAGCCGCTCGAGCACCGAGACGTTGCGCTCCGGATCGTTGAC